>DASUJK010000069.1:0-6667 GCA_036279295.1 Pseudonocardiaceae bacterium | reverse complement strand
CAAACGCGCCCGCCACAACAGTTATCGCGTGAAGAAGCCCGGTGAGCCAGCCAGCATCCGCCATGACCGACCGGCCACGGTCCGCCTGTACACGGTCAACCCCCGCGCAGCATGATCAAACTACGCTACGTGGCATTGGGTGAAGATCATGCTGCGTCGCCGTGGTCAGCAGGCTGGCATCAGCAGGATGCATGCCCACCGATTGCGGCACACGCTGGCGCATGAATGGCAGGTGCAGGGCGGTAACGAGACGGACCTGATGGCGATCATGGGCTGGGACTCCCCGGAGATGCTGCGCCGCTACGGCAGAAGCGCCGCTGCGGTCCGGGCGCAACATTCGCATCGCACCCTCAACCTCGGTAACCGCGTCTGATGGCCACCGACATGCTTCGTGCCGGTGGGGATGTGTGGGTGCGGCGGGGATGTGCGTTGCTGGTCGCGGGCGTCGCCGCGTATGCGTCCTATCAGCACCAGCGAGAGTTCGCCCTGCACGCCGGTGCGGACGCGACGAGCGCCGGGTTGTGGCCGTTGTCGGTGGACGGTCTGTTGATGCTGGCGTCGACGGGGCTGCTGAAGGCCGATCGGGGATCGGGCCGCCGGATGGCGGTGGCGGTGTGGCTGGCTTTCTTGCTGGGGATCGCGGTCTCATTGGCCGCGAACATCGCTGCGGCGCCGTCTCTGGAGTGGCAGTCGGTTCTCGTCTCGGGGTGGCCGCCGGTCTCGCTGCTGCTCGCGGTGGAACTGCTGACCCATCGAGGCACGCCACGACAGCAGAGCGAGACTGCCGAGAGCGAGGTCGAGAGCACCGAGACCGAGCGAGAGCGCGTGGGCGCGAAGGCGGAGGACGTGATGTGGGAGCACTTTCAGCGTGAACGAACACAAGGTCGTGCGCCGACGGGAGCGGAGCTGGATCGGGTGGCCGGCACCCACAACTATGGGCGCGCGGTCCTACGTCGATGGCGCCAAACTGGCAAGGTCGAGACAGGTCCGGCCATTGATGGGTCTCATTCGCTAGGAGAGTCCATTGAGGTAGGTGCTGGCTAACTGCCGCCGGTCAGGCCACATCGGATGGTGGTGACATTGTCGTGGTGCACTGGAGATATGGACAACGAACTGACAGCAGCCCAGCGCAGCCTGCGTGCCAAGGTCGCCGCTCATGCTTCCTGGGCCAACACTTCGGACAGGGCAGCCCGTACGGCGGCAGCACGCAAGGCCGCGCTGGATCGGTTTGATCGCCAGGTTGACCCGGATGGTGTTCTGCCGCCAGAGGAGCGGACGCTACGAGCCACCAGCGCCCGCAAGGCGCACTTCGCGAGATTGGCCCTACTCAGCGCACGAGCACGGCGCTGCGGTGGATCGTTCGGCCGATCTTGAATCGAGTCCCTCGACTGGTAGCACGCTGCCGGCGTGGAACCGCGGGTTCATGGCGTATCAGAGCCCGTTGATAGTGCGAGACGGCCGCTCTCGCTCTGTTGTGAGACCGCACCGAGACGAGCGAAGTTGCTGACCCGCCGGGGAAACCGTGTGTGAACGCTTTGAGGCGAGGTTGACCGCTGGCCGAACGCCAACCGGCGCCAAGCGCTGCTATAGCGCTGGCTGAGCCGGGCCGGTCCCGGCCACGGTGCTCAGCCTGGCCCGCTCGGAGAGTGACCAGTAGGAGGGGTGAGGTCGTGATGAATGTGGCAAGGATGGCGGCGTTCGCGGCGGACGACGAGTACGACCGCGAGATGGCGAGCGACGGATGTTCCCGCTTCGGCGCCTACCTACGCCAAAGCTGTGGCGCGTTCCGCGACGACATCGAGCCGACTCAGAACCCGCTGCTGTTCGCACTGGCAGCTTGGCGGATCAGCCAGCCGCCGATCATGACGCCCGGCTACGTGAGACGCCATCCGTGCGTGCTGGAGGCCGACGAGCATTGGGACGACGAGGGGCGTGTGGCTCTCACGGTCCAGCTGGCCGCGCCCATGCCCATGTCGGTGGTGCGGTCGGGTTGCTGTTCGGAGTGGAGTAGGTGGGAGCGGTACGGCGACGCCCAACTCTTGGAGCCCTTCGACAACGATCGCCCGGCCGCGTTCGGCATTCTGGTGCTCCGCGTGCCGATCTCGGCCGATGCGCTGCCTAGCCCGCGCTACTGCCGGACCGGTGGTCCGACTGTCGAGGTTGCGAAGCAAGCCGTTGGCGCTATCTGCCATGTGGTGTGCCAGGCCACGGGGCCTGCGTTGGCCGCGCTGGAAGGTGACTTTCGGTTGCGGTGTTGATCGTGGGTCGAGTGAATCTTGCCGGAACCACGGCATGCTCGACGTACGGCGTCGCATGCCAGCGGCGAGCGCGTTGGCGGTCGCATTGTTCGGCTCAGGCCGATACAGCGCCGTGTCCGCCAGGACAAGCGCTGATCACGGTGCACGATCCGCCTGGTCAGCTATCCGCCCTGCTTCACCGGCTCGACCGAGCGATGGCGTTCCGGGCGTTGTCGATCAACTGCTGGACGAAGGTGTGCGACTCGTCGGCCGACAGGGCAACTGCGCGTACGCGGAGGTACTTGCGGTACGCCGCTGCGACCGCCTCCTCGACCTCGGTCGGCGCGTTCACACTGCCGGAGCTGCGGAACAGCCACCGTGGCTCTGGTGTGTTTGAGAAGTCCAGCACCCGCCATCCGTGCTGGACGGAGCCAAGCAGCCCTGAGCGGGACTTGGGCAGCACCCGCACGGTCACCGCACACTGCGCGCAGAGGTCCAGCAGATGTGCCCACTGCTGGGCCATCACCTCTGGTGGCGCGAGCGGTGCCCGTAGTGCTGCCTCGGTGATCACTATGTGCACAGGCCACAGTGGTGGACCGGCCAGTCTGGCCTGACGTGACGCCAGAGCCATCAGGCCCGGCTGGATCGACTGTTCCAGCAGCTCACGGTTCCGCGTGCACTTGATCTGCCAGGCGAACACTGTCCTGGCGTGCGATGTCCACGCCGCTCGGGCGTAGTCGTTGGTGTGCAGCAGTTCCGGGACGTGGGTCACGGCGACCTCGCAGACTCGGGTAGCGCTGCACTCCCAGGCCAGTTGGTCCAGGTGCCAGGCAGCGAAGTCGGCTACCTGGCCCCGGTGCCGGGCCAACCGAGCCATGAGCAGCACATCCGGGTCCGGGTGGCCGTACATCTGCGTCATCGACTGAGCCAGGGGAGGCGGCACGGCGAACTGTCCGCTCTCGATCTGGTCCAGCATGTCGGCGGGCAGGTGCAAGTGTCGCGCGGCGGTGTTGTGGCTGAATCCCGCCGATTCACGCATCGCTTTTAGTCGCTGTCCTACGTGCTGGCGTGCGAGTAGGTGGTTGATGGAAATGGAGACCACTGCACCCTTCTACACGCCAACCTTTGGTTGGTCGCGCCATAAACAATTGGCCGCCGAGGAGTTCGGCGAGTCATGAAGCCAGTAGCCGACTGGTCATGTCGCGCAGATCGCGTTCCCTGTTGGGTCGTTCCTGCTGATATGCGTCGGCGCAGCGGACAACCAGTGCGCGCAACGCCTCGAACCACTGCCAATCGGCGGCGCCGAGCAACTGGCCCGTCGAGGCGGTATGTAGCGCTCTGGCGAATCCTCGGTAGTACGCCAATAGGTTGGCCGTGTTGGTTTCAGTGGAGTGCCATGGCTCGAACCGCATGAAGTGTTCAACGACGTCACATATGCCAGCATCCGCTTTCCAGGGTGGAACGAGCCATCGGTCTGGCCGTGTTGGGCTTCGAATTCCGGCCGTCACGCCATTCATCGGTATGGCGGCGTCATCAGGTCGCATGATCACGCTCCCTCGGCTGGTTCGGTATGCTGGGAGCAGGTCCGCTCGTCATGCTGGTTGCGGTCAATTACTTCTGGCGGAATTGGCACCGCCGCATCTTCAGCCGCCCGGATCAGGCCGGAGAGCCGAATTCCGACATTGGCAGCCACTGTCATTAGCAGAGGAATCCCTGGCACACGTCTGCCCAGCTCAACACGACATAGGACCGACTGGGAGACGCCGCACCGCTCCGCTAGCTCTGCCAACTTGATGTTCTGTGCCTTGCGAGCCTGTCGTATGAGATACCCTACTTCATGTAGAATCGCTTCCCTGGTGGCTTGATCGGTCATAGCGCTTGACCAGGAATCGAACATTTCATCCGATCGTTGCTGATAATAAGTCAACAAACTCACGTTCTTTCAGAATTCCAGATCAGGTGCTCGCCTGTTGGTGAACCAACTCGGACAAGTCGACCAGCGTGGCGTCTAGTTCCACCCACTGCTCATGGGTGTCGCGGCCCCGGGCTACGGCGTGAGCGACATCATCAAGCAGCCATTGAGCCGCCCGTAGCGTCGTGGCCAATGCCCGGCTCTGCGCCCGGGGGTCTTCCGCGCTGGTCATCGGGCCTCCAGCTGCGCGTCCCGCGCAGCTCGGCGGCGACGGTATGCGGGGGTCAGCCGCCATGCTGAGGCAAGCACGACCACCGCGATGAACAGCCACCACGCGGCCAACTCGACACCGTGCGCGTGGCCCGTGAGCACTCCAGCAACGCTTGCCATATTGGCGGGTATCGCCGACGCCTGATCCACGGGATCGTCCCTCCGGGCTGTCTCGCTGATCCGGTTGTGATCAACAGGACCAGCATCGCCGCAGGTCAGATGTCATCGCGTGTCATCTGGGTGTCATCGCGTGCCTTCTTGGCAACAGCGAGCGGCTGAGACCAACTCGATACCCAAAGGGGCGTCCGGCGTCCTACTCCGGGTGCGAACGTCGGGGTGGATTCCCGTGCAGGCACAGCAACAGCGCGGTAATTGTCGATGAGGAGAAGATCTCGCGCTTGGCGATCAGCTCAGGTACGTCAGTGAGCGGTACCCACTCAATCCGGGCGGCCTCGAAGCCGTCCCGTGGTTGGCCTGTCGGTGTTCGGGTGGCGGTGTCGGCCGCGTAGATGTGGTGGGCGGCGTCCATGATGCCGGAGGATGGCTGCACGGTGGCCAGTTGGCGGAGCGGGCCTGGACACCAGCCGGTTTCCTCCTCTACCTCTCGGGCCGCAGTTTGCTGTGGAGTCTCGCCGGGCTCGATGCGGCCCATCGGCATCTCCCAGCCCCAAAGCCCAGTGATGAACCGATGCCGCCAGATCAGCAGTGCCCGACGCTGGTCATCGAGGCAGACCGCGCCAGCGGATGCGGGCATGCGGAACAGTCGGTGGTCAAGGTGGCGCCCGTCCGGCAGTTCGACATCAGCAGAGCGGACCTCCAGCCACTGGTCCGTATAGAGCGACCGTTCGGAGTGCACGACCCATTTCATGACGGTGACGCTACCGGGGCCGACCCAGGAAGTGCCTGCGCCTGGTCGGCAAGATCATCCCAGGGAGCGGCATGCGGGAAGGCGCGGGCTCCCATGGCGATGGTGTCCGTGACACGACGGATGGTGCGAGGTGAGCGCAGTCGGCTGGTGAGCGTTAGCGCGTCGGCTGTGGCGACTGCGGCACGGTCGGGTTCCCCGGCGAGCAGGCTGGTTACCGCAACGCCGTCTGTGTCGAGGATCTTGCTGCGCAAGAATGCGGCGGAGCGCCCCCTCGCGGCCTTTTCAGTCCAGCTCCTGGCCTCGGTGGCAATACGGGTAGCCGATTCTGGAGCGGCGAGGGCCAGATCCCGGAGAGTAACGCCCGTCAGGCCGGCGAATTCGGCACCGTCGAAGAAGCTGCACCATTCTCGATCGGGAGCGTTGCCGGTAAACGAGTCCTGGGCAGCACTGAGGGAAGCCCGGCATTCCTTCTCGGCGCCAAGGCATGCATGAGCGCGGGCCTGCGCGACGAGGAGTAGTGCGGTGGCTTTGGGTGGGGTCTGGCGGCGGATCGCGTACGACCCGGCAGCGGCGAGGTCCAGGGCGTCCACCGGGCGTCCGAGATCGATCATCTGACGCGAAAGGCAGTACATCATGCGGGCGACCTGTGACCGATCTCCGGCATCACGGGCGAGGGCGAGCCCCAGAAGGTAGTAGTTCTGGGCGGTCGCGTGAAGTTGAAGGTCCCAGGTCATCCAGCCAGCGAGCTGGGCAAGGTCCGCGACGGCCGAATAGCAGCGACGGGCAGCCTGATTGCTTGCGAACGGGCCATCCAGGAGTGCTGTTGTGTCGGCTAGCTGCCCTATGACCGCCTTGCGGCGCAGACCGCCGCCCTGCGCGTTGTCCCAAGCGCGGAACACGGCTGTGGCCGTCTCGATCACAACGGCGTCGTCCTCGGTGACAGGGCCGCCCCGCCCGCTGTCCTGAAGCAGCACGGTAGGGCCGAATGCGGTCTGCTCGACGAGGCGCAGCAGGAGTTCGCCGTCGCGCGCCCTGATGCGTTCGGTACCGGCCTCACGATTCGCGGTGGTCAGATCGGCCAACGCCACATCGGCAACCAAAAAGCTGCGACGACGTGTGTCAGTGGCGGGCTCCAATATGGCCGTAACCTCGACCTCGCCACTATCCCCACTGTGATCGTCCATCGGACCGCTGGCAACAGTCATCAATCCTGCCGGGTCTTCACTCTCCACTCCGCTAGATGTGTGCTCTGCGAATGGCTCGAACAGTTGTTGTGCTGAATATCCCGGGAACATCGCTTCTAGCCTGGGCCTTTCGCGCGACATATCGCGACACGGGCTGTAGATACACGGAAGTGCCCGTCCTGTAAGGGAAACTGGT
>DASUJK010000068.1:0-25137 GCA_036279295.1 Pseudonocardiaceae bacterium | reverse complement strand
CTCTCGCGTGCCGGCATCGCGGCGTACCGCGCCCGGGCGCAAACCGGTGACCACCCGCCGGATCAGCGCGAACACGGTGCCGTACCTGCTGCTCGCGCCGGCGGTACTGGCGATCCTCGGCCTGCTCGGCTGGCCGGTGGTGTCCGTGGTGATCGACAGCTTCCAGGACCTCGGGCCCCGGCAGGTCAACCTGCACCTGACCGAGTGGATCGGCTTCGCCAACTACCGCGAGATCCTGACCGACCCCGACTTCTGGACGATCACCGGCCGGACGCTGGCGTTCACCGTCGGCTCGGTGACCGCGATCATGCTGGGTGGACTGGTCACCGCGCAGTTGATGAAGCACGGCAACAAGGTCGTCCGGCTGATCCTGCAGATCTCGCTGCTGTTCGCGTGGGCCATGCCGATCATCTCGACGACCACGGTGTTCCAGTTCATCTTCGACCAGAACTACGGCATTCTGAACAAGACCCTGGTCAAGCTGGGCTTTCACGGTTTCTTCCACTACGACTGGTTCACCACCAGTTTCTCCACGCTGACCATCATCATCGTGATGATCGCGTGGCAGGGCGTCCCGTTCGCCGCGTTCACGATCTACGCGGGGCTGGTCGCCGTGCCGGCCGACCTGTACGAGGCGGTCAGCATCGACGGAGCAGGCCCGTGGCAGGCGTTCCGTTCGGTGACGTGGCCTGCCATCCGGCCGATCTTCATGCTCACCGTGTTCCTGGAAGTGCTGTGGGACTTCAAGGTCTTCACGCAGGTGTGGGTGATCCGGCAGGGCGGCCCGGACGGCGGCAGCACCACGCTGTCGGTGTTGCAGTACCTGGACGGCATCGCGGGCAGCCACTACGGCGTCGCGGCCGCGGTGTCCGTCATCATGATCCTCATCCTCACCGTGATCACCGCGCAGTACCTGCGGATGCTGGTGCGCTCGCAGGAGGTGCTGACGTGACGTTGTCCCGCAGGACATGGATCTCGGTGGCCGCCGTCGTGGTGGCCATCCTGTTCCTGTTCCCCACGTACTGGATGGTCAGCACCGCCTTCACGCCGGCGGGCGACATCACCACGTCGAAGTACAACCTGGTGCCGCTGAACTTCACGTTCGAGCACTTCGTGGTCGCGGTCAGCCGGCAGAACTTCCTGATCTACCTGCGCAACAGCCTGTTCGTCACGTTGGCGGCACTGCTGTTCGCGATGGTCGCCGGTCTGCTGGCGGCGATTCCGCTGGCCCGGCTTCGATTTCGCGGTCGCAAGGGCTTCATGCTGCTGATCCTGGTCGCGCAGCTGGCGCCGTTCGAGGCGCTGCTGGTGCCGTACTACCTGTTCATGCGGCACTTCGGCCTGGACACCAGCCTGACCGCACTGGTGTTGATCTACTTCATCTTCACGCTGCCGTTCACGGTGTGGACGCTGCGCGGCTTCATCCACGGCATCCCGGAGGACCTCGAAGAGGCCGCGATGGTGGACGGGTGCAGCCGGTGGACGGCGTTCTGGAAGGTCACCTTCCCGCTGCTGGGCCCCGGCCTGGTGGCCACGTCGGTGTACGGCTTCATCACCGCGTGGAACGAGTTCCTGTACGCGTTCGTGTTCCTGCAGGACAACTCGAAGTACACCCTGCCGGTCTGGCTGTCCACGTTCCAGACCGCGTTCGGCACGGACTGGGGTGGCACGATGGCGGCATCGTCCCTGTTCACCATCCCCGTGTTGGTGTTCTTCCTGATCGTGCAACGCAACCTGGTCGCCGGCATCACGGCCGGCGCCGTGAAGGGGTGAACCGGATGCCGGATGCGGCGGAACTAGCGGCCGGTGTGCTGCTGCCAGGGTTTTCCGGGACCGCCGCACCGGACTGGCTGCGCCGCAGAGTCGGCACCGGCCTCGGTGGCGTCGTCCTGTTCGGCCGCAACGTCGTCGACGACGAGCAGGTGGCCGCGTTGACCGCGAGCCTGCGGGCCGAGCGGGACGGCGTCACCATCGGCATCGACGAGGAGGGCGGCGACGTCACCCGGCTGGATGCCGGTCGGGGCTCGATCCTGCCCGGCAACCACGCGTTGGGCGCCGCTGACGACGTCTCGCTCACCACTTCGGTGGCCGCCGCGCTGGGTGCCCGGTTGGCCGCGTGTGGTGTCACCGTGGACCTGGCCCCGTCGGCCGATCTGTCGCTGCACCTGGACGATCCGATCATCGGGGTGCGCGCGTTCAGCGGTGATCCCGTTGTTGCCGCCCGGCACGTGGCCGCGTTCGTCAGCGGGTTGCAGGCGTCCGGCGTGGCCGCGTGTGCCAAGCACTTCCCAGGGCATGGTGCCGCCACCGAGGACAGCCACGAGACGCTGCCGGTGCTGAACCGGACCACGCAGGAACTGCACGATGTCGAGCTGGTGCCGTTCGAGGCGGCGGTGCGGGCAGGCGTGCGCGCGTTCATGACCGGTCATCTCGTGGTGCCGGCGTGGGGTGCCGGGCCTGCCACGTTGAACCCCCGCGCGTTCGAGGTGCTGCGTGGTGAGTTGGGGTTCACCGGTGCGGTGATCACGGACGCGCTGGACATGGGCGCTGTCGCGGGCACGGCCGGGATGGCGGACGGTGCCGTGCAGGCGCTACTGGCCGGCGCGGACACGCTGTGCATCGGTGGGTCGTTCACGGACGAGTCGACGCTGGACTCGCTGCAGGCCGCTCTGGTGGCGGCGATCGAGTCGGAGCGGCTGCCGTTGTCCCGGCTGGCCGAAGCGGCCGCGCGGACGGCGGCCCTCGGTGTGACGCCGCCTGTTCCTACTGGTTTCGACCACGAGATCGGGCTGGTCGCGGCCCGGCGCGCGCTGGTGGTGAGCGGGTCGCCGGTGCTGGTCGGGCCACCGCTGGTGCTGGACCTGGCCGTGTCACCGTCGATCGCGGTCGGTGACGTGCCGTGGGGCCTGGGGCCGGTGTTGACCGAGCTGCTGCCGGGCACGACGGTGCTGCGGGTGGCCGAGCGGGACGGTGTGGACGCCGACGGGGTGGCTGACGCCGCAGGTGGGCGGCCTGTGGTGGTGGTCACCAGGGACGCCCAGCGATACCCGTGGGTTGTCGAACTGGTCGGCGGTCTTGCTAAACTTGGTCTAGACCTTATTCGGGTGGAGACCGGCGTGCCAGGCCCTGACCTGGGCATCAAGGCCCGAGTGGACACGCACGGCGGCTCGCGGGTTTGCTTGCGGGCGGCGGCTGAATACCTGGCGCGTTCTTGGGAGATGCGGTGACCGGACAACCGGGTGCGTTGATGGCCGACGAGATCGCGCAGCAGCCGGCCATCCTGGACGGCCTGGTGGCGCGGCGGGCGGAGATCGCATCGGTGGCTTCGCGCGTGGCGGCGGCGAAGCCCCGGTTCGTGCTGCTGACCGCGCGTGGGTCGAGCGATCACGCCGCGCTGTACGCGAAGTACCTGGTCGAGGTGCTGTTGCAGCTGCCGGCCGGGTTGGTGTCGCCGTCCACGACGACGTTGTACGGCGCCGCGCCGGATCTCAGTGACGTGCTGTGGATCGCGGCCAGTCAGAGCGGTGGGTCGCCGGACCTGGTGGAGGCGACGGACGCTGCACGCAAGCGTGGTGCGTTGACGGTGGCCGTGACCAATACGGCCGGCTCGGCGCTGAACACGGCAGCCGAGTTGTCGGTCGACGTGCATGCCGGGGCCGAGTTGGCGGTGGCGGCGACGAAGACGTACACGGCGACGTTGCTGGGGCTGTACCTGTTGGTGGACGCCATCCGTGGCGGCGACGGACATGCGTGTGCCGACCTCGGCGCGTTGGCCCAGTCTACTTTGGATAGTTGTGGCGCTGCTGCGGACGAGGCGGCGCTGCGGTACCGGTTCGTGGAGCGGATGGTGACCACGGGTCGGGGCTACTCGCTGGCCAGTGCGTTGGAGGCGGCGTTGAAGCTGGCCGAGACGAGTTACCTGGCGGCCAGGGCGTACAGCGGCGCCGACCTGCTGCACGGCCCGGTGGCGGCGCTCGACTCGGACACGGGCGTGTTGGCGGTGACCAGCAAGGGCAAGGGCGGCAACGCGATGCGCGACGCGTTGGCCGCGGTGCACGAACGAGGCGCGGACGTGCTCGCGGTCGGCTCGGCAGCAGCCGACATGCCGGCCACAACACGCCTGGTGGTCCCGGAAACGGCCGAGGAAGTGGCCCCGATCCTGGAAATCCTGCCCATCCAACGCCTGGCACTGGCCTTGTCGCTGGCTCGCGGCGGCGACCCCGACCAACCCCGAGGCCTGAGCAAGGTCACCCGCACCCGCTGAACCACAGCGTCAGAGCAGGCGACCCAGGTCGACGTCGACCTTGAACGGGTCCATCAGGCTGAACTGGTCGGTGAAGGTGCCGGAGTCCTGGTAACCGAACTCCCCAGCCAGGTGCCAGACGTGCATGGACGTAGGTGGCCGCAGGTCCAGGATCCAGTAGTGCGGAATGCCGGCGTCTGCGTACTCACCGAGCTTGATCACGTTGTCCATCCGGACCGAGCCCGGTGAGACGATCTCGACCACCAACTTCACCTCGGCTGCCCGAAGCAGGCCGCCCTCGCTCCGCACCCGCTGCCGAGCGGTTCGGTCAACCACCACAAGGTCGGGCCGCCGCGAGAAGCCTGGATCCTCCTTCGGCGCCAACTCCAGATCGATGTCGATGTCCTGAATTGCCTCAAGATCGTCGGGCAACTGTGTGATGAGTTGGACGCACAGGTTGAGACAGGCCACGTTGTGGTCTGGGACAGGGCTCGGGGACATCAAGATGTGGCCTTCCTGTAGCTCGGTGTAGCCAGGGTCGGTCTCACCGAGCGCGGCGTACTCAGCAACCGTGAGCAGCCGGGGCTCCGACTCCGGGTCCGGTTCAGGAAGGGCAGTCACGGCGTCTCCTCACGTCGGTGACCACTGTGGCCACTGGCTCGTGGCAATTCAACGGACACGAGCCACACCTTTGGTGGAAACGCTACCGCGCTGGTAGGGCTACCGCGTTGCCGTTGACCCGGTCGGGGGTGGGCAACTCGCGGTCGGCTTCGGCGTCGAACACGACTTCGCCGGCCACCCAGACCTTGCGGGGGCGCAGGTCGTCGTCCCACCAGACGAGGTCGGCTGCCGCGCCCACCTGGATCCGGCCGAGGGTCGGCTCGCCGATGGTGTCGGCCGGGATCGCCGTGGCCGCCGTCAGCGCGACCGCCGGGTCGATGCCGAGCGACACGATGTTGCGGACCGCCCGGTCCAGCGTGAGCGCGCTGCCGGCGATGGTGCCTTCCGGGGAGCGCGGCACGCTGTCCTCGGTGAGCAGCACGTCGGCGCCGCCCAGCTGATACCGGCCGGGTGGCATGCCGGCCGCGGCGACTGCGTCCGTGACCAGCGCGACCCGGGTGCCTGCCACCTGGAACACCAGTTTGCACACGTCCGGTGCCACGTGGGCCAGGTCGGCGATCAGGCCGAGCGTGAACCGGTCGTCGATGAAGCCCGTACCTGGCACGCCGGGTTCGCGGTGGCCGAGCCCGCGCTGGGCGTTGAACAGGTGGGTGATCATCCGGGCGCCCGCGTCGGCAGCCGCACGAGTCTGTGCCGCCGTGGCGTCGGTGTGGCCGACGGACACCAGCACACCGGCCGCGACCAGCTTGCGGACGGCGGCCAGCGCGCCGGTCCGTTCCGGTGCCAGGGTGAGCATCCGCAGCCCTGGACCGACCACGGGGTCACCGAGGATCTGCTCGATCAGGCCAGGATCGGGGTCCACCATCAGCGCCGGGTCGTGCACGCCGTGCCGCACCGACGACAGGAACGGCCCCTCCAGGTGCACGCCGAGCGGCAGCGCGCCACCGGACGCGGACAGCGCACCACAAGCCGTGAGCAGCGCGCTGGCCTGCGCCAGGATCACCGGCACCGGCGCCGTGATCAGCGTGGGCAGGAATCTGGTCACGCCGGTACTGGGCAGCCAGCCGGCCACCAGCCGCATGGCGTCGTCGGTCACTTCTGCGAAGTCCACTCCCACGGCGCCGTTGATCTGGATGTCGACCAGGCCGGCGGTGAGCACACCGCCTTCGGCGTGCCAGTCGCGGGTGGAGCCACTGGGCTGGGCGGGGCGCCCGGTGCGCACATCGACGATCCGACCGGCCCGCACCCGCACTTGGGTCGGGCCGACGATCGCGCGGTCGATGAGGGCAAACGGCGCGGCGACAACGGTATCCAACGGTCCTCCCGATTGGTCCAGACCATTAGGAAAATACTGGTCAATCTGTCGCACGTCCAGTGAACTTCCAACCTTAAGACAGTTCTAAGTGAAAATTAACCACCTGACCACCCCGACCGGCCGCGTGGCGACGGACGCCACAGTGAACTCGGTGGCGGCTGACCGGCCCGTTTGGCAGAATCCGTTAGTTCGCCACGACAACGACCCGATCGGTTGTCGCCGTGAACGACACAGGGAGGGACGTAGTGCACGGCTGGACGACGTACATCGCGATTGGTGACAGTTTCACCGAAGGACTCAACGATCCCGGGCCGGACGGCCACTACCGGGGGTGGGCCGACCGCCTCGCCGAGCTGCTGGCGGCACAGCAGCCGGACCTGAAGTACGCCAATCTCGCGATCCGAGGCAAGTACCTGAACCAGATTCTCGACGAGCAGTTCCCCATCGCGCTGGCCGCGCGCCCCGACCTGGTCACGTTCTGCGCGGGCGGCAACGACATCCTGCGCCCGAGCTGTGATCCGGACACCGTCGCGGCCACCTACGAGCAGGCCGTCATGCAGCTCCGCGCGGCAGGCGCCGACGTGGTGATCTGCACCGGCTTCGACACCCGGTCCACGCCGGTCCTGAAGCACGTCCACGGCCGGATCGCCACCTACAACAGTCATCTGTGGGCCATCGCCGACCGGCACGGCTGCAAGATGGTGGACCTGTGGTCGATGCAGGCCCTGCGCGACCCGAGGGCGTTCAGCGAGGACCGGCTGCACCTGACCGCCGAGGGCCACCGCCGGGTCGCACTGCGGGCCGCCGAGGTGCTGGGTGTGCCGATCACCGAGGACTGGGCAGAACCGTGGCCCGACATTCCGGCGGTGAACTGGCGCAACCGCAGGCGGGCCGACTACCAGTGGACGCGGGAACACTTCCTGCCCTGGCTGGCCCGGCATCTGCGGGGCCGGTCGTCCGGCGACGGACTGCTGCCGAAGCGACCGGAACTGACCCCGGTCTCGCTCAGCGTCCACAAGTGACACAGAGACACTCGTGACAACGGCCGTCCGGCCGGCACCTCCCCCACGGTGCCGGCCGGATTCGGTGGAGTGACGGATCGAATCTCCCCAGGCCCCCGGCGTCACCCCGTCGTCGATCGCAAGAGCTTGTCGGCCGACGGGACAAACACTGTCAGGCTTGCCTGCACATGGGCTAATCGTTCGCTAAACACAGCCAACACAGGGGCTGGCAAACGTTTGCGTGCCTACTCGGCCGGCTGGCGGCTGCCTAACCGGCCGAATCACCGACGGGACCGGCCCCCGAATCGCCCACGCCACCATCGACCATCGGGTCCACCCCGAGGGACCGGAGCAGGTCGGCGATACCTTCGGTCCGTGGCCCGGCCACCCGCCG
This sequence comes from Pseudonocardiaceae bacterium, assembly GCA_036279295.1. Taxonomy (GTDB): domain Bacteria; phylum Actinomycetota; class Actinomycetes; order Mycobacteriales; family Pseudonocardiaceae; genus DATEPR01. The sequence goes on along the minus strand of DASUJK010000068.1, from coordinate 17,563 downwards.
CGACCACGCCAGCGCGGCCCGCAACTCGCCGATCGCGGCCGGGTCCGAACGGGCCAGCAACACCCGGCCGAACAGCTCCTTCGTGAACGCCTGCTGCAGGTCCCGCCGCTGCCCGCCGACGGTCGCCAATGCCGCCACCGCAAGGGTTTCCGCCTCGCCCAGCCAGCCGAGCTCCAGGCACAGTTCGATGAGGTTGTTGCGGGCCAGGTGGTGGTAGCCGACGTCGCCGATCTCGTCGAACAGGGCCACCGCGGCCCGGACGTGCTCGGCCGCCTCCGGTCGACGGTCCAGTTCGCGCTCCACCTGGGACATGTTGTTCAGCGCGTGCGCCTGGGCCATCAGGTCACCGGTCCGCACGGCAAGCTCGTAGGATTCCTGGTCCCGCTTCAGCGCCTCGGCGTAGCGGCCCTGCTCGTACAGGCAGCTGCCGACGTTGCCCAGCGCGGCATGGATGTGCCGGTCGTCGCCCAGTTCGGTGGCCAGCCGCAGCGCCAACTGGGCGTCCTCCAGCGCCTCGGCGGCACGGCCGTACCGGCTGCGCGCGGTCGCCAGCACGATCAGCATCAACACCTCGCCCTCGGTGTCGGCCACCGCACGCGCCGAGCGCAGCCCGGTCATCCCCCAGTGCGACCAGTCCGGGTACGTGGTCCGCGTGGTGAGGAAGTGCGACGTCAGCACCACCAGCCGCCACGCCTTGCCGTGCTGCCCGTCGGCCACGGTGGCTCGCAGCAGCTCGGACAGGTTCGGCCACTCGTCGTCGAACCAGTCCAGCGCCTGGCCGGGCGACACGAGCGTGGGCAGCGAAATCCTCGGGTAGTCGGCGGTGAAGTCCAGGTCGTCCCGTGGCGGATGCAGCAGTCTGCGGGCCTGATCGCAGGCCCGCAGGTAGTAACCGAGCAGCCGGCCGAGCGCACCGTCGGCATCGGTGGCGGACAGCTCGTTGACGGCCAACTCCCTGGCGTGCAAGCGGACCAGGTCATGCATCACGTACCGCTGGGTACCCACCTCGCCGACCAGGTTGGCCTCGGCCAGCGCACGCAACCTGCGCCGCGCGGCCGGGACGTCGGTCCCGCACAGCGCGGACACCACATACGGATCCACGGTCGGCCCCGGCACCAGCCCGAGCATCCGGAACGCGCTGCCGATCGCCGGATGCAGCCCCCGGTAGGACACGTCGAGCGCGGCCCGCACGCTGGTGTCGGCGTCCTCCAGGTCCAGCGCGGCCAGCCGGGTCCGCTCATCGGACAGCTCCACCACCAGGTTGGCCACCGTCCGAGCCGGCTGCACGGCCAGTCGCGCGGCCACCACCCGCAGGGCCAGCGGCAGGTGATCACACAGTCTGGCCAGCTCGGCGGCCTGCGTGGCGGTGATCGGCACGCAGGCCACCTCGGCAGCGTCCAGCAGCAGTTGGGTGGCGGGGCCTGCGTCGAGCGTGGCCAACGGCAGCAGTCGGGCACCACTGCGGGCCACCAGACCGTCCAGCCTGCGCCTGCTGGTCACCACCACCAGCGAGCCGCTGCCACCTGGCAGCAACGGCCGGACATGCTCGGAGTCGCGCGCGTCGTCCAGCACCACCAGCACCCGACGGGCGGCCAGCAGCGACCGGTAGAGCGCGCCCTGCTCCTCGGTCTCCTCGGGCAGGTCGGCGGCCCGGACACCGAGCGCGAGCAGGAACCTGGGCAGCACGTCGGCGGCGGCCAGCGGTGGCTGGTTCGGGTCGAAGCCGCGCAGCCGGGCGAACAGCACCCCGTCCGGGAAACGTCCTACCACCCGATGGCCCCAGGTGACGGCGAGCGCGCTCTTGCCGACGCCGGCCGCTCCGGTGATCACGGCGACCGTGGTGGCGTCGGCGACACCGTAGGTCGGCAACCGGTTGAGCCAGGCCAGTTCCCGGTCCCGACCGGTGAACGCGGTCGCGGCCGGTGGCAGCTGCGCCGGCACCACGGCGGGCGGATCGGCAGGCGCTGGTGGCAGGGTGGCGGCCGGCTGGCTCGGGTCCCGCAGGGTCGGGTCGTCCCGCAACAGGGATTCGTGCAGCGCACGCAGGGCAGGCCCGGGGTCGATGCCCAGCTCGTCGGCCACCCGACGACGGAAGATCCGGTAGGTCTCCAGCGCGTCGGCCCGCTGGCCGGACCGGTAGAGCGCCCGGATCAGCTGGCTGACCAGCACCTCGTCGAACGGGTGCTCCCGCACCAGGTTGCGCAGCTCGCCGATCAGCCCGGCGTGCCGGCCCAGTTCGAGATCGGCCTCGATCCGCTCCTCGGTCACCACCAGCCGCAACTCGCCCAGCTCGACGGCGACCGCCTCGGTCGGCGGGTTCACCGGCACCGGGCCACGCCACAACGCGGCGGCCGACCGGAGCAGCTCGGCCCGCCGGGCGGACGGCTGGCCACGGGACGCGTCCAGCAACCGGCGCGCCCGGAACAGGTCGACCCGCGACTCGTCCACCCGTAACTCGTAACCCGGTGACCGGGTCAGCAGCGATGCGGTCGCGCGCTTTTCGGTGTCGGTCGGCTCCAACACGCGGCGTAACCGGGAGACATAGCCGTGCACGATGGTGCGCGCGGTGGCCGGCGGGTCGTCGCCCCACAGCCCGTCGATGATCCGTTCGATGGACACGACCTGGTTGGCGTGCAGCACGAGGAGCAGCAACAGCGCGCGGGCGCCCGGGCTGCCGATCGGCACGGGGTCACCGTCGAAGATCACCTGGACGGGACCGAGCACGGTGAAGTACGGACCCCTCCCGTTCTCGGTCGACACCGTCACGCACCCGCCTCCGCCCAGTTATGGCAGGCAAAGTACGGGAAGATCGTTGCGCACAGTGCGATGGACGGTCGAGATGTCCGGCTTTTCGCGCCAACTGTATGCAATGCACAGCGCGGAGACAGCGAAACTCCGGGCCATCCGGTCCCGATCCGGACGACCCGGAGTCGTACTCCGAAATCGTGGCCGACAGCAGTCCGGGGCTCACCCCGAGCGGAACTCCGGCTTGCTCTTGGTCATGACATACGGAGCGATTCCACCGTGCTGAAGCTAACATAACAGACCGCACACGGGCAGTGACACGCACCCTCAAGGGCCTTGGCCACCTGCGGTTATCGGGAAATTGACCGTCAGCCGATCGGCGTGAAATCACGGCTGGCGATGAAGTCCGGCCTGGGCTGCGGCGCAGCGTACGGGTCACCGAGCGTGTTGTGCACACTGTTGAACACCACGAAGATGTTCGACCTGGGCAGCGGCGTGATGTTGTTGCCGGAGCCGTGCATGATGTTCGAGTCGAACAGCAGCGCGTCGCCGGCCGGCCCGGTGAACTGCGCGATGCCGTGCTCGGCGGCCAGGCTGGTCAGGTCCGCCTCGGCGGGCACGCCGATCTCCTGCTCGCGCAGCGACTCCTTGTAGTGGTCGGCCGGCGTGGCACCGGCACACTGCACGTACGTGCGGTGCGAACCGGGCATCACCATCAGACCACCGTTGAACGGGTGGTTGTCGGTCAGCGCGATCGACATGCTGCACGCCCTGGGTAGCGGCATGCCGTCCTCGGCGTGCCAGGTTTCGAAGTCGGAGTGCCAGTAGAAGCCCCGACCGCGGAAGCCCGGCATGTAGTTCACCCGGCTCTGGTGCACGTAGACGTCGGACCCGAGCACCTGCCGGGCCCGGTCGACGACTCTCGGGTCGCGAACCAGCTCACCGATCAGCGCGCTGATCTCGTGCACCGCGAAGATGGACCGGACCTCGTTGGACTCCTTCTCCACGACGGTCCGCTCGTCGCCGCGCAGCCGCTCGTCGGAGGTCAGCCGCGCCAGTTCGGCGGAGTAGGCCGCCACCTCGGCCGGGCCGAGCAGGCCCTGCACGATCGTGCAGCCGTCGGCGTTGTACGCGGCCAGCGTGGCCGGGTCGAACGGACCCTCCGGGCGCTCACCGGAATCGGCTGGCCACACGGTCGGGTCGGGTCGCACCATCGGCGTCGGCGAGCCGGTGATTCTGGTCGGGTAGTTGTCGTGCACGGTGGTGTCCACCATGGTCATCGTCATTCGCCTCCCGAAGGCTCAAAAGTCATTGCGGCTGCTCGGTCAGCAGCGGATACACACCACGTTCGTCGTGCACCTCCCGCCCGGTGACCGGCGGGTTGAACACGCACACCGTGCGCATCTCGGTCTTCGGCCGCAGTTGGTGGTGCTCGTGCCCGTCGAGCAGGTAGAGGCTGCCCGGACCGAGCTGGTAGGTGATGCCGGTTTCCTTGTCCAGCAACTCACCCTCGCCCGCCACGACGAACACCGCCTCGACGTGGTTGGCGTACCAGAAGTCGTTCACGGAACCGGCGTCCAGCACGGTCTCGTGCATCGAGAACCCGACCTGCTCCCGAGCCAGCACCAGCCGTTTGCTGCGCCAGTTGGGGGTGCGGATGTCCCGTTCGGTGTCCTCGATCTCCAACAGGGAACGGACGATCATCACATGCCTCCAGCATCGAACTCGGGTCAGCAGATGGCGCCCACGGCGTCAGCGAAGATGGCCAGGCCCTCGTCCAGGTCGCTGTCGCTGATGGTCAACGGTGGCATGAGCTTGGCGACTTCGCCGTTCGGACCAGCGGTTTCCACCAACAGGCCGCGCTCAAACGCCGTCGTGCACACCTTGCGGGCCACTTCGCCCTGTTCGAAGGCCAGCCCCCTGGCCAGACCACGGCCGCGGGGTGTGACACCGGTGCGGCGGCGAGCCAGTTCGGTCAGCACGGAGCCGACCTGCTCACCCTTGGCCAGCGTGCCGCGCTGGAGTTCGTCGTCGGCCCAGAACGTGCGCAGTGCCGTCGCCGCGGTGACGAACGCCGGGTTGTAGCCGCGGAACGTGCCGTTGTGCTCGCCCGGTTCCCACACGTCGAACTCGGGCCGGAACAGCGTGACCGCCATCGGGTTGCCGTAGCCGCCGATCGACTTCGACATGCACACGATGTCCGGCGTGATACCGGCTTCCTCGAAGCTGAAGAACGGACCGGTGCGGCCGACGCCCATCTGCACGTCGTCCACGATCAGCAGCATCTCGTGCCGCTGGCAGAGATCGGCAAGGCCACGCAACCATTCCGGGCGCGCCACGTTGATGCCGCCCTCGCCCTGCACGGTCTCCACGATCACGGCGGCAGGCTCGTTCAGGCCACTGCCGGAGTCACTGAGCAGCCGCTCGAACCACAGGAAGTCCGTGACCTCGCCGCCGAAGTAGTTGTCGTAGGGCATCGGCGTGGCGTGCACGAGCGGAATGCCGGCACCGCCACGTTTCATCGAGTTGCCCGTCACCGACAGCGCGCCGAGGGTCATGCCGTGGAACGCGTTGGTGAAGTTGACGACGGATTCCCGGCCCGTCACCTTGCGGGCCAGTTTCAGTGCCGCCTCAACGGCATTCGCGCCGGTCGGGCCGGGGAACATGACCTTGTAGTCCAAGCCGCGCGGGCCGAGCACGGTTTCCTCGAACGTGCTGAGGAAGTCCCGCTTGGCCACGGTGTGCATGTCCAGCGCGTGTACGACGTGATCGCCGGTCAGGTAGTCCACCAGCGCCTGCTTGAGCACCGGGTGGTTGTGTCCGTAGTTCAGCGCCCCCGCGCCTGCGAAGAAGTCCAGGTACTCGGTGCCCTGCTCGTCCCGTATCCGGCTGCCCTGGGCGTGGTCGAACACCACCGGCCAATCCCGGCAGTAGCTGCGAACCTCGGACTCCAGGCTCTCGAAGACGTCCACTTGCTTGGGTTACCTCTCTTGTGTTGGCACAGTCCCATGTAGACGGACCTGTGGTGTCACAGCGGGCCGATCCGGTAGCGGAGTTCGGCGTCGTGCCGATCGGGAAAGTCGCGCGGCCCGAACAGTTCGGATCTCTCGATGCCGGCCGATCGCCTGCTGGCCAGCGACTGGAAGAGTCGGTTTGAAGGAGTGTTGTCCTGGGTAACAGTGGTTTCCAGGTACCTCACGCCGGCCGGAACCAAACGGTCGAGCAGGCCGTCGAGCAGCGCGGCGGCCAAACCCCTGCCCCGCTGCCCCGGATCGACGGCCACCTGCCAGATCATCAAGGTTTCCTGCGCCGTGGGTCGGAGGTACCCGGTGACGAAACCGACGACCGTCTCGTCCAGGCGAGCGACGACCGACGTGTCCGCGAAGTCGCGGCACCACAGCAGGTAGGCGTAGGAGGAGTTGAGGTCCAGCGATCCACTGTCCCTGGCGATTCGCCACAGTGCGGCACCATCGGGGACGCGCGGCATGTCGATCACCAGTTGGCCGTTCGGTGTTTCCGACATGCTTCTGGACGGTAACAGTCGTTTTTCGTGGCCATCCGCATCGCGCCACCGATCATGAGCGTTACCAGCGGATCAGGAAAAACCCCAGTGAGAAGGATCACCTTGCGGTTCACACCGGGTGTTCAAATTTGCTAACCAAAGAGCACGATATTTCTTATCGTGCCAACACGAAAAGCTGGAGGTGTGAACAGGTGGCAAATGTGCCGAAGCCAGCGAGTTGCGCTGCGTGTGGACGGCCGTTGCCTGCTCAACAGGGTCGTGGCCGGCAGCGACACTACTGTGGACCGACCTGTCGGAGTGCGGCCCGACGTGGCCGGTCCAGGGCGCTGGCCAGCGCCGGAGCACGCCGTGTAAATGTGAATTTGACAGCCGAGTTGCGTAAAGCCGGCATTGACAATGCCGCGTCCGCCGCCGAGGTCGAACGGTTGGTCACCGCCACCGAACATTTCTGCCATGACTGGATCGAGCCAGACCCGCTGATCGCGGTCCGCTCGGCGAAGCGTTTGGCGCACGCGATGGACGACGTGCAACGTGCGACCGTGCAGCGGGCCAGACGCGCCGGCCGCACGTGGCAGGAGATCGGCGACCTGCTCGGCACGTCCCGACAGGCCGCCTTCCAGCGGTTCGGCTCAGGCGGCGACCGTGATGCCCCGGATGGCCTTCAGCTCCCCGAGTAGCGCCGAGGAGACCGACACCGGATAGGCGTCCACGGCGAGCGGCGTCTCCCTGCCGTTGTGGCACACCAGGATCTGCACCGGCACGTCACCCTTGTGCGCGGTCAGCGCGGACCGCAGTTCGCTGACGCACTCCTCGTTGAGCTTCGTGGCGTCGGCACGCAGCACGAACGCCGGCGCCACGCCAGGGCTGTGCTCGGCCTCACTGATGTCCAACGGCACCACCCCGGAGCCGAACACGGACATCTGGTCCTCGCGCCAGTTCACCCTGCCCTTGATCGCCACCGCCGAGTCGGCGACCAGGTCCTCGTGCAGCACCGAGTACGACTTGGGGAAGAACAGCACGTCCATCGAGCCGTCCAGGTCCTCAAGCTTGACGATCGCCCACGGCTCACCGTTCTTGTTCACCCTGCGCTCGACGGCGGCGATCATGCCGGAGACGACGATCTCGCCCTCCTTCGGCGCTTCGTCACGCACGACCGCGATCGGCTTGGGCGCGTGCTTGCGCAGGATCGGTTCGGCACCGTCCAGCGGGTGCGCCGACACGTACAGGCCGAGCATTTCCCGCTCGTAGCCGAGGAGTTGCTTGCGCGCCCACTCCTCGGGGGCCAGCGTCAGGTGCGCCAGCGGCGACGAGCTGGCATCCGGCTCGGCCGTGTCGTCACCACCGCCGAACAGGTCGAACTGACCCATGGCCTCCTGCCGCTTGAGGCCGGTCACCGCGTCGACCGCTTCCTCGTGCACGTTCATCAACGCGCGCCGAGTGGCGTCGAACGAGTCGAACGCGCCGGCCTTGATCAGCGACTCGATGACTCGCTTGTTGCAGCAGACCAGTTCTGCCTTTTCCAGGAAATCGACGAATGAGGTGTACTTGCCCTTCTTGTCCCGGGTCGCCACAACGGAGGAGACGACGTTCGCCCCGACATTCCGGACCGCACCCATACCGAAGCGGATATTGCCGCCGACGGCCGCGAACGCGTACACGGATTCGTTGACATCCGGCGGCAGCACCTTGATACCCATACGGCGACACTCGGACAGGTAAATGGCGGACTTGTCCTTGTTGTCACCGTTGGAGGTGAGCTGGGCGGCCATGAACTCGGCCGGGTAGTTCGCCTTCAGATAGGCGGTCCAGTACGCCACCAGGCCGTATCCGGCGGTGTGGGACTTGTTGAACGCATACCCGGCGAACGGGAGCATGACGTCCCACAACGTCTGCGTCGCCTCCGGCGAAAAGCCCTTGCCGGTCATGCCGTTGTGGAAGTTCTCGTATTCCTTCTCGATGATCTCTTTCTTCTTCTTACCCATCGAGCGACGCAGCAGGTCGGCGCCACCGAGGGTGTAGCCGGCGAGTTGCTGAGCGATCGCCATGACCTGCTCCTGGTACACCAGCAGGTGATAGGTCTCACCGAGAATGGGTTCCAGGGCTTCTTTCAGCTCCGGGTGGATCGGCGTGAACTTCTGCCGGCCATTGGCGCGCTCGGCATAGTTGATGTGCGCGTTGGCCGCCATCGGGCCCGGCCGGTACAGCGCGAGCACGGCCGCGATGTCGCCGAACTTCTTCGGCTGCATGCGGCGCAGCAGGTCACGCATTGCCGAGCCGTCCAGCTGGAACACACCCAGCGTGTCGCCCCGGCCGAGCAGGTCGTAGGTGGCCTGGTCCTCCAGGCCGAGTGTGGACAGGTCGATGTCGACGCCGTGGTTGGCCTTCACGGACTTGATGGCGTCATCGATGATCGTCAGCGTGGACAACCCGAGGAAGTCCATCTTCAGCAGGCCGATGTCCTCACAGGACGGGTAGTCCCAGCCGGTGATGATCGTGCCGTCGTCGCGGCGCCACAGCGGGATGACGTCCAGCAGCGGCTGCGACGAGAGAATGACCGCGCACGCGTGCACACCGGCGTTGCGGACCAGGCCCTCCAGCCCGCGAGCCGTCTCCATGATCTTGCCGACCTGCGGGTCGGACTCGGTCAGCGCCCGGACCTCGGCGGCTTCGGCGTAGCGCTCGTGCTTCGGGTCGAAGATGCCGTAGATCGGGATGTCCTTGGCCATCACGGCAGGCGGCAGCGCCTTGGAGATCCGGTCGGCGATGCTGAAGCCGGGCTGGCCGTGCAGCACGCGGGACGCGTCCTTGATCGCGGCCTTCGTCTTGATCGTGCCGAACGTGATCACCTGTGCGACGTTCTCTGCGCCCCACTTGTCGATCGTGTAGCGCATCACGTCGCCGCGTCGCCGGTCGTCGAAGTCGAGGTCGATGTCGGGCGGCGACACACGCTCCGGGTTCAGGAACCGCTCGAAGATCAGCGCGTGCTCGATCGGGTCCAGGTCGGTGATGTGCAGGATGTACGCCACGATCGCGCCGGTGGCCGACCCACGGCCGGGCCCGACCCGGATCTGCTGCTGCTTGGCCCACCGCACCAGGTCGCCGACGACCAGGAAGTACGCACTGAAGCCCATCTTCGCGATGACGCTCAGTTCGTAGTCGATCCGATCCCGTACCTCCTGGGTGACCCCGTTCGGGTAGCGGCTCGGGATGAACTGCTCGACCTCGTCGCGCAGCAGGTCGTCCTCGGTCCTGCCCTCCGGCACCGGGAAGCGCGGCATCCGGTCCACGAAGTCGTAGACGTCGGAGTAGGACTCGACGCGCTCAGCGATCAGCAGCGTGTTGTCGGCGGCGCCGGGCACCTCCTTGTCCCAGTACGCGCGCATGTCGGCGGCTGACTTCAGGTAGTAACCATCGCCGTCGAACTTGAACCGGTTCGGGTCATCGATCGTCTTGCCGGCCTGGACGCAGAGCAGCGCGCTGTGCGTGTCGGCCTGATCCTGGGTCACGTAGTGGCTGTCGTTGGTGGCCAGCGGCTGGAGATTGAGCTTCTTGGCCACGTCGAGCAGACCGTCGCGCACCGAGCGCTCGATGGGCAGGCCGTGATCCATCAGTTCGAGGAAGAAGTTCTCCGCGCCGAAGATGTCGCGGTAGTCACTGGCTGCCTGCAACGCTTCCGCGGGCTGGCCAAGGCGGAGCCGGGTCTGCACCTCGCCACTCGGGCAACCGGTGGTGGCGATGATCCCCTCGGCGTACTGCTCGACCAGTTCGCGGTCCATGCGCGGCTTGCGGTAGTACCCCTCGAACGACGCCAAGCTGGACAACCGGAACAAATGCCGCAGCCCGGTGGCGTTCTGCGCGAGCATCGTCATGTGCGTGTAGGCACCGGCGCCGGAAACGTCGCCGCCCTCACCGAGCTCATCCGAGCCACGCTGGCTGGACTGCCCCCAGAAGACGGGCTTCTTGTGGAACCGCGTGGTCGGCGCGAGGTACGCCTCGATGCCGATGATCGGCTTGATCCCGGCCTTCTTGCTCTCCCGGTAGAACTCGGCCGACCCGTACATGTTCCCGTGGTCGGTCATCGCCACCGCAGGCATCTCCAGCCGCGCCGCCTCGGCAAAGAGTGGGGCGACCTTCGCAGCGCCGTCGAGCATCGAATACTCGGTATGCACATGCAGGTGAACGAACGAGTCGGGCACGGGCGCTCTCCCCTGGGCGGTACGAGGGTCGGGTAGTAGGAGGCTAGTCCGGTGCACTGTCAAGATCTGCGAGGCGTGCCGTGTTGTTGCACGTGGTTACTGTGAGGTGTGGGAGATGACACCTGGGCCGGTCTGGCCGACCTCTTCGTCGACGGCGCCTACGCCACGGTCAAGGGCTACGTCCGCACCTACGTCATGCACCACCAGCTGCTGGAGCACCTGCCACCGGCACCCGCCACCGTGCTCGATATCGGCGGTGGCGCGGGCAACCAGTCGTTCCCGCTCGCCAAGGCCGGCTACGACGTGACCCTGCTCGACTCGTCACCCGCCATGCTGGCCAAGGCCCGCGAGCGGCTGCCCGCCGACACCCGGGTGCGGTTCGTGCAGGCCGATGGCGAGCACGCCTTCGACGCGGTCGGCGGCCAGCAGTTCGACGCCGTGCTGTGCCATGGCGTGCTCGGTTACCTGGAGCAGCCCGAAGCGATGATCGAGCAGCTGTGCCGGTGTGCCGCACCCGGCGGCATGGTGTCGATCATGACGGGCAACGCGAACACGACGGCGGTTCAGCCCGCGCTGGAACGGCGGTGGGCCGACGCATTGGCGGCGTTCGACCAGCGGACCGGGATCGGCGTACTCGGGGTGAAGGGCCGGGCCGACACGGTCGAGGAGGTCAGCGACTCCATCCGGCGCGGGGGCGTCGAGCCGGTGCGCTGGTACGGCGTGTGGCTGTTCGTCGACTGGCTTGAGTTCGGCGGAGCAACGTTGGACCCGACCGACAAGGAGCAGGTGGCGGCCACGGCGGCGGTCGAACTGGAGGCCAGCCGCCGCGACCCGTATCGCCAACTCAGCCGCGTATTCCACCTCGTGGGCCGCAAAAACGATCAGACTTGAGATCGGCCAGCAGGTCCTGTCGCGATCTACCCGATAGGCCGCCACGTGACACTGCTGGGCCGCTCGCCGCGAGTCGCCAAGAACTCGCGCACGGCGAGCTTGACCGCGTCCAACGACACGTCGGCGTCCGACGGGAACTGCCGGTCGTTCTCCATGTAGTAGTAGGTCAACTCCCCGTCGTGAGCGGGCGCCTCACCTTGGCTATAGCAGGCCGGATGCTCGGGCGACGAGTACCACACCATACCCCGATCGTGGTACACGCCCGCATACATGTGCTCCATGCCAACGGAGTCGGCGATGGTGACCTCAAGCAGCACCGGCCAGTCGTGCCAGTACCGCGTTGCCACTTGATCGAGCAGCGTGTCTATCCCCTCGGGCGTGTCGACGTACGACGGGCCTTCGCCATGCTCGAAGTAGATCTCTAGGCGCGCTTCCACCACGGCGGCTGCCCTCCCCGATAAGTCTTCTTGCCGTCGACATCGTAAACAGTCAGCTCGCAACCCTCGGGCAGGAGTATTGGCAGAAAACGATCACAACCAAACCGCCCCTCACAAACCTTGTGGTTGATGACCAGGGTCACCCGCCGAACACCGCGCTCGCGCATCCGCGCTGCCACCTTCATTTCAACATCGGCAGTGATCGTCAACTCCCGATCCATACCCATCTCAGCGAGGATCGCCGCTACCCGGGCCTGATCGGCATCGCAGCCACTGACGACATCGTCGGAATGCCCGTGCTCGTCGAACCACAAGCCGTGCGTCTTGCGGTTCGAATCTCGACTGCGGTCGCCGCCTCGTGCCATCCGGGTCGGCAGGCCGGCCCGGATGCGGTCGACCTGGGTGTTGCTGAAAGCCGGCGATGGTCTTGGCCGCGCCGTATCGAGCTCGGCGTGGGCGGCTGGCGCTCCGATGCTTCGCTGGTAGCTCCTGATCGCTTGTTCGGCGCGCAGCACGAGCCGCAGGGTGTCGGTGACCTGCCGGCATGCGGCGGTGAACTCGGCGACGGCGTCGACCGGCTCCTGGCTGGTGCTTCCCTCTGCACACTGCGCCAAGGTCAGTGCCGCTTGTGCCAGACTCTCGGCAGCCTGTCGCAGGGTCGCCGCTGGTAGCCCATCGGCGATCCGCTGAAGTTCCCGGCCGAGATCACCGATGGACAAGACCGGCGGCTACCGGGTGAACCGGCCGGACTTCACCTCGACCAGGAGAGCAGTGATCTCAACACGGAGCGAAGGTCCGGTCGGGTTCTTCGAGTCCCGGACCAGGTCGAGTGTGTCGGCCAGTTCGACACAGTTGGTCTGGCTGCCGCTGCGGCTGGACTTGCGCCACCGGTGGGGACCATTCGTCATACCGACTCCCATCCTGCTTTCACCAATGCGATGAGGGCCAAGGAGTCCTCGGCGTTCATCGCCCGCTCGGCCACAGTATCCGCCCCTTGTCGGTAGGCGACCACGTCCGCTCTGGTGTGCAGGAACAATCCCGAGACATGGAATTCCAGGTGCACGACTGACGGCTGCGTGTCGGAGTCGATCAACAGCGCCGGCCCTTCCAGGCCCGGATGCCATCCGCTGTCGAATGGCACCACTCTTATCTCGACATTAGCTCGGCCTGCCATCTCCAGCAGGAACGTCAACTGGTCGACCATGACCTGCTGGGTGCCGACCAACTGGCGCAACGCTCCCTCGCCGATCAGCGCGACCAACTTGACCGACTCATGGCGGTTCAACTCCTCGCGCCGACCAAGCCGGATCGCGACGCGAGGGCTGACCTCCTCGGCGAGAACACCGCTCTCGGTCATGATCACCCGTGCGTAGTCGCTGGTTTGCAGCAGGCCGGGCACCAGCAAGGGCGAGACATCGGTGATCAAGCTGGCAGTGCGCTCGAAGTCGAGCAGTGCACTCAGTTGTAGGCGTTGCTCTGGCAACGTTGTGGCCAGCCACCGCGCGTCGTCGGTACCGTAGGCGAGTTCGATGATCTCGTCGTAGCGGTCGCCGGTGATGCCGAGCTTGCCGAGGATCTGGGCCACATCCGTCGGGGTCGGTGAGCGGTCGCCGGTCTCCCAACGGGATAGCAAACTGGGGTCCCTGCCGATATCCTTGGCAAATTGCCGGAGGCCGATGTCGCGGTCCAGTCTGACCTCGCGCAGCACGTTGCCGAGGGCTCTCGCCCGGGGCGTTCTATTGTTGACAACCCTGCAACGCTGATTGACGTCCATGCAACGGACATTAGCGTAGAAAAATGGGCTTGCACATCACGCGGTCAGGTCATTGTCAGAGTGGCATGCATCGTTGACGCTGGTGACATGACCACAGCCACCCTGGACCGTACCGCGCTGCTCGCCCGACTCGCTGCCGACGCGGAATACCTGAAACCGCAGTTGTTCGCGGTCTACGGCATTGCCAACGCCGTCTCCACCCTGGTGCCGGAAAGGCCGTTCCTCGGTTGGGGAATCGACTTCGGTGAAGAATGGGGTGCCATCTTCTGGAATCCGATCGAACGTGTCACGCATGTGTCCGACTCAGCGGAACAAGTGCTCAACACCCACGTGCGTACGGCCGACGCTCACCTGGTCTGGCTGGACTGAGCCGCGGCCAGCAGGGTGGCCTCGAATATCGCCAGGAAGGTGCGCATGCCTTCCGGCGACACGCATTGGGTATCCGCCTGTAGCAGGATCTCGATCACGTCCGGTGCGACATCGTTGACGTGCACGAACAACGGCTCGAACGGCTTGTCCGAATGCGGGCCCCAGTGCACGGTCGTCTCCGTCGCGGTCGCCGGCCGCACAGACCCTGTCCTGTTGTCCGGAGCGCGGCGATCGTTGAAGAAGCACGTCAGCTCGATCGGTTCGCCGCGCTCCTGGCCCAGCTCGTCGATCATCGCGCTCATCGCGTCCCGGTCGAAGTAGGCGTTGAGATACGCCTTCATCGCGCTGCGGGCCGCCCGTTCGATCACCTCGTCGAACGACGCGTCCGCGACGTCGATCACACACAGGCAGCTTTGCGCCACGGTGCCGACCGCGTCCGCAAAGCCCGGCCGGAACCGGTTGCTGACAATGATCTGGAACACCGCGGGACCACGACCGGTGACGTGGACCAGCGCCGTGGCGGCCGCGGCCAGCAGGATCGCGGACGAGTCGGTCGACGTCCGAGCCACGATCGACCGCAACGCCGCGGGCAGGGCGGCCGAACGCATGGTGGCCTGCCAGTGCCTCGGCTGCTCGCCCTCGGTCGACGCACCGAACCGGGCGGCCGGGATGTCGGCGACCTGGCGTCGCCAGTAGCGCTGCACGGCCTTGTTGTGTCGGTGGCCTGCCGTGCCGCGTTGCCAGGCGACCTGGGCGAGCGGATCGAACGAGTCGACCTGCGGCAGGTCGGCCTCGCCGTCGGTGAACAACAGTGTGTACAAGCCGTTGCGGAACAGGGCCTGCATGCCGGCCAGGTCGAGGATCACGTGGCTGTACACGGCGACCAGATGCGTGGCGACACCGTGCCGCCGGATCACGGCCGCGCGAACCGGCCATTCCCGCTCGTAGTCGAAGTCGGTGGACCGGAACTCGGTTTCCATGTCGGCCGCTGCCTTGGCCGGGTCGACGTCGTCATCGACGTCCACCACCCGCAGCGGGACCTCGCCGTCCGAGCCGACCACCTGTCGGACACCGTCGGGATCGAAGCGCAACCGGGTGCGCAGTGCCGGATGTCGACTGATCATCCAACTCAGTGCGGCCACGATCTCGTCCAGCGATTTGGGTACCGGAAACTCCGCCACACCACCGAGGTGCAGCGACGATTCCTGCGCCACGATCGCGGACCAGATTTCGGCCTGGCCCCAGCTCAGTTCTCCGACACCCGCGCCAACGCCCTGAAACGGCACCATCACGCGACGAGCCTGGCTGGGTCGACGGAACCGAGTCAACGAATGGCAGGGGTTTCGACCTAGTTTCGCACGAGTGCCGCCGCAGCCATGAGAGTGGCCTCGAAAGTTACCAGAAAGGCGCGCATCTGGTCCGGTGAGAACCGCCTGGTGTCGGCTTGCAGCAGGATCTCCACCACGTCCGGTCCGGCATCGTTGACGTTGACGAACAACGGTTCCCATGGTTTGTCGGCGTGCGGACCCCACTCGATCGTGGTTTCGGCGTTGGCCTCGGCCAGGCGTTTCGGCGTGGGTGGCGGACCGGTCGGTATTCGACTGTCCTGCGCGCGGCGATCATTGTAGAAACAGGTCAACTCGATCCGCTCACCCCGTTCCCGACCGATCTCGTCGAGCATCGTCTCCTTCGCGTTCCGGTCGAAGTAGGCGTTGAGGTACGCCTTCATCGCGCTGCGAGCCGTCCGTTCGATCACATCGTCGAACGATGCGACCGCGACATCTATCACACACAACCCACCCTGCGAAACGACACTGACCGTGTCCGCCAAACCTGGCCGGAACCGGTTGCTGACAATGATCTGGAACACCGCGGGACCACGACCGGTGACGTGGACCAACGCCGTCGCGGCCGCCGCCAACAGGATCGTGGACGACTCGGCGGACGTCCGCGCCGCGATCGACTGGAGCGCCAACTGCAGGGCGGACGAGCGGAAGGTGACCTGCCAGTGCCTCGGCAGCTGCTCATCACCCGGCACGGTGAACCTGCTGGCCGGGATGCCGGCGACCTGGCGTCGCCAATAACGTTGGACCGCCTTGTCGTGGCGGCGGCCCGCTGGGCTCCGTTGCCAGGCGACCTGGGCCAGCGGTTCGAGTGTGTCGACCTCCGGTAGGTCGGCACCGCCGTCGGTGAACAACAGTGCGAACAGACCGTTGCCGAACAGTGCGTTCATGCCGGCGAGGTCGATGGCCAGATGGCAGTAGATCGCCACCAGGTGAGTGGGGACACCGTGCTGCCGGATCAGTGCCAACCGAACCGGCCATTCGTGCTCGTAATCGAAGTCGACTTCACGGAACTCGGCATCGATGTCGGCGGCGATCTTGGCCGGGTCGGCGTCGTCATCGACGTCCACCACGCGCAGCGGCACCTCGCCGTGCTCGGCGACCACCTGCCGCACGCCGTCGTCAAAACGCAGCCGGGTACGCAGCGACTGGTGTTCGCCGAACATCCAGCTCAGCGCGGCGACGATCTCGTCCAGCGATTTGGGTACCGGGAATTCCGCGACGCCACCGATGTGCAGGGAGGACTGTTGCGTCACCATCGCGGACCAGATTTCCGCCTGACCCCAGCTCAGTTCCCCGATACCCGCGCCAACACCGCGAAACGGCACCATCACGCAACGCAGCGTCGCGGGGGCCGCCAAACGAAGTCAACAAGTGGCCAGGGTTCCGGCCGCTCGGAACAACGGTGAAAATCAACAGTACTGCCACCGAGTGATGTGAGTATCCCCACACGGAACCGATTGACCTGGTCAGCGGCCCCGACGGCGCGTGCCGGCGGAGGTGGACGCCGAGAATGCCGCCACGTTCGAGTGACCCGCGGCGGTGGACTTGGCACCCGACTTGGCCGCTCCCGACTTCACCGCACCCGACTTCACCACACCCGACTTCACTGCCGGTTTCCCGCCCCGGGACGACCGCCTCGGCTGCCGCGCAGGCCGCTCGACCGGAGGCGGCGGCTCGGTGAAGGTCCGCGGGCCAGGTGCCAGTTGCGCCAGTAGCGAATCGTTCGGGCCGACCTTCGTCGTCGTCGGCGTGATGCCGGCCTTCCGAGCCAGATCCCGCACGTCGGCCACCTGGTCGTCGGTCATCAGCGTGACCACCGTGCCGCTCGCGCCGGCGCGGGCCGTGCGGCCGGAGCGGTGCAGATAGGCCTTGTGCTCCATCGGCGGATCGGCGTGGATCACCAGGGCCACGTCGTCCACGTGAATGCCGCGTGCCGCGATGTCGGTGGCGACCAAAGTGGACGCATTGCCGCCGGAGAACGCGGCCAGGTTGCGGTCCCGGGCACCCTGCGCCAGGTTGCCGTGCAGTTCCACAGCGGATACACCGGCCGCGACCAGCTTGCGGGTCAACCGGGTGGCGCCACGCTTGGTCCTGGTGAACACGAGGGTGCGGCCAGGGGCTGCCGCCAGGTCGACGAGAACCGGGAATCGCGCTTCCGGTCGGACATGCAACACGTGGTGCGCCATGTCGACGACCGGCGACTGGACCGAGTCGACGCTGTGGGTCACCGCATCGGTGAGGTAGCGGCGGGCGAGCACGTCGACGCCGGCATCGAGTGTCGC
>DASUJK010000067.1:0-4899 GCA_036279295.1 Pseudonocardiaceae bacterium | reverse complement strand
GTGCCCTACTTCGAGGACTGCGCACGGCGGGCGGCCGTGTTGCTGGCGCGCGACCCGGCGACAGTGCTGGTGCTCGGGTGCGAGATCTCGTTGTTCTGCGCGGGTTTCGTGCCGGGCGCCCATCTGCTGGACCGCATCCAGGGCGCGATGAACCCGGCCAGTTGGGCAGGCTTCACCCCGGCAGCCGACTTCACCACCGTCCAGCGGGACGTCGTCGCGATGGCCCGCAAGCACTTCGGCGGCAGCATCAGCTACGCGTCCGGCGAGTGGGAGGACATCGACTGGTCACTGTTCGACTTCGTCGGCGTCGACCTCTACCGCTCGGCGGCCAACGCCGCCACGTTCGACCAGCTCGTCTCTGGCTACCTCAAGCACGGCAAGCCGGTGGTGATCACCGAGTTCGGCTGCTGCACCTACCAGGGCGCCCAGGACGCCGGTGGCATGGGCTGGGCCATCGTCGACTACGCGGCCGAACCACGCTGCCTGACCGGTGAGTACGTTCGCGACGAGTCGGTGCAGGTGAGTTACTTCACCGAGCTGCTCGACGTGTTCGAACCGGCAGGTGTGCATGGCGCGTTCTGGTTCACCTTCGCGGGCTACGAGTCCCCGTACGATCCCGATCCGCGCCTCGACCTGGACATGGCTTCCTACGGCGTGGTGAAGATCCACAAGGGCGGGCCGTGGGAGCCCAAGCAGCTCTGGCACGCCATGGCGCGGCGTTACGACCGCGCCGCCCAGTAGTCCGGCGCGGACTTGGACTCGCGCAGCGCCGCCTCGTCCTCGAAGCCGGGCGCCATCGACGCCGACGTGCCGGCCATGTACTGGTGGTGGTCGATGCCGAGCAGCCGGATCCAGCTCTGCTGACCGAAGGTCAACGCGATGAAACAGCCCAGCTCCACCAGTTCCGGCTCAGTGAAATGGGCGTGCAGGCGCTGCCAGAGCTCGGGGCTGTTGGTGCCCCACGCGATCGCCTCGGCATAGGCGAGTGCGGCCTTCTGCCGGTCGTCGTAGCGCGGTGACGACTCGAAGTTCAGCAGCTCGTCGTACTGCTGTTCCTGCATACCGGCGGATGCCGCCTTCGCCGACCGCTGGTTGCCGCAGAACTCACACTTGACCGTGCGCGAGATGTAGACCCGGCACAGGTCCTTGATCGCGTGGTCGCACACACCGCTGTGGAACACGGCCTGCCACGAGTCGGCGAACGCCCAGAACGCGTTCGGCGCGTGCGCCCGGACAGCCGAACTCTCCGGGCGCGGAGTGCCTTCCGTGGCACAGCGGTGCATCTCCGCCTGCATCCGCTCGTCCATCTGCTCCAGCGGGACGTAGCTGATCGCCTGCTGCTCGTTCATCGTGACCTCACCATTGGACTGCGAAGTAGCGGGATTCCGTGTAGTCCAGGACGCCCTCGTGACCGCCCTCGCGGCCGATGCCGCTCTGCTTGACGCCACCGAACGGCGCCGCCGGGTCGCTGACCAGCCCACGGTTCAGGCCGATCATGCCGGCCTCGATCCGTTCACCGACCCGCAGACCCCGACCCAGATCACCGGTGTACACGTACGCGACCAGCCCGAACTCGGTGTCGTTGGCCAGCCGGACGGCCTCGTCCTCATCGTCGAACACCACGATCGGCGCGACCGGGCCGAAGATCTCCTCACGCAGCATCGGCGTGTCCGCTGCCACGTCGGTGAGCACGGTCGGGTCGAAGTACCAGCCCTCCCGCTCCGGCCGTGTCCCTCCGATCAGGATTCGGGCGCCGCCGTCAACCGCCTGCCGTACCAGGGAATCCACCTTCTCGACGGCGTCGGAGTTGACCAGCGGCCCCACCTGGGTACTGCCCTCCACGCCCGGTCCGACGACGAGTGCCGCCATCCGTTCGGCCAGCCCGGCCGCGAAGCGCTCCGCGATCGGCGCCTCGACGTAGATCCGGTTGGCCGCCGTGCACGCCTCCCCCGCGTTGCGCATCTTCGCCACCATCGCGCCGTCCAGCGCCGCGTCCAGGTCCGCGTCGGCGAAGACCACGAACGGCGCGTTCCCGCCGAGTTCCATCGACGTGTTCACGACCTGGTCCGCCGCTTCGCGCAGCAGCACCCGGCCGACCTCGGTGGAACCGGTGAAGGACAGCTTGCGGACCCGGGGATCGTGCAGCATCGCCGACACCACGGCACCCGAACGCCGCGCCGGCAGCACGTTCACCACGCCGGCCGGCACGCCCGCGGTCTCCAGGATCCGGCCGATGGCCAGCGCGGTGAGCGGGGTGTCACTGGCCGGCTTGAGGATCATCGTGCAGCCTGCCGCGAGTGCCGGCCCCATCTTGCGGGTCGCCATGGCCGCCGGGAAGTTCCACGGCGTCACCAGCACACAGATGCCGACCGGCTGATGGGTGACGAGAATCCGGTTGGCACCGGATGGCGCCGTGGACACCTGCCCGCCGATGCGCACGGCTTCCTCGGAGTACCAACGGAAGAACTCGGCCGCGTAGGCGATCTCACCGCGTGAGTCGGCCAGCGCCTTGCCGTTTTCCAGGCTGATCAGCGTGGCCAGTTCCTCGGCCTGCGCGGTCATCAGGTCGAACGCGGCACGCAGGATCTCGGCACGGGCCCTCGGCGCGGTCGCCGCCCAACCCGCAGCGGCCGCGTCGGCGGCGTCCACCGCGGCCAGCGCGTCGTCGACACTCGCGTCGGCGACGCTGGCCAGCACACCGCCGGTCGCCGGGTCGAGCACGTCGAAACGCCGCCCGTCCGCAGCCGGCACGGTCTTGCCGCCGATCCGCAGGTCCGTGCGCAGGTCGCTGAGCAGGGCGTCGATCTGGGTCATGAAAACCTTTCGGAAAGTCGCTTCGCTCCTGGCCCGCCCGGTCGCTGGCGCGCCAGGCCCTTCAGTAGGCGTTGGCCACGAACAGGTCGTCGGCGGGGAACTTCGTGATCACCCGGGGTCCGTCCTCGGTGACCACGATCTCCTCCTCGATCCTGGCCGCGGAGAAGCCGTCCGACGCCGGGCAGTAGGTCTCCAGCGCGAACACCATGCCGGCCTGGATCTCGACCGGCTCGGTCATGCTGTTCAGCCTGCTGATGATGGGTCGCTCGTGCAGGCCGAGGCCCAGGCCATGGCCGAACTGGAGACCGAACGCCGCCATCTCGTCGGCGAACCCGAAGTCGGTCGCCTTGGGCCACACCGCGGCCACCTGATCGGTGCTGACACCAGGTCCGACGACGGCGATCGCGGCGTCCATCCACTCGCGCGCCTTGGTGTAGGCGTCCCGCTGCGACGCCGTCGCGCTGCCGACGCTGAACGTGCGGTAGTAACACGTGCGGTAGCCGTTGTAGCTCTGGATGATGTCGAAGAACGCCTGGTCACCGGGCCGGATGATGCGATCGGAGAAGTTGTGCGGGTGCGGGTTGCACCGCTCGCCGGACACCGCGTTGATGGCTTCGACCTGGTCGGAGCCCATCTCGTAGAGCCGCTTGTTGGCCAGCGCCACGATCTCGTTCTCCCGGACGCCGGGCTTGAGCGCCTCGACGATGTCCTGGTAGACGCCGTCCACCATGGCCGCGGCCTGGTTGAGCAGCATGATCTCGTCGGCCGACTTGATCTGGCGCGCGTCCAGCATGGACTGCTGGGCGTCCAGCACGGTCAGCCCGGCCCGCTGCAACTCCATCAGGAACGGCGGTTCCACGATGTCCACACCGAGCGGCTGGTCGGCGACACCGTGATCACGCAGCAGGCCGTGGATCTCCCGGACGGCCGACGCCATCAGCCCGGCGGACGGCGCGATCGCGCCACGCAGGCCGAGCATGCCGGCCCGGCAGTTCTCCGGTGCCAGCCACGGCGAGTACAGCTGGTGGTGCCTGGCCGCCGACCCGAAGTCCCACAGGATCGGCTCCGCGCCCCGGATCAGCAGCGTGTACCGGGTCATCTTGTCGCCGAGCGCACCGCCGATCCACGTCTGGGTCGTGTAGCGGATGTTGTAGAAGTCGAACAACAGGAAGGCACCGCAGTCGCTGGCCTCCAGTGCCGCCCTAGCGCGGGCCAGCCGATAGGACCGCAGCCGGTCGAAGTCGACCCGCTGCTCGAAGTCGACTCCGCCGTGACCGGGTGCCGGGAGTGGCCGCGCTGATGTCATGCCGGTGCCAGCCCGTCGTCGACAACGGCGTTCTCCGACGTGAGCTCCACCCCGGAGCGGCGTGCCTGCTCCAGCAGCAGGGTGGCGAAATCCTCGGTGCGGTGCCCGGCACCCAGTGCCGACGCGACGAGTGCCGCCGTCACGGCGGCCACCGGCATCGGCACCTCAAGGTCGTGCGCGGCGGCCATGCCGAGGTCGAAGTCCTTGAGCAGCAACGGCATCGTGAACGTCGGTGAGAAGTCGAGGTTCACGAACGCGGGTGACTTGTACCGGCTGAACGTCGAGCCCATGACCGAGTTGTTCAGGAACTCCAGGAACGCGGCCCGGGACGCGCCGCCCTTCTCGGCGAGCATGGTGATCTCGGCCAGGGACTGGGTGACCACCCCGAGGAACACGTTGTGGCAGATCTTCACCAGCCGCGCCACCTCGTCGTCGCCGACGTAGGTCGCCTGGCGGCCGAGCAGGTCCAACAGCGGTCGCGCCGCTTCGTAGGTCGCCTCCGGGCCCGACACCGCCAACGTCAGCTTGCCGGCCGCCACCACCTTCGGGTTACCGCTGACCGGTGCCGCGAGGTAGTCGGTGCCGCGTTTCGACGTGCTCTCCCGCACCTCGGCGGACGCTTCCGCGGACACCGTCGAGCAGTCGATCAGCAGGCCGGGCGCGCGGTCCGGGTGGGTGAGCAGGCCGTCCTGCCCGCTGGTCACGGCCAGCAGGTCGGCCGATGCGGCCACGATGCTGAACACCACGTCCCGGTCGGCCAGGTCGACCGGCTTGTCCAC
>DASUJK010000066.1:0-36336 GCA_036279295.1 Pseudonocardiaceae bacterium | reverse complement strand
GAGTCGGAGCAGGCCGCTGCCGGCGTGACGCCAGGACTGGTCCGGCTGTCCGTCGGCATCGAGGGCATCGAGGACCTGAAGGCCGACCTGGAAGCAGGCTTCCGCGCCGCCAAAGCCGTCGCGTGAACCAAGTTCCTGCTTCGGGAGCGTGGCGGGAGGGTGCGCCGAACGGTCGGCGCCAGTGGTTCCGGTCGCTCCAGCCGTTGACGCTGGAGTCCGGTGCCGTGCTGCCCGAGTACACGCTTGCCTACGAGACGTGGGGCACGCTGGCCGACGACCGGTCCAACGCTGTCCTGGTGGAGCACGCGCTGACCGGCGACAGTCACGTCGCCGGCCCGATCGAGACCGGCCATCCCACGCCGGGCTGGTGGGACGGCCTGATCGGGCCGGGGCGAGCCCTGGACACGGAGCGTTACTTCGTCATCGCCCCGAACGTGTTAGGCGGGTGCCAGGGCAGCACCGGCCCGGCGTCGCCGGCCGCCGACGGCAAACCGTGGGGGAGCAGGTTCCCCGCGTTGACCGTGCGGGACCAGGTGGCTGCCGAGGGCGCACTGGCCGACGCGCTCGGCATCGATGTGTGGGCGGCTGTGCTCGGTGGCTCGATGGGCGGCATGCGCTCACTCGAATGGGCAGTGGACCGGCCCGATCGGGTGGCCGCCGCGCTGGTGCTGGCCGCGCCGCCGCTGACCTCCGCCGAGCAGATCGCGTGGAGCTGGCCGCAGCTGGTGGCCATCGAGTCCGATCCCGGCTGGCACGGTGGCGACTACCACCACCTGCCCGACGGCGAAGGACCACACGTCGGCCTGGGCATCGCCCGTCGGATCGCGCACGTGACCTACCGCAGCGAGGCCGAACTGCGGATGCGGTTCGGCCGTGCGCCGCAGGAAGGTGAGGACCCGGCAGCGGGCGGTCGCTACGCGGTCGAGTCCTATTTGGACCACCATGCGGCCAAGCTGCTCGGCCGGTTCGACGCCGGCAGCTACGTCACCCTGGTCCGCGCGATGAACAGTCACGACATCGGGCGGGGCCGGGGTGGGGTGGCCGCCGCGCTGCGCCGGATCACTGCCCGGACACTGGTGGCCGGCGTGGACAGCGACCGGCTCTACCCGCTGTACCAACAGGCGGAGATGGCGGCCGGTGCCCCCGGCGCCGAGCCCCTGCGGGTGATCTCGTCACCGCACGGGCACGACGCCTTCCTCATCGAGGTGGACCAGATCGCCAAGCTGCTCGGTGAACTGCTGGACGGTTGATCACACGGGGTTGATGGCGTTGGCGTGCCAGGCCCTGGCCGCCACCCTCGGGGACTTGTTGATCCAGTTCACACCTGATTGGCCGGTGACCGACGTCGTCTCGAACGGATAGCCGTGATCATCGATCGCGGTTGATCCGGCCTTGCCGGCGTCGGTCCAGGTCAGTGTCGCGTTCCAGACGCAGTCACAGTGCTCGGTGCGTACGGTGACCTTCAGACCCTTCGGGTCGTCCGCCCGTGCGACGTAGGGAAACGTCAGATGATCTGCCCGCACGGCACCAGGTAGGTGCTTGGCGTCCAGGTAATAGGGCGCGGGAGTGTCCAGGTCGACGATCCCGGCGTGGTACCTCATGGTGTCGGCGTGGCAGTCCTGCGCCCGGTTCAGCCACGGGCCGACCACCTGTGGCCTGCGGGCCAGCACATGGAAGATCAGGCCGGTGATGGTCAGCGTGTGGCCCTTCGGTCCGGACACCACGATGGCGATCGTCAACGGCCCGGCCGGCACCGCGCCGAACCCGCGTGGATCCTGATCCCACGTCGAGCCGCTGTGTTTGGGTCCCTTGCCGGGCCGGATGTGCGTGGAGATGGTGGGGGTGTCGCGCAGCGGGAAGACCGAGCCGTGGCCGTCGCAGCCGAGGCCCTGGCGGACCATGGTGGCGATGGTGAACCCGCTGGGGGACTGCGTCTGCTCCAGTACGACCCTCCCGTTACCCGAGATGATCGAGGGCGACGGCGTCCCAATGGCGGATCGCGGTGGTGTGCGGGGTGCGATGAATGAGCTGACCGCCGCCGTCAGTACTGCGGAAACCCCGATGATAAGCAATATCTGTAATCGCCGGGACCAGAATCCTTTTAGGCTTTTCGGTGCATCGTCGGCCATCGTAGTCTCCCGCGACACGGCCGGCGATAGGCGCCGGACCTGCTACGTCGTGGGACACTAGCAGTCGGAAAGCGACCTAGAGCCAACCCTTGCGGCGAAAGATAAACCAGAGCGTTACGGATGCCACGACGATGAGCGCGGACGACACGATGAAGCCGTGGACGTGACCGAAACCCGGAAACGGTATATTCTGGCCGTAGAAGCCGGTGATCGCGGTGGGCACGGCGATAATCGCGGCCCAACTCGTAACTTGTTTGGTAATGACGTTGAGCCGGTTGCCCTGGATTGTCAGATTCGTCTCCAGGATCGTGGTCACCAGGTCGCGCAGCGACTCGGTCCACTCCGTGGCGCGCAGCACATGGTCGTAGACGTCCTGGAAGTACGGGATCATCTCCTGCGCGATCGCCCGGACATCGCGGCGCATCAGGGTGTTCACCACCTCGCGCATCGGCAGCACGAGCTTGCGCAGCTGCACGAGACTCTTGCGCAGCTCGAAGCTGCGGCGCTGCACGTCGGTGTCCCGGGACCGCTCGCCGAACAGCAGGTCCTCCAACTTCTCGATCTCCTCGTCCAGGTCCTGCACGGCCTGGAAGTGGCCGTCCACGACGAAGTCGATCAGCCCGTAGAGCAGGAAGCCGATGTGGTGCCTGATCAGCTCGGGGGAGGAGGCGTCCCAGCGTTCCACGACCTTGTCCACGTGGAACCGGGTGTCCTTGCGGACGGTGACGAGCGTCTTCGGCGTGAGGAAGACGGCAAGCTCGCTGGTCTCCAGTGCGCCGGACTCCTTGTCCAGCCAGACCGCGTACATGCTCAGGAAGTCGTGCGTCTTGTAGTGGTCGAGCTTGGGTCGCTGGCTGCTCTCGATGGCGTCCTCGACGGCCAGTTCGTGCAGGCCGAGCTCCTCGGCGACGATCTTCAGATCGACCGTGTCCGGTGCGCACAGATCCACCCACACGACGGTGTCCGGGTCGGCGATCTGGTCGGACAGGTTGGCCACCGGGAAGTCCTCGGCGACCAGTTCACCGTCCCGGTACGCCCTGGTACGGGCGATCTTGTCGGTCGATGTCCCGTGGTCCATGAGGCAGAGGGTAGGTCAGCGTCCGCCGCTCACGTCGAGCAGTGCGCCGGTCACGTAGGAGGCGGCCGGCGAGAGCAGCCAGACGATGGCCTCGGCGACCTCGATCGGTTCGCCGCCGCGCTTCATCGGGATGGTGGGCGCGAGCAGTTCGGGCCGGTTGGGCCGGCCGCCGCTGGCGTGGATGTCGGTGCTGACCAGGCCGGGCCGCACGCAGTTCACGCGGATGCCCTCGGCGGCCAGCTCCTGGGCGAGGCCCACGGTGAGTGTGTCCACGGCGGCCTTGGACGCGGCGTAGTCGACGTACTCGCCGGGTGAGCCGAGGACGGCGGCCCGGGAGGAGACGTTCACGATCGAGCCGGTGGTCATCCTGTTGACGGCGGCGCGGGCGCAGAGGAACGCGCCGAGCGTGTTGACGTCGAACAGGCGGCGCATCCGGTCGGTGTCGAGGTCCTTGAGCTTCGACTGCGGTGCCACGATGCCGGCGTTGTTGACCAGGCCCTTCAGCGGCCCCAGGTTGTCCTGCGCCTGGTCGAACAGCTGCTCGACCTGGGCCTCGACGGAGACGTCCACGGGCAGTGCGATGGCCTTGGTGCCGTGCTTGGTGCACTCGTCGACGACCTGGTTGGCCTTGTCGGCGGCGGAGCGGTAGCCGACGCAGACGTCCCAGCCGTGCTGCGCGGCGAGGACGGCGGTGGCGGCGCCGATCCCTCTGCTGCCGCCCGTGATGATCAACAATCCGGTCACGGTGACAGTATGGCGGCCGGCCAGTGATGCTGACCGGCCGCCATCTGATCAGACGGAAGCGCCCTGGCGGTCGAGTTGCCGGTGCGGTTGCGCCGGAAGAACGCGCCGGCACCGAAACCGAGCGCGAGTGCTGCGACGACGATGCCGATGCCACCGAGCCAGCGGGCGGTCGAGTCTTGATCATCTAATTTTCTCCACAGGCAGGTGTCATCGCAACAGTTATTGCGATGAATGGACACAAAGGACTGTCAAGCCGGTACACAGGTGGCGCGATCCGCCACCCAGGACAGCGCCCCGGTCTCGCCCGAGGTGCCCACACTGAGCCGCGCTGTCGGACCGAGCGCTCCCCTCCTCGATCACGAGCTGCCAGAGGCACCCTGCCGAAGTTGATGGAGACACCCGGTCATCGTGGCGAGGCATCGCCCGCTCACCAATCACACGTAAGGCTGATAACCACGCAGGTGTTGTCCGGTCGGCAAGGTCATGGGGGTGTCGTCGTCCTGTCCGCCGATCAGCCGGTGCTCGCGGTGGTCGATCGCCACCCAATCCAGACACGTGGGCCGCTGTCGGGTCCCGACCACCTCGGCGACCGCTTCGAAGACCAGCTCGATCGGCACTTCGATGGCGCCGTGGATCCCGCAGGCGGATGCCGTGCACGTCGAAGTAAGGCAGCCAGTCGTCCCGGCGATCGAGGCGCTACGCCCCGCTGGCTGGAACGAAGGTGTGGTTACCACCTGATAGGCCCTGGCCGCCTCGGTCCACGTTGCCGTGGCCTTGTCCAACTCGCGCCCGCCGATCGTGATCTGCTGGAGGACACCGCGCAGCGCGGTGATCAGCTCCGCGATCGAGGTGGCCATCCCTTCATCGTGGCTGGCGCGTCGCGGCTCGCCGATGACACGTTCGGCGGGCGTCCACCGTGTCGTGCCATGCTGGCAAGAGGGATGACACGGGGAGTGGGCAATGGCACGTGGTGGCAGACGGCGGTTCTGGCTGTTCCTGGTGGCGACCCTGGCCGGTGCGGTCGGCTGGGGCGCGCGGAACATGATCATCGCGTTCGGCGGGAAAGCACGAGGCACCCGAGCCCTGCGGATGGCCAGTTCGCCGCAGTTCCGCGACGGCGTCTTCCGTAACACCGCCGTGACGTCCACGGTCCCGTCCGCCGGGAGCATGGCCGACACGATCCGCGAGCTGGTCGTCGGCCGGCAGCAGCGGCATCCGAACGGCCCGGTCCCGCTGGTCACCACACCACCCCCGCCGACCACGACCGGCCTGCACGTCACCTGGTACGGGCACTCATCGGCACTCGTCGAGCTGGACGGCGCCCGCGTGCTGTTCGACCCGGTCTGGGGTGAGCGCGTGTCGCCGTCCGGCCTGGTCGGCCCACGCCGCCTGCACCCCACGCCGATCCCTCTGGAACAACTGCCGACACTGGCCGCGATCGTCATCTCGCACGACCACTACGACCACCTCGACCTGCCCAGCGTGCGCACACTGCTGCGCACTCAGACGGCCCCGTTCGTGGTGCCGCTCGGCGTCGGCGCGCACCTGGAGCGCTGGCAGGTGCCACGCGAACGCATCATCGAACTGGACTGGTCGGAGAGCACCGAACTCGACGGGCTACGCATCATTTCCACGCCCGCCCAACACTTCTCGGGCCGACTGTTCCGCCGCGACGGTACACTGTGGACATCGTGGACCGTGCTCGGTCCGACCCGGAAAGTCTTCTACACCGGCGATTCCGGCTACTTCGACGGCTACGCGAAAATTGGCGAGCAGTACGGCCCGTTCGACGTCACCCTCGTCCAGATCGGCGCCTACGCCCCGGCCTGGCCGGACATCCACATGACACCCGAGGAGGGTGTCGCCGCACACATCGACGTCCGCGGTGAGCTGCTCGTCCCGGTGCACTGGGCCACGTTCAACCTCTCGCTGCACTCCTGGACCGAACCGGCCGACCGGCTCTGGCTGGAGGCCAAGGCCCGCGACGTCCGGCTGGCCGTGCCCCGGCCCGGCGAACGGATCGACGTGGCCGATCCGCCCCTGGTGGACGGTTGGTGGCAGACCGTCGGGATGTAACCGGCGACACGCCTTGCTAAAAATTGCGCAACAACTTGCGAGAGCCGTCCTATAATTGCGGGCATGGCACGAAGACTTGCGGAAGTGGCCAAGAAGGTCGGCGTCAGCGAGGCGACCGTCAGCCGGGTGCTCAACGGCAAGCCCGGCGTCTCGGACGCTACTCGTCAGGCTGTGCTGACCGCACTGGACGTCCTCGGCTACGAACGGCCGACGCAACTGCGTGGCGAGCGCGCCCGACTGGTCGGACTGGTCCTGCCCGAGCTCCAGAACCCGATCTTCCCCGCGTTCGCCGAAGTCGTCGGCGGCACCCTCGCCCAGCACGGGTTCACCTCGGTGCTGTGCACGCAGACCTCAGGCCGCGTCAGCGAAGCCGACTACGTCGCGCTGTTGCTGCACCAGCAGGTGTCCGGCGTGGTGTTCTTCGGCGGGCTGTACGCGGAGGCCGAGTCGCCGCACGACCACTACGGCCTGCTGACCGATCGCAACCTGCCGACGGTGTTGCTCAACGCGGCCATCGACGACCTGGACTTTCCGCAGGTCAGCTGTGATGACGCGGTCGCGGTACAGCAGGCGATGGGGCACCTGATGGCCCTGGGCCACGAGCGGATCGGGCTGGTTCTCGGCCCGCCCGACCACGTGCCGTCGCGCCGGAAGCTGGCCGCCGCGCGGGAACTGGCCGTGCGGGCCGGCCTGGAGCTGCCCGACGAGTACGTCGAGCACACCCTGTTCTCCGTCGAGGGCGGCCGGGCGGCCGCGGCCCGGCTGCTGACCAGGGGAATCACCGGCATCGTGTGCGCAAGTGACCCGCTGGCGCTGGGCGCGGTCCGGGCCGTGCGCCGCAAGGGCATGTCGGTGCCCTCCGACGTCTCGGTGGTCGGCTACGACGATTCGTACTTCATGAGCTGCGCCGACCCGCCGCTGACCACGGTCCGCCAGCCCATCGACGCGATGGGCCAAGCAGCGGTGGAACTGCTGGTCAAGGAGATCGCAGGCGTCCGCGTCACGCACGCCGAGCTGCTGTTCGAGCCGGAACTGGTGGTCCGCGGCTCGACCGGCCCTGCCCCCGGCATGGTCCGCACCCGGGCGGTCCAGGCGGCCGTCAACTAGCCCGTACACACCGAGACCCGCCCCCACCAGGGGCGGGTCTTTGGTATGCGTCAACCGTTGACTGTCGCAAAGTTGCGAAATCGCATCGACGTCTTGCGTCGATCTACCTACCGGCTCTTCGGTAACTACGCGTCCGCGTGGTCGGACATGAACCTCGGCCAGTACCTGCTCAACACCGTGGTGCAGGCAGGCGGCGCGTGGGTGTTGCAGATCGTGCTGTGCACGGCGCGGATCGACTCGGCCGCGCTGCTGGTGAAGAACAGCCATCTGCCCGACATGGTGTTGGGCGGCAGGCCAGGGGCCGGTGACGCGTACGCCGACCACGATGGTGTGCACGACATCTACCGAGCGTGGCGGCGGGTGGCCGAGGAATACCCCGATCGGGCGTTGATCGGCGAGATCTGGCTACCGGATACCGAGCGGTTCGCCCGATACCTGCGGGGCGACGAACTGCACGTGGCATTCAACTTCGACTTCCTGTGCTGCCCGTGGGACGCGGAGCGGCTGCGCGCGCGCGTCGACGCGACACTGGCCGCGCACCAGCCGGTCGGCGCGCCGGCCACGTGGGTGCTGTCCAACCACGACGTGGTCCGGCACGTCACCCGGTACGGCAGGGCCGACACGTCGTTCGACATGGGGGACAGGCGAATCGGCGAGCCGACGGACCTGGCGCTTGGCGAACGCAGGGCGCGGGCGGCGGCGCTGCTGACGTTGCGCCTGCCCGGTGGTGCGTACAGCTACCAGGGTGAGGAGTTGGGTCTGGCCGAGGTCGAGGACCTGCCGGACGCGGCTCGGCAGGACCCGATCTGGCAGCGGTCCGGGCACACGGACTTCGGTCGGGACGGCTGTCGGGTGCCGTTGCCGTGGTCGGGTGGGCATCAGCCGTTCGGGTTCAGCCCCGATGGGGCGACGGGTGAGCCGTGGCTGCCGCAACCGGCGTCGTGGGCGGACCGGACGGTGCAGGCCGAGGCGGCGCGGCGGGACTCCATGTTGGCGCTGTACCGGGAGGCGCTGCACATCCGGCGGGGTCGGCGTGAACTGGGTGATGGGCCGATGACCTGGCTGCCGAGTGCGCCGGGGGTGCTGGCGTTCAGCCGTGGCGAAGGGTTCGCGTGTGTGGTGAACCTGGGTCGCGGGCCGGCTGATCTGCCGTCGCACAAGGAGGTACTGGTGGTGAGTCACCAGTTGGTGGAGGGCAAGCTGCCGGCAGGACACGGCGGTGTGGCTGGCGATGGGTGACTAGTTTGGTGCGGGGTGTCGTCGCAGGTCGTAGCCTGGGTCGGTGCTGAGCGTATTCCTCGTCGACGACCATGAGATCGTCCGGCGAGGGGTGGCTGACCTGTTGTCCGAGGCCGAGGACCTGACGGTCGTCGGCCAGGCGGGCACCGCGGCCGAGGCGTTGGCCAGGATCCCGGCGGTGCGGCCCGACGTGGCAGTGCTCGACATGCGGCTGCCGGACGGAAACGGTGTCGAGCTGTGTCGGGAGTTGCGGTCGGCGCTGCCCGAGCTGAACTGCTTGATCCTGACGTCGTACACGGACGAACAGGCCATGCTGGACGCCATTCTCGCTGGTGCCGGCGGGTACGTGATCAAGGACATCCGGGGGATGGAGCTGGTGTCCGCGGTGCGTGAGGTCGGCGCGGGCAGGTCGCTGCTGGACAACCGGGCGGCCGCGGTCCTGATGGGTCGGCTGAGGGCGAGTCTGGACAGTCCGGGGCCGTTGTCGGAGTTGACCGACCAGGAGCGGTCACTGCTGGGTTTGATCGGCGAGGGTCTGACGAATCGGCAGATCGCGGAACGCATGTTCCTGGCCGAGAAGACGGTGAAGAACTACGTGTCGCGGCTATTGGCCAAACTGGGCATGGAACGGCGCACGCAGGCGGCCGTGCTGGTCACGAAGCTGCGTACGGAAGGCAACAACCCGGGTTAGCCAGCGGCGAGGTTCAAGCCCCGCAGGCGCGTGAGCCGCGCGGCCCCCGGGCGGGTCGACCGTTCCCGCGTGTGTGTCGACCTAGCCTGCGGGTGAGTCGGCGCCGCCTGCCTGTGTATCAGCGCCCGCATCCGCGCCACACGTGCGCGTGTCGACCGTTGCCGGAGTCGAGTCGGCCACCGTCACCGCCAGCACGGCGTGCGGCGACAACGCGCCGCCGATCAGCGTCTGCAGTTCCGCCCTGGCCCCAGGTGTGGCCACCGGGCCGGACAGCATCGTGGTCCGCAGGCCGAGCACGGTCGCCGTCAGCATGACCCGGCGAATCGCCTGCCCGGCCCGCAACAGCGCCCGCACGTCGTTCTGCAGCGAGCCGATCACCACGAACATCGGCTCGACAGCGTCCGCGTCCGGCGTGTACAGCTCGGTCAACTGCGCACCCGACACCTGCGCCAGCCAGGCGCGTTCCACGTCAGCCGCCCGGCGCAGTTCCCGCAATGCCGACGTCGGGCTCGTCGGCACAGGCACCGCGTCCGTCGTCCCAGTGCTCACGCGCGCCAACTGCCGGTCCCACGTCGTGGCCAGCCGCTCGTTCGCCGGCCGGACCGCCGCCAGCAATCTCGGCTGAACCGGGTCCGGGGCCAGCCGGACATCCGCGTAGATCCCCATGGTCTGCACGGCCAGCCGCAAATTCAGCAGCGCACCCCCGCACGCCACCACTCGGTCGTCGTGTGCGAGATGGGTCGCGTCCTCGTTCTCGTACAGCTCGATCGCCAGCGCAGTGCAGCCGAACAGCCACGGCGGCTGGCCAGGCGGTGCGGGCGCGTTGCCGGCGGCGGCCAGCACCGCGCGCACCTGCGGCTCGGCGAGCCTGGCGACCGACGTGCAGTCGGTGTTCATGCTGTCTCCCGGTTGCTGCCGCGTGACCTCACTCTGCGCCGCCGGAGAAACCGGCACCGAGAAGCAAAGGTCATGAGTGTGAAAGGTCCAAGGTCACCAATCGGCCAACCGTGTGTTCGCGTGTACACGCAGTGGCGTTCGTGCCACTCTGACTCCGTGGTGGACGGTCCTGATCAGCTGCGACAGCAGGAACCACTGGTGGACGCCGTGCTCGCCGTGGGCACCGGGCTCGACCTGGACACGACGCTGAGCAGGCTGGTGGCCACGGCGGTCGACCTCGTCGGTGCCCGGTGCGGCGCGTTCGAGCATGCAGAGGGCGGGACAACCCACACCACCGCCGGGCTCAGCGTGCCGGTGATGGTCCGCGACACCGTGTTCGGCACGCTCCGCCTGGCTGGCGACGGGTTCACGGCCGACGACGAGAACGTGCTCAAGGCGCTGGCCGCGGCGGCCGGGATCGCAGTGGAGAACGTCCTCCTCTACGAGGAGTCCCGCCGTCGGCAACGCTGGTCCGAGGCGACCAGCGAGATCACCACCCAACTGCTGGCCGGCACCGATCCCGGCGACGTGCTGCAGGACATCGCCGACCGCACACTGGAACTCAGCTCGGCCGACCGCACGCTCATCGCCGTGCCCGAGGACGAACTGTCCGCGCTGTCCGTCGCGGTGTCGGCCGGGTTCGGGACCAGCTCACTGACCGGCCTGCGGATCCCGATCGGATCAACGGCGGGCGCGGCGTTCCTGGACCAGGTGCCCAGGAGCGTGCCGATCCTGGACTTCGATCCGCTGCCCGACGCCTGCGGCCCGCTCGGTCCCGCGTTGATGCTGCCGCTGCGCGCGGGTGACCGAGTGCTCGGCGTGCTGCTCGCTGTCCGGATCGCCGGTGCGCCGGTGTTCGACATCGACGAACTGCCGGTGCTCGCGTCGTTCGCCGATCAGGCCGCGCTGGCGCTGCAACTGGCCAGCAACCAGTGGCACCTGCGCGAACTGGACGTGCTCGCCGACCGCGACCGGATCGCGCGGGACCTGCACGATCACGTGATCCAGCGGCTTTTCGGGGTCGGCCTCGCGTTGCAGGGCACCTACCGCAGGGTGGCGTCGCCGGAGGTGGCCAGCCGGATCAGCGACAGCGTGGACCAGCTGCACGAGATCGTCAGCGAGATCCGCACCGCCATCTTCGACCTGCACGCCGACACCGGGGGATCGCTTCGGCTGCGCAAGCGGCTGCATGGTGCGATCACGGAGCTGACCAGGGATTCCGGCCCGCACACCAGCGTGCGGCTGGCCGGCCCGCTGGACCTGGTGCCCGCCGATCTCGCCGAGCACGCCGAGGCCGTCGTGCGGGAGGCGGTCAGCAACGCCGTCCGCCACGCCGGTGCTGCCCACCTGTCGGTGACGGTCTCGGTCCGGGACGACCTCGTGATCGACGTGACCGACGACGGTGTCGGCCTGCCGGAATCGATCGTCTATAGTGGACTGACCAATTTGCGACAGCGTGCCGAACGGGTCGGCGGCACGTTCACCATCGGCCAACCGGACGAACACGGCACCCGTTTGCGCTGGTCTGCTCCGCTGCCGGACACCGGTTTGGTGTGACTGCCCCGCTTGTGACTTAGTGCCCCACAGCCAGGTGTCATCCCGCCCTTCGTTCCGGGCGGCTGTCATGTTGCGCTGATGTGGTGAGCCCGGGGGGATCGCGAGGAGGCCCAGATGCACGTCCTGGTGACCGAGTCGACATTCGAGGAGTCGGCGCGGGTGGCCGCGTCGCTACGAGCGCTCGGTTGTCAGGTCAGCACCTGTCACGGCACGGTGGGTATCTGTCGAGCTTTCGCGCCGGGGGACCGGTGCCCGCTGGACGGCGGGCGGCCGGTCGACCTGGTGGTAGACGTGCGTGACCAGTCTGCCCAACTCACCGCACGGGAATACGGCGTGGTCTGTGGCATCCGCGCCCGACTCCCGGTGGTGCTCGTCACCGAGGATCCGGAAGTGCCGGTGCTGGTACCGGCAGGACTGGAGTCTCGGGTGACGGGTACCACGACGGACAGCTTGCTGTCCGCGTGCGGGCAGGCGGTCGCGCTCCGGGGGGCGGGGCCGGACCGGACCGGTGGCGGCCGGTCCGGCGCCGGCCGCCGACCTGGCAACTAGGCTGGTCATTTCGGCTGGATGACGAGCGCGCACTAACATCGCGCTCGTCATGACTGCCACGTTGATCGCCAAAAGTCTCACCGCCGGCCACGCGGACCGCGTCCTGTTCGCCGGACTCGACCTGGTCGTCGCACCGGGGGATGTCGTCGGGCTCGTCGGGGTGAACGGCGCCGGCAAATCGACCCTGCTGCGCATCCTCGCCGGCCTCGTCACGCCCGAAGAAGGCACGGTTCACGCTGCCCCGGCCACGGCCAATATCGGTTACCTGCCACAGGAACCCGAGCGTAGGCAGGGTGAGTCGGTGCGCGACTTCCTGGGTCGGCGGACCGGTGTCGCCGACGCCCAGCAGGCCCTGGACGCGGCCACCGAGGCGCTCGCGGTGGCAGCGCCGGGCGCCGATGACACCTACGCCAACGAACTGGAGCGCTGGCTGGCGCTGGGCGGCGCGGACCTGGACGACCGGATCGGCGGCGTGCTGGCCGACCTCGGTATCGACATCCCGCTCGACCAGCAGATGGTCAGCCTGTCCGGTGGCCAGGCCGCCCGCGTCGGCATGGCGTCGCTGCTGCTCAGCCGGTACGACGTGTTCCTGCTGGACGAGCCGACCAACGATCTGGACCTGGACGGCCTGGACCGGCTGGAACGGTTCGTCGGCGGGCTGCGGGCCGGCACCGTGCTGGTCAGCCACGACCGGGAATTCCTGGCCAGGACCGTGGACCGGGTCGTCGAACTGGACCTCGCGCAACAGCAGGTGCGGGTCTACGGCGGTGGCTACGCGGCGTACCTGGAGGAGCGCGAGGTCGCCCGTCGGCACGCCCGCGAGGATTACGAGGAGTACGCCTCGACGCGCTCCGCGCTCGTCGACCGGGCGCGGACGCAGCGGAACTGGATGGAGAAGGGCGTCCGCAACGCGCGGCGCAAGGCGACCGACAACGACAAGAACATCAAGGCGTTCCGGGCCGAATCCAGTGAGAAGCAGGCCGCGAAGGCCAGGCAGACGGAGCGGCTGATCGAGCGGCTGGACGTGGTCGAGGAGCCACGCAAGGAGTGGGAGTTGCGGATGACCATCGCCGCGGCGCCGAGGGCCGGTGCCGTGGTCGCCACGTTGCGTGGTGCTGTGGTGCGGCGCGGCGACTTCACGCTGGGACCGGTCGACCTGCAGATCGACTGGGCGGACCGGGTGGCCATCACCGGCGCCAACGGCAGCGGCAAGTCCACGATGCTCGGTGCGATGCTCGGTCGGATCCCCCTGGACGAGGGCAGTGCGTCGCTCGGCCCCGGTGTGCTGGTCGGTGAGATCGACCAGGCGAGGGGCCGGTTCCTCGGGGACCAGCCGCTGCTGGACGCGTTCGGTGCCGCCGTGCCGGATTGGGTGCCGGCCGAATCCAGGACACTGCTGGCCAAGTTCGGGCTCACCGCCGACCACGTGCTGCGGTCCGCCGCGACCCTGTCACCGGGTGAACGGACCCGGGCCGCCCTGGCACTGTTGCAGGCCAAGGGCGTGAACCTGTTGGTGCTGGACGAACCGACCAACCACCTGGACCTGCCCGCGATCGAGCAGTTGGAGTCGGCGCTGGAGTCCTACCCTGGCACGCTGCTGCTGGTCACGCACGACCGCCGGATGCTCGATGCCATCGCGACCAACCGGCGCATCGACGTCGAAGCGGGCAAGATCACCGATCGGTAATTCGCTCGATCGTCAGCGCGGGTGGTCCTACGCTGCGCGGCTGTGACACCCCGAATGCGGACGGTTGCAGAGGTCTATGGCTCGGACTTCGCCGAGGCTGAGGAGTTCGACGAGGCGCTCGGCAGGAGCCACGACCCGTGTGGTCCCGAGATGCTGTTCGATCTGGTGGCGGAGTTGGGGTTGCCGCCCGGGTCGATGGCGCTGGACGTCGGCGCGCGGCAGGCCCACTACTCGATCGAGTTGGCCCGCCGGTTCGCGTTCACCGTGCACGGCGTGGAACCGGTGCGCTGCCATCTCGACGACGCGGCCGTCGCCATCGCCGCGGCTGAGCCGGATGTGGCGTCGCGGGTGCGGATCGACGAGGGCGTCGCCGAGCAGCTGGCGGAGCCGGACGACAGCGTGGACCTGATCTGGTGCCGGGACGTGCTGGTGCACGTGCTCGACCTGGAGGCGGTGTTCCGTGAGTTTCGTCGGGTGTTGCGCCCGGGCGGGCATGCGGTGATCTTTCAGATGATGGCGACGGACTGGCTGACACCGGCGGAAGCCGACCGGCTGTGGCCGCCGGTCGGCGTGCACGCGTCCAGCGCCGACCCGGCGCGTTTCGACGCGGCGATCGCGGCCGGTGGTCTGGTGATCGACCGGTGCATCGAGTTGCAGGGGTCGTGGCGGGAGCGGTCCGAGGAGGACGGACAGGGCCGCACCTCGGAACAGCTGCTGTGGTCGTCGCGCTTGTTGCGCAACCGGACGATGTACGAGGAGCGGTTCGGCCGTGCCGCGTACGAGGCGACGCTGTCGAACTGTCTGTGGGGCGTCTACCAGATGATCGGCAAGCTGAATCCGCGTGTGTATGTGCTGTCCCGCTGACCTCGCTGATCTCGCCAGCGGGAGAACTGCCAGCGCAGGCCGTCGTCGTCGCGCAACACGATCACTGTGCCGTGCCACGGTGTCCATCCGTTGTGCAGCAAGAAGATCCGGCCGCCCGGGCTGACCAGGAAACACAGTCCGGCGGTGACGACGGTCAGCGGTGGGCCGAGTGTGGTCACCACGGACAGGGCGGTCCGCGGTGGCGAGCGCTCGGTGTCGACCTGTGGTGGGTCAGGCCGAGGGGTCAGTCGATGATGGCTGTCCCGGTCGAACGCGGCCTGCGCGACGGACCACTGGTCGGCCTGGTGGTCGACGACGGCGGCGCACAGTGCGGACAGCGCGGTGAAGAAGTCTGGTCCGGTTTCGTCCTGCACCGCGTTCATGCCGGCGCAGTCGCCGTGCGCGAAGGCGTTGTAGATCCCCAGCCGGGCGGATTCGGTGGGGCACCCTGTGTTGCCGTGATGGGGTTCAGGCGCGCCGGAACCCACCGCGTCGCCGATGACCCCGCACGCCGTGAGCACGGACAACGCGTCTTCTTCGCCGCGGAAGCCATCGCCACGCTCGTCGCCGCCGCCGCGCTGGCGTACCGACTGCTGTGACCAAGTCGCCAGGGTTCACCGTTGCCATACAAAATTGCTTTGCGTACGGCCATTGGGCGGAGTCACGCTGTCCACTATGTTCCGCATTCGGCCCGCTCTGGATACCGACCACGACCAGGTGATCACCCTGCTGCGTCGGCTCCAGGCTGTGCCCTGCCACCACATCGGCTACCACGGGGAATCCGAGGCCGAACTCGCCGACGAACTGGCCACCCTCGCGTGGCCGGCCAACACGTTCCTGGCCGTGGACGACGCAGACCAGGTCCGCGGCGTGCTCACCGCCGACGTCGACCAGCCGCTCGGTCGCGCCTGGTGGTACGGGCCGTTCGTCGACGTACCCGCCGACCACCCCGCTGCCGACCGGATCTGGAGCCGCACCGCGGACGCACTGTACGCAGCCGCACACACCCAGTCCGCCCTGCGTGGCATCACGGACAGCGAACTCTACGGCCACGTCGAGCACAGTCGGCTCGCCGCGTTCGCCCGGCGACACGGCTTTCCGACCGGTGAGTACAGCAGCGTCCTGGCGCTGGACGGCGTCGATCTCGTCCGGCTCGTCGGTGCCGTTCCGGACCGTCCCGAAGCCGCCGAGATCGGTGAATTCCCAACACCGCCAACGGATTCGACCATCGCTGCCGCCCTGATCCGGTTGCACGAACAGTCGTTCCCGAACACCTACCTGTCCGCAGCCGCCATCCTCGCCGACACGGGGGAGCGTGTCCTGGTGACCGCGACGGACGGCGGCAAGCTCGTCGGTTACGCCGTCGGTGGCATCCAACCGATGGACTACCTCATCGACTTCGTCGCTGTGTCGACGGAATCGCGGTGTCGGGGCATCGGGGCCGCCCTCGTGACCACACTCGTCCAACGGCTGGCCGACAAGCACGGCGCCCGGCCGGCCGCCTGCGCCGTGGTGGCCGGCGGCAACGCGCCGTCACGCCGGATGCTGCACACCCTCGGCTTCCGGCCACGCCTGGAACTGGTCAGCTATCGCCTGCGGGCGACGTCCCAGGTGGCATGACAGCTCGGCCCGCCGGCACCGGCACCTGCCAGTCGAACGTGACGGAATCCCCGGTCCGCTCGACCGTGCAGGTGCCACCGAGCCGCGTGGCCCGCTCGCGCACCTCGCCGACCGCGCCCGTCTCGACACCGGCCGGCACCCCGCCACCGGTGATCAACAGCCGAACCATGTCGTCATCGGTGCTCAGACTGATCGTGGACCTGCTCCCCGCCGCAGGCCGCACGATCGCACCGAGCACGTCCCGGACCACGGCGACCACGTCGGTGGCGACCGGCCGCAACCGGTCGCTGTCCACGCTGCCGGCGAGCTGCACCTCCGGCGCGACGCCGAGACCGGCCTCCAACTGGTCGACCAGGTCGATCACCTGGTTGCCCAACGGCTGCCAGCTCGGTGCCGAGGACAGCTCGAAGATCGCCGTCTGAAGGTCCTTCAGCGCGTGGTCCAGGTCGCTGATCGCACCGGCGAGCACCGGCGCGGCCGCCGGATACCGGGCGGCGGTGGACTGCAGGGCCAGACTTGTGGTGAAGAGTTGCCGGATCACCGTGTCACCGAGGCTGCTGGCGATTCGCTCGGCCTCCTCGTACCGGGCCAACTGCTGGGCCGCACTGGCCGATCTGGCACTCTCCGCAAGAATCCGAACCCGCATCGCCTCCACCGTCTCACCGACGGTGGCCACCTCCAACGGCCCGGACACGTCCACCGACTGATCCAGGTCGCCGCTGGCCACCCGGCGCACCTGGGCGACGAGCTTGTTCAGCGGTATGGCGAAGGAGGTGCGCAGCTGCCAGGCGGCGAAGAACGCCAGCAGCGCGGCCACGATGGCGGCCGCGACGGTGACGTTGTTGGCGGTGCTCTGGGCGGCGTCGGAGTCCTGCAGGGCACCGGTCACGAGCAGGTTGATCCGGTCCTGCAACTCACCCAGCTTGGCGCGCAGCGCGTCGAACCGGTCCTTGCCGAGGCCGACACTGTCCACCAGCGCGTCCCCGGTCAGCGCACCTCGGCGGAACGCGGCGATCTCCGGGTCGATCACCTGGACCCGCCAGGCGTGCGCGGCCTGGTCGATCTCGTCGAGCAGGCGCATGGTCACGGAGTCGTCGGTGAACTGCCGCCCGAGTTGCGTGCGAACGCGTCGGACCTCCAGTTCGCCCGAATCGTACGGCTGGAGAAATACCGGGTCGCGGGTGAGCAGGTAGCCGCGCTCGCCGGTTTCCTCATCGATGTACGCCTGGATCATGTCGGCGGTGGCCACCTGGGCAGGCCGCAGGGTGGTGGTCAGTCGGTGGCCGACCGCGCTCAGTCGCAACCGCACCACGGTCGTCGTGCTCGCAGTCGCCACCAACAGCACCAACAACCCGCCGACGAGCAGGTAGACCCGCCAGCGCAGGGTGCGGGGCTGCCAGCCTCGCCTAGTCACGGTTGGTAATAGTGGCTGGTTCTGGCCCGCCGAGCTACCTCATCCGAAGCCACCCATGCCAACTGTCACTCGAACGGATGAAATGTCTGTTATTCTGAAAGTCGTAACATCGAACGGTCCGCTGATCCGACCGCGTCGGAGTGGCTGGCGAATCCTGCCGTCCGAGGTGAATAACGGTCCTATCCGACTCGTTGTCCCCTGCATGGAGTAACTGAATTCCGCGCCGAGTGCTCGATCCTTAATCTGATCGGGTGAAGATACTGGACTAGCGTCACCGTGGTGGGGTGACGCCGGGTATCCGGTTGGCCGATAGTTTCTTACCCTGGATGGGTGATATAGCTCGGCCGACGATGTATTTTAGATGGCGGGAAGGGGATC
The DNA here is from genome assembly GCA_036279295.1 of Pseudonocardiaceae bacterium. Lineage (GTDB taxonomy): Bacteria > Actinomycetota > Actinomycetes > Mycobacteriales > Pseudonocardiaceae > DATEPR01. The sequence continues at coordinate 18,267 of DASUJK010000066.1, read as the reverse complement.
GACGTGAGCGCGCTGGAGACACACACCGAGCAGGTCGGTCACCGGGTCCGCACGATCACCACAGGTGGACGCCCTCGCCACAGCGCGACCCCCGTGGAAATTGACATTTGCGTGACATATCTTGACCAGGCCGCCGACGAGCTGGAACAACACGGGCTCGTTGTGGGCGCAATGACCATTGACGCCAGAAAGCCCCTTTCCGCTCGACTCCTGGTTCGCAAGGAATCCGGTGAGGTCATTCCCGGGACGGGCAGCGCGATTTCGCTGGAGTGGCAGCAGGGCTTCGGCTGGTCCACCACGACGCACGGTCCGGACGCGCCCCAGGACGGCTGGTTCCACCTGTACGCCGATGATGCGGCCTCGGCGGCCGTGGTGACCGAGTTCGTGCTCAACGAGGTGCTGCCTCAGGAGTTATCGGTCGACAAGCCGCAGGAACCGGGCGAACCTGCCGTCGCGAGCTGAACACCCGACAATCGGCATGCCAGTGGCGCGGGGGCTGATCGCCCACCGCGCCACTGGCATTCATGCGCCACCGATGTGAGCGCCACTGTTGTGTCCGCCGGCTGCTCTCAGCCGCCGCCGCCAGCAGCTCGACCGCCTCCGCCAGCACCTCCGCCAGCACCGTCGCCGCCAGCTGCCCGGCCGCCGCCGAAACCGCCGCCACCACCGAATGCGGCACGGGCACCCCCGCCGCCCAGGCCGCCGCCGAAGCGGCCCGCGCCCGTGGTGTTGCCAGCGGTCGGCATCGGCTCGTTGATGTTCGCCAACGCGACCTCGTCGCCGGCCTTGAGACCACTGGTGACCTGCGTGACGACCGGTCCCCGCACACCGACGGTGACCCGCGTGACGGTCGGCTTGCCGTCCACCATCTTCGTCACCACGGTGAACGCGCCGACGGTGTGGATCGCCGAGGTCGGCACCGTGACCGCGGCATCGGCCGTGCCGAGCGTGATGCCCACCGACGCCGTGGCGCCGTCGAACATCTGCTGTGCCGTGTTGTCCAGCGAGATCGTCACCGGGTAGCTGGCCGAACCGCCCGTCGTCGTGGTGCCCAGCGCACCGATCTGGGTCACGGTGCCGCTGATCGGCTTCGTCGCGCCGTCCGGCGTCACTGTGGCGTTCTCACCCGGCTTGACCTGGCCGACCTGGCTGTCGGTGACCGCGGTCAGCACCTCGTCCTGACCCGGCCCGATGATCACCACCTGGGCGCTGGTCGAGTTGGCCGACGCGCTCTGGCCCGCCGTGATCGTCACGTCGGCCACGGTGCCGGTGATCGGGCTGACCAGGGTCGCCGCCGACAGGTTCTGCCTGGCCGCGGCCAGTTGTGCGTTCGCGGCGTCCACCGCGGCCTGGTCGGCTGCGATCTGGTCGGCTGACGCCGGCAGTGAACTGCCACCACCACGGCCACCACCGGAACCGCCGGCAGCTGAGCCCGAGCCGCCCGTGCCATGGGTGCTGGACGAACCACCGGAGGCACCAGCAGACCGGCTGGGGCCGGACGCACTGGCAGCCTCCTCGGCCTGGACCGCCGCGACCACCTTGTTCAGCGCCGAGGACAGAGCGGCCACCGAGGACGACAGCGTGTGCTCATCGGCACCCGTCGTGCTCTCCGCGGCCAACGCCTCGTTGATCAGCGTTTCGCAGTCGCTGACCGCCGTGGAGTCGTCCGGCGTGCTGGAGGTGGTCGGAGGCGTGGTGGATGTCGGCGGTTGGCTGGTGCCGGCAGCCGCCAGGTCGGCCAGCAGGTCCTGACAGGCGGCGCCATCGGCGTTCACCTTGTGGTCGGCGGCAGCCACCAGCGTGAGGTCGCTGTCCACCTTCTGCCGGGCCTTGCGGACCGCGTTCTGGTCGCCGGACAGGCTGTGTTCCAGCCCGGACAGCTGGCCCGAACCGGAGTGACCCGAGCCCGCGCTGGACGGCGACGTGCTCTCGTCGGCGGTGTCGCTGACCGATGTCTCACTGGTCTGGTCGCTGGCCAGCTTGGCCTGCGCCGACGCCACGGCGGACTCGTCCGAGCTGACGGTGCTGTTCAGGCTCGTCGTGTTCAGCTGGGCCAGGGTCTGGCCGACCGCGACCTGCTGGCCGAGTTCGGCGGCCACCGACGCCACCTGGCCGGACATCGGGAAGCTGACCGTGGCCTGGGTGACCGGCTGGATGGTGCCGGTCCCCGCGAGCGTGTCGGTCACCGAGGCCGGGCCCGCGGTGGCGGTGCGGTAGACCGCACCCGCTGGTCGCATGGCTGTCCACGCGACACCCGCGCCAGCACCGGCGACCACCACGACGATCGTGATGACGATGACCCTGCGCGACAGCTGGAACTTGGGGAGACGCAGGTCAGCCATTGCCACCACCGGGAACCAGGCTGGGCGTTGAACCTGCTTCGCCGCCACCGTTGCCGTTGCCTCGGAAGCCACCGCCGCCACGGCCGAAACCGCCCGCGCAGCCGTTCGAGCCCGCCTTGCTGATGTTGATCGTCTTCGCCGACACGGCACCGGTGTCGTCGGACGCGCCCAGCGCCACGATGCAGTCGCCGACCGCCAGCGCGTGGGACGTGGCCTTGGCCGACTCGGTGTAGGTGGTGGCCGTGGTCACGGTGACCGTCGTGGTGACGGCCGGGTTCGAGCCACGCACGACACCCTTGACGGTGAAACCGGTCGGGCTCACCGCGGTGACCGAGCCGAACGCGCGGCCGAAGTTCCCGGCACCACCGGCACCACCGGCACCGTTCGCGCCGGAGGGCCGGACCCGCCTGCTCGGGTCGGGCGTCCGGCTGCCGTTGCCGCCGTCACCCCGGCCGAAGTTCCCGCCGCCACCGAAGCCACCGGCGCCGCCGAACGCACCGGCCGCCGTGCAGCCACTCGACGTCGCGGCCGAGATCCCGACCGTGCGCGCGGTCAACGCCTTCGCCTGGGCGCCACCGGACGTCGCCGTGACTGTCGCGCACATGCCGACCTTGATGTCCGCCAGGGAGGCCTTGATCGTGTTGGTGAACACGGTCGACGATGTGAACTTGACGGTGACCTGGCCGGTCTGCTGGTTCTGCACCTCAAGACTGGTCTTCCCGACGGCGGCCGCGGTGCCGAACGCGCCGGGTGGCGTGCGGGTCCCCGGGTTGGGCCGCGCTGCGGCATGCGTCGTGGGTGGCGCGGCCGCCGTGGGCGTGCTGCTGCCGCACGCGGCCACGACGGTGATGGCGAGCGCGCCGGTCACCAGGGCCAGTGCCGGCCGGGCGAAGGACCCTCTGCGGCGGGTGTCGGCTGCTGGGGCGGGAGGCTGTGCGGACATGGGATTGCTCCAGTGCTGTTTCATTCGCTTCGGAGGGCGTCGATGGGAGCAAGGCGGGCCGCCCTGCTCGCCGGGTATACCCCGAACGCCATGCCGATGCAGATCGCGACGACGATCGCCCCGATCGTGGCGGTGGGGGACACCGTGATGGTGGTGGAGATCAGGTGCGGCAGCACGAGTGCGCCGACGATGCCCAGCAGCGCGCCGAGTATGCCGCCGGCCAGGCCGAGCAGTGCCGCCTCGACCAGGAACTGACGGCGGATCACGGTCGGATTCGCGCCGATCGCCTTGCGCAGGCCGATCTCCCGGATTCGCTCGGTCACCGACACCAGCATGATGTTCATGACGCCGATGCCGCCGACCAGCAGTGAGATACCGGCGATGCCACCGAGCAGCACGGTCAGTGTCTTGTCCACCGAGGTGGCCGTGGTCAGCAGTGACTCCTGGCTGGCGATGCTGAAGTCGGCACCGGTCGGGGTGCTGATGTGGTGCAGGTTGAGCAGTTCCTGGTTGGCCTCCTGGTACGCGGCGGACAGTGAGTCCGACGATGCCGCCTCCACGTAGATGGACTGCACCGACGTGCGACTCGTGCCGCCGAACAGGCGGTCGGCAGCCGTGCTGATCGGCACGATCGCCTGGTCGTCCTGGTTCTGCGCGGACGACGTGCCGGCCGAGGCGAGCAGCCCGACGACGGTGAACGGGGTCGTCCCGATGGTCACCGTTCGACCGACCGGGTCGGCGAAGCCGAACAACTCCTGTGCCGTCGTGGCGCCGAGCACGGTCACCGCGGCCTCACTGGACACATCGGACGCGGTGATGAACCTGCCCTGGGACAGCGTCCGGGCCCGCACCGACAGCCAGGCAGGCGTCGTGCCCACCACGGACGTGGTCCAGTTGGTGGTTCCGACGGCGAGTGCGCTGGACCGGCTGGTGCTCGGCGCGACGGCCGCGATGTCCGGTGCGACCGTGTGCGACGACAGCGCGTCGGCGTCGTTCACGGTCAGCGTGGCCGCGGACCCGAGCCCACCGCGCACACCGGACGTCGTCGTGCTGCCCGGCGAGATGACCAGCAGGTTGGTGCCCAGCGAGTTGATCGCCGACGCCACCTGCACCTGCGCGCCCTCGCCGAGGCCGACGGTGAGGATGACGGCTGCGATGCCGATCAGGATGCCGAGCATGGTGAGACCGGAACGCAGCCGGTGCGACCGGATGGCGTCCAGGCTGGTGCGGAACGTCTCGATCCAGCTCACGACGGCAACACCCCGGCCAGCCTCCCCAGCGTGTCGGACTCGATCAGTCCATCGCGCAGCCGGACCGTACGTTTCGCCACGGCGGCCACGTCCTCCTCATGGGTGATCAGCACCACGGTGTGGCCGGCCCGGTTCAGGTCGTCGAACACACTCAGCACATCGGCTGTCGCGGCGGTGTCCAGCGCGCCGGTCGGTTCGTCGGCCAGGATCATCGCCGGCGAGTTCACCAGTGCCCGAGCCAGCGCGACCCGGGACTGCTGACCGCCGGACAACTCACTCGGCCGGTGCATGATCCGGTCGCCGAGCCCGACCCGGTCCAGCACCTCGACGGCCCGTGCCTTGCGTTGCGCCTTGGGTACGCCCGCGTAGCAGAGCGGCAGTTCCACGTTGCGCCACGCCGTGAGCGAGGGCAGCAGGTTGAACTGCTGGAACACGAACCCGATCCGCTGGTTGCGGATCACGGCCAGTTCCGTTTCGGACAGATGGCTGACGTCCTGGCCGGCCAGCACGTAGCTGCCCTCGGTGGCCACGTCCAGGCAGCCGAGGATGTGCATCAGCGTGGACTTGCCGGACCCGGACGGACCCATGACGGCGACGTACTCGCCTTCCTCGATCCGCAGCGACACACCCCGCAGCGCCGCTACCGCCAGGGCGCCGGTCCGGTAGATCTTCTGCACGTCGCGGATGTCGATGACGGTGTCCCGGACCACCGGGATCGGCATCGTGATGTCGGAACTCACCGGTCAACCACCCGCCCCGCCGCCGCCGAAGCCGCCGCCCCGACCGCCGCCGAAGCCGCCGCCACCGCCGAATCCGCCACCGCCGCCGCCGAATCCGCCCCTTCCACCGAAACCGCCGGAGCGTCCGGTGTCGCCGGTACCCGCCGTGCCGGCGCCGCGTGTCACACCCGGCACGACGACCTGGTCGCCGTTGGACAGTCCGGAGAGGATCTGGGTCTGGCCGACCGCCGTGGTGCCCGTGGTCACCGTCGTGCTGACCTGCTTGCCGTCCACCAGCTTGAGGACCGTCGTCCTGCCGCCCTGGAAGTGCAGTGCGGTCGTGGGCACGGCGAGCACGTTGGCCAGCTGCTTCACGATGATGTTCAGCGTGGCGCCGGCGCCTGCGTGCAGGCCGGCCGGGCTGCCGGTCACGCCGATGGTGACCGGGTAGCTGGGCACCGACGATGACGACGTGGCCAGCAGCGCCACCGACGTGACGGTGCCGAACACCGTGGACGTGCTGCCGTCCGGCATGATCACGGCCTGGTCGCCGACCTTGACCTGGCCGACCTCGGTGTCGTCCACGGTCGCGTTCACGATGTAGGAGCTGTCCGAGAAGACGACGACCTGGGCGGTGGATGAGCTACCGGCCGACGAACTGCTGCCGGTCGAACCGGTGGCAGCGCCACTGCCGCCACCGAAGCCGCCGGCCGCGCCACCGCCGCCACCGCCGGAGCCCGAGCCGCCGGATGACCCTGACGAGCCCGTCGAGCCGCCGGAGACCTGCTGTCCGACGGTCAGGTCGACAGAGGCGACCGTGCCGGTGATCGGGCTGGTCAGGGTGGCCTCGGCGAGTGAGTTCCGCGCGTCGGTGACCTGGTTCTTGGCCGCGGTCACGGCGGCCTGGTCAGCGGTGACCTGGGCCGATGAGGCATCCGAACTCTCGTCGGCGGACAGCCGGGACTGGTCGGCCGACAGGCCGGCCTGTGCCTCGGCGACGGTCGCCGACAGGGCCGCCGAGTTGACCGTGGCGAGTGCCTGCCCTTCGGTCACCTTCTGGCCGGCACTGACGTTCACCGCGGTGACCTGTCCGGACACCACGAAGTTGAGGTTGGACAGCTGGGCGGGCTCGATCGTCCCCGACGACGACAGCGTCTGGCGCAGGGTCGTCGTGGTCGCCGTGGCGACACCGGTGGACGGCGCGGCGTCGGCAGGCCGGGTGGCGGCCCACGCTGCGACCCCACCGCCGCCGACGACCACCACGATCGCCGCGGTGACGATCACCCGTCGTTTGGTGAGGCGCACTCGTTGTCTGAACAGCACGGGGTCCTCTTTCTGCCGCTGCGAGTCCGCGCAGTGGTGTGGCATGGGTTGTGCAGCCGAGCCTGTCCAGAAAAGCTGGAGATTGTCTGCGGGATTCCTGGCAGTCACCTGGGAACGGGCAGCGGTTGCCCCAACACCCTTATCGGCGGGACCGGTCCGGTCGTCACAGCCGCGCCGAGGGCGGTCCGCTGAATGTTTCACACAGCGGTCGGTCGGACAAGACGACGGCCCACCCTCACGTGACGCGAGGATGGGCCGCCGGTTGTCACACGGTCAGCAGACGGACCGGAACTGGGCCGACTGGACGGCTGCCGTGACCGCACCGGCACCAGGCTGGCCGACCGTGCCGGTCGCACCGCTGTTGTCCAGGGCGGCGAAGAACTCGACGTGCACGGTGGTGGGCTCGGTGAGCGTGAGGAATGTGCTCACCTGGGTGGTCGGGTCGACGGTCAGCGTGGCGCTGTCCGCCTGGTCGATCAGGTGGCCACCGTCGGTGATGTCGTTGGAGAAGTCGGGCAGGATCGCGTCACCCTTGACCAGGACCATCGTGCCGAACAACTGGTGACCCGCGAACGGCGCGTCATTGGTGTCGTTCAGGCCGAAGAAGTTGCCCAGCACGCGGGTGTCGAACGTGCCGGCCGGCAACTGCACACTGCCGGCGTCCGTGGCGCCGGTCCGGATGCTGCCGCCGACGTGCTGCAGGGTGACTGTTTGCGGGGTGATGGTGAACAGACTGCTCTGGCAGGTGCTGGTGGGAATGTCGTAGCCGGTGACGGCCAGCAGGAACCGGGTTGCCGCGCCGACGTTGTGCACGGCGAGCTTGCCGGCCGAGCTGAGTGCCACGTGGAATGCCTCGCCGGCGCCACTGGGCTGAGCGATGGTGGTCCGGCTGCCGATGACGGTCGGCGTGCCGGGCGCGCCGATGCCGTCGGTCTCGACACTGAGCCGGCTGACGCCGGTGTCCTCGTAGACGCTGAGGAGACCTTCCACCGCGGTGGCGTTGACGGGAATGCCGTGGGTGCCGGCGACCTGGACGCTGACAGTGCCACCGCCCGCCAGCCCGTCGCCGGGGGTGTTGACGATCCTGGTCAACGGGATCGCCACCACGTTGGCCGCGACGGGCGTCGGCAGGGCCGCTGACGCGACACCGCCGAACGCCAGCCCGCCGGCCAGTCCGAGTCCAGCTACGACGATCGCGGCCTTCTTGAGGTTTTTCACAGAGGGGACCTTTCGGCTCAGGTAGATCGGTAGCAGCGGTAAACAACGACCGTCAGCCTGAGCATCGCCAGGACTGTGGCGATGGGTACACGGATCCCCACGTACGGGTGATACGGAACTACTCGGCGATGTCGACGCCAGCAACTCGGACACGCCGGGAGACTCCGCACCCATGCCGATATCCACAGACGGTGGTTCCCGGCGGTCTCGCTACTCCATTCGAGGGATCTTGGCTGTCGACGCGTCCCGTTTCGACGCCAAATTCGCTGGTCAACGACCAAGTGGATGTTCCTGGCCGAAAAGTCCGGACCGGTCAGGTATCTGGCTGCGGACAGCCCTGCTCTTGCTTGGTGTTGGCTGCATCGCTCGACCGGGGGGTCAGCCACGATGCGATCGCCAAGGGGGGTTCGGCGATGGTCCGGCATGGGGGATCGGATCAGCCGCTGGGGGGTGTCGGCGGATCGCGGTAGGAGGGCCGACCCCTTTGCTACCTGGGGGTGCAAAGGGGCCGGCCCTCCGCGTACCGGGCGGGGTCCGCGAAAGTTTCTCGATCATGGGTGTTTACTCCGATCGAGTGTACTGCTGTTGGTTTGTTCACTCATCTGCTGGACCATGCTGCATGGTGGTCACGCTGCGATGTGAATCAGACTAAGCAGTGCGCCAAACGGGTCACCCGACCCAGACGATTGCTACTCATTGTCAGTACTGGCAGATGGGGGATGGAGATGAGCACCAGCGCTGAGACCGGTGTCGAAGGGTCCGACGAACTGAGCGGCCAGGGCGCCGCACAGGGCCAGGGCTCCACGCCGGACCCGAGCACCACCGACACTGGCACCACCGACACTGGCACGACCGACACTGGCACGACCGACACGACCACGAACAACGGTGTGCAGCCGCTGGATGGCAGCATGCCCAGCGCGCACACGGAAACCACTGGGGTGCAGCCGCACGACGGCAGCATGCCGAGTGCGCACGTCGAACGGACTGACGTCCAGGCGTGACCGAGGGGGCGACGGGCCGGGAGGTGACAGCCTCCCGGCCCTCGTCGTACGTGTGGTCCAGTCGTACTGGTCAGCCATCGGGTGAACGTGCCGGTCGGCCTGATTTAGTCCATTCGAGTGAACTAGGCTCTGCTGGGTATCCAGAGCCGCTCGCGCTGCTCCTGTCTCTCGACCGAGCTGTTGGCTTCGAGGTGACGTGGAGGTGAGCGTGCACGAGGCGGATGTGCCTTGGGACAGGAGTTCGGGGATGAGCAACGGGCAGACGATCACCGAGGACGCACCCTGGTGGGAGCTGACCGGGTATCCACGCCACGCGGCCTGCCTGATCGCCGCCCGCTCTGGCGACCGGGCCGCGCTGCACGCGCTGGTGGTCGACCTCAACCCACTGGTGTGGAAGGTGGCGCGCGGCCAGGGACTGGACCCGACCATCGCCGAGGATGTCGTGCAGACGGTCTGGATGACGCTGCTGCGCAAGCTGGACTCCGTGGCCGAACCGCAGGCGCTGGCCAGTTGGCTGATCACCACGACGCGCCGCGAGGCGTCCCGGAACAAGAACGTGGCCGAGCGGGTCGAGCCGCTGGACGACGACGCGTCCGAACAACTGCTCAGCGCCTACGGCCTGCCCGAGGAAGAGGCGTTGCGCACCGACCGGAACCGGGCGATCTGGCGCGCGTTCAACCGACTCCCGCGGCGGTGCCAGGACCTGCTGCGGATGACCGTCCTCGCCGGACGTGCCGAGTACGACCACGTGGCGAAGGAAATGCGCATGCCGCGCGGCAGCATCGGCCCGACCCGCGGTCGGTGTATCAGCACACTCCGCGGCTACTTGAACAACGAAGGAGGCACGTCGTGAGTCCGACCGAACGCCCGTCCGGGCAGTCAGCGGCCAGCGGCGATCCGGCGGACATCGACCTTTCCGAAGGACTCTCCGAGGAGGACGAGCGGCTGCTCGTCGAGTTGGGCACCGTCCTCGAACTCGTGCACCCGGTACCGGAGGGCATGGCCGCCCGCATCCAGTTCGCACTGGAGCTGGACGACCTCGAATTCGAGGTGGCGCAGTGGCAGCGGGACGACTCGCTGGTCGGCGTGCGCGGGTCGGCAGCACCGGACACGATCACGTTCACCGTGGGCGACCTGACCGTCATGGTGAGCGTCGCGCCCGGCATCAACGGCAACCGGTTCGACGGGTGGCTGGTGCCCGGTGGGCCGCACACCGTCGAGGTCCGGGTGCACGGCCACGAGCCGACCACCACGAGCGCCGACGAGGGCGGCCGGTTCGCGCTGGCGGAAGTACCCAGGGGCATTACGCAGATCGTGGTACATCTGGCCGGTGGCGACTCCCAGCGCACACGCACCGTGGTGACACCGACGATCGTCCTGTAGGCCGTCAGAGTTAACAGTTGATCGCCCGGCGGGTGGACACCGCCACCCGACGGGTGTGTGGTGATATAGGCGCGTGCCCGCATCCCATCCGTCCGACCGTCCGCGTGCCCGGCGTGCGGACCCGGTGACGCGGGCCGACGAGTACTACCAGTCCGCCCGGCAGGCGATGAACGCGTACCGCCCGCACGAGGCAGTGGTGCTCCTGCGCAAGGCGCTGCGACTGCTCGACGACAACGCGGACCCGGCCGATCCCGCCCAGGCCGAACTCCGGGTGCGCATGCTGATCAGCCTCGCATTCAGCGACGCTGAGGAACGCGGTTTCGACAACGGTCTTGAGCACCTGCGGACCGCGAGCACCGTCCTACCCGGAGTCCAGCAGCCCAGGGTGCGTGCCCAACTGGACGCCACCATCGAGGCACAGCACGGGCTGATGCTGATGCGGGTGGGGCGCTTCGACGAGAGCGTCGAGGTGCTCGACCGGGCGGTCGTGGTCGGCGATCGGGCCACCGCACAAGGGTTTCCCGATCCTTTCGCGCTCGGGTCGAACCTGATGAACAGGGGACTGGCCAACTCGCAGGCCGGTCGGCCCGCGCAGGCGCTGCGGGATCTGCGACGCAGCATCGAGGTGTCCGAGGCCGGTATGCAGGCCGGTGAGGACACCTCGCGGCTCGCGCTGCTGGCCGCCAAGGCGCACCACAATCTCGGCTTCGTCGCGTGGCGGGTGAACGACATCCCGCGCGCGCTGCGGCACTACCGGGACGCCGATCACACCTTCGCCGAACTCGACCCCAGCATCATGCCGCAGCTGCGGATCGCCCAGGCCGACGCGCTGCTCGCGGCCGGCCTCGCCGAGGAGGCCGCCCGCCACCTGGACGAGGCACTGCCGCAGATGCTCAAGAACAAGGACCAGCGCAACCTGGCCGCCGCCGAGGTGACGAGGGCGTCGGCGGCACTGGTGGACGGTGACCACGCGACGGCCAGGAAGTTCGCCAGTTCGGCGCGACGGCGGTTCCGGCGCCGGGGCAATCGGGCGTGGGCGGCGATCGCGGCGCTGATCCGGCTGCGTTCGGAGGCGGTCGAGGCACTGGACCTGGGGCGCGTGCCGGCTGCGTTGCCACAGCGGGCGCTCGCGCTCGCCGAGCAACTGGCCGATGTGCCGCTGATCGACGAGGCAGCCGTGGCCAGGATGTCGGCCGTGCGCCTGCTGGTTCGGCGTGGCGAGATCGCTGCCGCGGAACAACAGTTGGCGTTGGTGCCGGCGCCGAGGCGGGTGACGCCGGTGGACCACCGGATGCTGCTTCGGCTGTGCAGGGCGGAACTCGCCGTGGCGAGCGGTCGGCGGCGGGCCGCCTTCGCGCAGGCCCGGGGCGGTCTCGCCGAGCTGTCCCGGATGCGGGACCGGATGGGCGGCCTGGAACTGGTCAGCGGAACCGCGGTGCACGGCAGGGAACTCGGCGAACTCGCGGTGCGGCTGGTGTTGGAACAGCCACGGTCGGCGGCCCGGCGGCTGTTCACCTGGCTGGAGCGCACGCGGGCGCAGATCTACCGGTACGAGCCGCTGCCCGCGTTGGACGATCCCGAGCTGACCGAACGCGTGCAGCAGTACCGGATGCTCAGCAAAGAGGTGCAGCAGGCCAGGTTGGCCGGCCGGCGGCTGACCGAGCTGAACACCCGGCACGCCGCACTGCAGCGTGAGGTGATGCGCCTGGGGTGGCGCGACGGACCATGGGGGCGGTCCCGGCCGATCGCATCGCTCGACGAGGTGGCCGTGCAACTCGGGAACCGGGTACTGGTCAGCTTTGTGGTGTCCGGCGGGCAGATCGCGGCCGTCGCGGTGGCCGACGGCCGGGCCACACTGGTCCGGCTCGGTGATGCCGCGCACGCGGTGAACGCGGCTCGGGAACTGCGGGCCGACCTGGACGCGCTGTCGCCGGACCACCTGCTGCCGCCGATCGCGGCCGCCGTCGCGGGCTCGGCCCGGTTGCGTGCGGCCCGGTTGGACGAGCAGTTGCTGCGGCCGTTGGCCGGCATCATCGGCGACCGGGAACTCGTCGTCGTGCCCACCGGGGACCTGTACGCGGTGGCGTGGGGTGCGTTGCCGTCCCTGCACGGGCGGCCGGTGTCGGTGGCGCCGTCGGCGACCGCATGGCTGACGGCGATGCGTACCCCCAGTCCCGCGCAGCCCGGTGGCATCGTGCTGGCGGCAGGCCCGGATCTGCGTGCCGCCGAGGCGGAAATCGGTCGGCTGCGGGAGAACTACCCGGACGCGACCCAACTGGACGGCACCCGCGCCGGTGTCCGCGAAGTGCTCGACGCGTGTGACGGCGCCCGGCTGGCGCACCTGGCGGCACACGGCACGCACGAACCGGAGAACGCGTTGTTCTCCAGCCTGGAGCTGGCTGACGGCGCACTGCACGCACACGAGATGTCCCGGCTGCGCAGGCCACCGGAACATGTGGTGCTGGCCGCCTGCGAACTGGCGCTGGCCAGGATTCGGCCCGGCGACGAGGCGCTGGGGTTCGGTGGCGCGCTGCTGGCGATCGGCTCGCGCACGGTGACCGCTCCGGTGACCAGGGTCGGTGACGCGGCGGCCGCCGCCGCGATGACCGACTACCACCGGCGGCTGGCCGACGGGGCGCCACCGGCTGTCGCGCTGGCCGCGACCACCGCCGTCGACCCGCTGCGCCGCCCGTTCATCAGCCTCGGAGCCAGTCGGTAGCGATCAATTTATCGGGACCGCTGCGCCCGATGTCCGGTTCAGCTGTCCGATGCGCGGCCGTCTGATCGGAAAGCAACGTACTGTCCGCCTTGTGGGTGGACCCCTCACTGACCGATGCTGGGGTGGCGTGGCGGTAACGCCACCTTCGTCGGGGGCTGGTGAGAGGGTGTGCTTCGCCGTGCACGGATTGTCGGGAGTGGAGAAACGCAGCACGCGAATTCCGTGGCTGGCCGGCCTGACGTGTGTCGCGTGGCTCCCGGTGGCCACGATGCGTTACTGGTGGTCGCCGCTGTGGCGGTCGCTCGGTGTGGTCAGTGTGCCGATCGACGTGTTCGTCTGGATCGCCGCGATCATCCTCACCGTGCTGGTCGCGCCGGAACTCCTGCATCGGGTCGATCACGCAGGCGTTGTGCTGCTGGTCGTGGGCGCGTTGTTGGTCGGTGGCACCGCCGTTGTGCTGTCGCCGTGGCACAATGTGTTGTCCAAGGCGGTGGCGCAAACCGGAATGACCGGTGAGTGACGGCGGAACACACGCCGTTTCTCGTGATCTTGCCGACGTGCGGGCCGGTGTGGTGGTAGAACCGACCTTATGAGCCGCCAGCGGACCTGTGTGTGATGCCGACGATGGCGGCCAATCCCGTGCCAGCGCTCAGCCAGGACGACGTCGACCGGGAACTGAACCGGTTGACCACGGACGGTGACCGGATCGCCGACGCGTTGGTGGCGCTGGAAGCCCATCCCGGCTACAGCTTCCTGCAGGGCGGCACGCTCACCGGTGGCACCGATGAGCTGTGGCGGACCACCCGGGCCGACATCGCGGTGCTGTACCAGCAGTTCGGCTTCTACCGGTCGGTGCTGGACAAGGCCCGCGAGGTGCGCGCCCGGCGCAACCGGCCCGGTGCCGCCGAACTGGCCGAACTGACCACGCTGCTCCGGGGCAGTGCCGTCGAGCTGGCCACCGAGGAGATCCCGCTCGGCCGCCGCAACCTGACCGGTCCGACGTCGATCACCCACCGGATGACACTGGCCGAACTCGTGGCCAGCATGGACCGGTCCTACCAGCGGGCGTCCGACGTGGTCGTCGCGGCCGACGACGTGTGGACGGCCGCGGTTCGGCTGCTCGACCCACTGGACGAGCGGCTGGACCAGGCACGTGAGCTGTCCGCGTCGCTGGGTCTCGGCGAGGCGCGGCATCCGCTGTTCACCGAACTGGACACCATCGGCGGGCGGCTGTCCACGCTGCGGGCCCGCGCGTTCGCCGATCCGCTCTCGCTGTACACCGGCGAACCCGGCAACGGTCGGCCGAACCTGGGTGAGGCCGACGACCTGACCGCCCGGCTGGCCTCGGTACGCACCGAACTGGACGCGCTGGCCACCGTGCGGGCCGACCTGGACCAGAGCCTCGCCAGGGCAGGAACGGCGATCGACGCCGTCGTCGCGGACGAGGCAGCGGCGCGGGCCGCCTACGACGTGGTGCTGGAGAAGATCGCGTCGCCCGCCATCGCCTCGGTGCCGGACGGCGCACCTGCCCTGCGTGCCGAACTGGCCGGCGTGACCGCGCTGGTCACCGGGCACGACTGGCCGCGGGTGTCGGCGGCGCTCACCGCCCTGGCTGCGGCCACCGGTGCGGCGGCCGACCGGGCCAGGGACGTCCGGGACACCGCCGACGCCCTGCTCGGGCGCAGGGCCGAACTGCGTGGCAGGCTGGATGCATACCGGGTGAAAGCCGCGCAGTTGCGGCTGGCGGAGGACGCCGAGATCGCCGCGCGGTACCAGGAGGCCTACGACCTGCTGTGGACCGTGCCGTGTGATCTGCGGGCGGCGACCAGAGCGCTCAACCGGTACCAGCAGGCCATCGCAGCTAGGGGGCCGAAACCATGACCGCATGTCTGCGACCAGGGTGTACGGGGGCCATCGAGGACGGGTTCTGCAACGTGTGCGGCATGGCGCCCGCAGCGACGCCGGAGCCGGTCGCCGTGGCCGCCGCGCCCAACAAGTCGACCGCTACCGCGAACTCGACCGCGGCGACCGGTTCCGTGCGCACCGACCCGCTGACCGGCAGCCGGGGCTCGGCACAGTCGTCGCGCACGTCCGGCAGCCCGCTGTCGGTCCGGGGCAGCCGCACCAATTCCGGCGGCACGATGTCGTCGCGGACCGGCTCCAGCCGGACGGGTTCGTCGCGGCGCGGCATGCTCGGCGCCGGGCTGGTCGAGGTGCCGCCCGTGCCCTACCGGGACCCGTCCGAAGCGGTGCTGGCCAACCCGGAAGTGGCTGAGCGCAAGCGGTTCTGCAGCAACTGCGGCAACCCGGTCGGTCGCGGCAGGGACGGCCGGCCCGGTCGGACCGAGGGCTTCTGCCGGGAATGTGGCGCCGCGTACTCGTTCACGCCGAAGCTGGTGCCCGGCGACCTGGTCGGCGGGCAGTACGAGGTGCTCGGCTGCATCGCGCACGGTGGTCTCGGCTGGATCTACCTGGCCAAGGACCGCAACGTCAACGACCGCTGGGTCGTGCTGAAGGGCCTGTTGGACACCGGGGACAGCGAGGCGATGGCAGCGGCAGCCGCCGAGCAGCGGTTCCTGGCCGAGGTGGAACACCCCAACATCGTCCGGATCTACAACTTCGTGCAGCACCCCGATCCCAAGTCCGGCACGATGGTCGGCTACATCGTGATGGAGTACGTTGGCGGCCGCTCGCTCAAGGATCTGCGGTCGGTACGCGGTGAGGACGGCCAACTCGTCCCGCTGCCGGTGGCGCAGGCCATCGCGTACGCGCTGGAAGTGTTGCCGGCACTGGGTTATCTGCACGGGCTGGGTCTGCTGTTCTGTGACTTCAAGCCGGACAACGTGATCCAGGACCAGGAACAGATCAAGCTGATCGACCTCGGTGCCGTGCGGCGGATCGACGACGACGAGAGCGCCATCTACAAGACGGACGGCTACTGCGCGCCGGAAGTGGCCACCGAGGGCCCGTCGATCAGCTCCGACCTGTACACCGTGGCGCGATCGCTGGCCGTGCTCACGTTCAATTTCGACTATCTCGGCAAGTACAGCGAGTCGCTACCCGATCCGGCGGAGGTGCCGCTGTTGGCCACCTACGGGTCCTACTACCGGCTGCTGGCCAGGGCGACCGACCCGAACCCGAATGCCAGGTTCGAGTCGGCCAGCGACATGGCCGACCAGTTGCTCGGTGTGCTGCGCGAGATCATGGCCACCCAGGACGGCCATCCGAGGTCGGCGGCGTCCACGCTGTTCAGCCCGGAGCGGGCGGTGTTCGGCGCCGACCCGGACCGCTGGCCCGGCCTGCCGGACCCGGTCGAGGTGATGGCCGCGCTGCCGGTGCCGCAGGTGGATGTCACCGACGCGGCGGCCGGTCTGCTGGCCACGTCGGCGGCCACCGAGCCGCGCGCGGTGATCGCCAGCCTCGCCGCGTCGCCGCTGAACACCGTCGAGGTCCGGCTGCGGGTGGCGCGGGCCAAGATCGAACTCGGTGACCTGGCCGGCGCGACATCGGATCTGGACCAGTTGGCCGCCAGCGAGCCGGGGGACTGGCGGGTCACGTGGTACCGGGGCCTCGCCGCGCTGGTGGCCGATCGGCCGATGGACGCGCGTGGCGAGTTCGACCTGGTGTACGGCTGGCTGCCCGGCGAGCCCGCGGCCAAGCTGGCGCTGGCGTTCGCCGAGGAGGCGGCCGGCAACCCTCGGGCCGCAGCCAACTACTACGACCTGGTGTGGCGCACCGACCACAGTTACATCAGCGCGGCGTTCGGCCTGGCCAGGGTCCGGCTGACGGCAGCGCGGGACCGGGTGAGTGCGGTTGGCGTCCTGGAGTCGGTGCCGACCCATTCCAGCCACCACGTGGCCGCGCAACTGGCCGCGATCCGGGCCGGTATGCGGACCGCGACGGCAACCGAGCTGACCGAACAGGACCTGATGACGGCGGGTGCCCGACTGGACGCCGTGGAACTGGACGCGGCCCGGCGCACCCGCATCGCCATCGAGGTGCTGGAGGCGGCCCGGCAGTGGGTGGTCGCCGATCCACGGCGGCCCGCCATCGCGGTGGCCGGCAAGCGGGTGCTCGGCTGCGCGTTCACCGAGAAGGATCTGCGGCTGGGCCTGGAGCGGTGCTACCGGTCGCTGGCGCGGCTGTCGGACACCACCGACCAACGTGTGGCACTGGTCGACAGGGCGAACTCGGTTCGCCCGGTGACGTGGGTGTAGCCGATGACTGACGAATCCGTCGTGGCGAGCGATGCGGTCCGGGCGTGCCCCGACTGTGGTGCGGAAACCCTTGCCGGGGACCGGTTCTGCGAGAACTGCGGCACTGACCTGCTGCTGGTGACCGGTGGTACGCCGGACACCGGCACGGCTCCGGCGCCGCGTGGCTGTGTGGCCTGCGGTGGCGGCGACATCGACGCCGACGGGTTCTGCACGCGGTGTGGCTTCGCCCAGCCCGCCGTGCGGGATCGGGTGGAACTGGACCTGGCCGGCGTGGCGGGCGTGAGCGACAAGGGCCTGCGGCACCACCGCAACGAGGACTCGATGGCGCTGCGGGTGACCACCGACCCGGACGGCGGCCTGGCGCACGTCGTCGCCGTGGTCTGCGACGGTGTGTCCACATCGGACCGACCGGACGACGCTTCGAAGGCTGCCGCGGACGCGGCAGCCGACCTGTTGCTGACCGCGGCGCGGGCCGGCACCGATCTGGCCGAGGCCACCAGGGACGCGGTGGCGGCCGCGCTGACCGCCGTGATCGGCCTGACCGGTCCGGACGGCGCGCGTAATGCCCCGGCCTGCACGTACGTGTCGGCCGTGGTGGCGGGCGAGGATGTGACCGTCGGCTGGGTCGGCGACAGCAGGGCCTACTGGCTGGCCGCCGACGATTCGTGTTGCCTGACCGCGGACGACTCCTGGGCGCAGCGCATGGTGGAGTCGGGTCAGCTGACCGAGGCCGAGGCGTTCGCCGACCCCCGATCACACGCACTGGTCGCGTGGCTCGGTGCGGACGCCGGCGTCGTCACACCACACGTGCGGACCATCCGGCCGACCGGACCTGGCGCTGTCCTCGTGTGCAGCGACGGCCTGTGGAACTACCTGCCCGGTGCCGGCGAACTCGCCGATGCCGCACTGCCGAAGGCCGTCGAGGCGCCGTTCGGTGCCGCGACCGAACTGACCGCACTGGCCATCGACCGAGGCGGCCACGACAACGTGACCGTCGTCGTGGTGCCCTACCCGCTGACCGACAGCCCGAGGAGTACGCAGTCATGACCGCGCACCCGAACTTCCGCGTCGACATCTACCAGAACGAGTACCTGCACCAGGGCGCGACCGAGGTCAACGCGATCGTCACGGTCACGTCGGGCGGTGTCA
>DASUJK010000065.1:0-22118 GCA_036279295.1 Pseudonocardiaceae bacterium | reverse complement strand
TGCCAGATCGCGATCAGCAGCACGATCGCGACCACCGGCGGCAGCACGCCGCGCGCGATCCTGCGCACCCGGTCGGCCGTCGTCCTGGTGTCCGTCGACGCCGGCAGACCGAGTGCGTCCAGCCCCGCGCCCACGGTGCCGTAGTCGGCGACCGCGATCGGCGAACCGTCCCGCGGAGCTACCGTCTCGTCGGCGGTGGCACCGTCATGCGGCGGCATGACTGCTGATCACCTCGCGTAGCCGGACGTTGATCTCCTCCACGGTCGCCGCCTCGGCGGCCGGGGTCTGGTCGGCCACGTTCCACTCCTGCACCACCCGACCGGGCCGGGACGACAGCAGGACCACACGCTGACCCAGCCGCACGGCCTCACGCACGTCGTGTGTCACGAACAGCACTGCCGTCCTGGTGGCGTGCCACACCCGCAGCAGCTCGGCCTGCAACACGTCCCTGGTGATGGCGTCCAGCGCGGAGAACGGCTCGTCCATCAGCAGCAGCGCCGGCAGTTCCGAACCGGTCGTGTCGGCCTCCGGGTCGATCGTGCACGCCAGCGCCCTGGCCAGTGCCACACGCTGCCGCATACCGCCGGACAGCTCGTGCGGCCGCTTGTCGCCGACACCGGACAGCCGGACCAGTTCCAGCAGGTCGTTGGTCCGGCGCCGCCGGTCCGCCCGCCCGACGCCACCCAGCCGCAGGGCCAGTTCGACGTTGCGGGTCGCGGTCAGCCACGGCATCAGCGCGGCCTCCTGGAACATCACGGCGGGCCGCGACGTGTTGCGCTCCAACTCGCCCGACGTGACCGTGTCCAGCCCGGCGACGAGGTTGAGCAGCGTCGTCTTGCCACACCCGGACGCGCCGATCAGGCACACGAACTCACCGGGCGCCACCCGCAGGTCAACGCCGGCCAGCGCCGCCACCGACCGGGTGCCCTTCCCGAAGGACTTGTGCACCGAGGTCAGCTGCACAGCCGGTTCGACGATCGGCTTCGACACGCGGTGCTCCAGCGTGGCGGTCATGTCGTCCCTGCCTTCCCGAAATGCTGCGGTGTCGGTGGTCACGAGTCAGGTCAGTTGCCGCCGAGGCTGCCCGCGCTGATCGCGGACCGCCCGTTGGCCTTGAGCACGGTGTTCAACGCGGTGAGGTCGGCGAAGCCGGTCAGGCCGGGGGCCGTCGTGGCGATCTTCGCGGCGACCTGGTCCTTGACCAGCTCGGGGAAGTCCGATGCCAGCGGGTCGACGGTCAACTTGATCTTGCCGAACGCCCGGTCCAGCACCGGCTGCGGCAACGCCTTTCCGGACAGCGCCTTGAGCTGGTCGTTCACCGCCGCCTCGGCGCCGGTCTGGTTCGACTCGGCGAAGCTGATCGCGTCCAGTTCGCCCCTGATCAGCGCCTGCACGGTGCCCGGGTACTGCTCCAGGAACGCCGTGCGCACGATCAGCACTGTGCTCGGGAACTGGCCGTTCGGCCACAGGCTGCTCTCGTTCACCAGCATCTTGGCGCCACCTTGCAGCACCAGTTCCGACGCGTACGGCTCGGGCAGCCAGCCGCCCTGGATGGTGCCCTTGGTGAACTGGCCGAGCACCGCCGAGTTGGCCACGTTGTCGACGGTCACCTCGCCGGCCAATCCGTTGCGGGCCAGGTAGGTCTTCAGCGACACGTCCTGGGTGTTGCCCAGTTGCGGATCGGCAATCGTCTTGCCGATCAGGTCCCGCATCGAGTTGATGTTCGGCTTGACGACCAGCTGCACACCGCCGGACGTGGCGCCGGCGACCAGCCGCACGGCGGCACCGTCGGACTTCGAAAACGCGTTGATGGCCGGCCCGGAACCGATGAATGCCGCATCCAGCGAGCCGCCGAGCAGTGCGCTGACCTCGTCCGGTCCCGCGTTGAACGTCTGGTTGGTCAGCTTCGTCGTGCCGAGTTCCTTCGTGAAGTAGCCCTTGTCCACCGCGATCAGCGCGGCCGCGTGGGTGACGTTGGGAAAGAAGCCCAACCTCAGTTCGGCCGCTGCCGCTGTCGGGTTGGCCGCCGAGGTCGGTGCGGTGTCCGACGACCTGTCCACCCGGGAGCATGCACTCAGCGTGAGAGCCAATGCCAGGAGGGGCATCGCGATGGCGGCGGTGCGCGATCGGCGTTTGGTGATGTTCACGGAAGGAGGGCCTCTCGGAGGGTTCGGGACGGGAGATCAGGGACCGGGGGAGACGAGGTCCTGTGCGGGCTCCGCCGAGCTCTCGCCGTCCATGACCGGCATCGGAGCACCGACCAGGCCTGCGGCGAGCGTGCCGCCGTCGGCAGGGTCGATCACCAGGAACGAGCCGGTCCGCCTGCTCGCCGTGTAGTCGTCGGCCGGCAGCGGTTCGGACGTGTGCAGTCCGACCCGGCCGATCTCGTTCAGCGCCAACGTTCCCGGATCATCCACAGTGGACAGTTTCTGTTCGTCGAATCGCGAGACGATGGACGTGATCATGCCCTGCACGGTGCGGGTGCCGTGCTTGACGAGCACCCGGGCGCCGGGGCGCAGCGGCTTGTCCGCGAGCCAGCACAGCGTCGCGTCCAACTCGTCGGTCACCACGGGCGGATCGGCAGCGGCCACGATCACCGCGCCACGGCCGATGTCCAGTTCGTCGGTCAGCAGCAGTGTCACCGACCGACCGGCGCCGGCAGCGGCGAGCGGCCCGTCCATGGTGTCGATGCCGGCCACCGTGGACTTGTGTCCGTCGGGCAGCACCAGGATCTCGTCGCCGACCGACACCGTGCCGGCCGCGATCTGACCGGCATAGCCTCGGTAGTCCGGGTGTTCGGCGGTGCGCGGCCGGATCACGTACTGCACCGGGAAGCGCAACGGAGCGTCGTGCGGGTCCGGTTCGACCGGCACGGTCTCCAGGTGCCCGAGCAGCGTCGGCCCGCTGTACCAAGGGGTGCGCGCCGAGTGCTCCACCACGTTGTCGCCGACCAGCGCCGACACCGGGATGGCGACCAGGTCGCTCTCCGTGTAACCCAGCGCGCTGGCGTGCGCGACGAACTCCTTGGCGATCAGGGCGAACGTCGACTCGTCGTAGTCGACCAGGTCGATCTTGTTGACGGCCAGCACCAACCTCGGCACCCCGAGCAGCGCCAACACGGCGGCGTGCCGACGGGTCTGCTCGACGACACCCCGGCGGGCGTCCACCAGCAGCACCGCCAGCTGGGCCGTTGACGCGCCGGTCACCGTGTTACGGGTGTACTGCACGTGGCCCGGCGTGTCGGCGAGCACGAACGAGCGGCGTGGCGTTGCGAAGTACCGGTAGGCCACGTCGATGGTGATGCCCTGCTCGCGCTCCGAGCGCAGCCCGTCCACCAGCAGCGAGAGATCCGGGGTGGTCAGGCCCTTGTCCGCGCTGGCCCGGTGCACCGCGTCGAGTTGGTCGGCCAGTACCGACTTCGTGTCGTAGAGCAAGCGCCCGACCAGCGTGGACTTACCGTCGTCCACGCTGCCGGCCGTGGCCAGCCGCAACAGGTCCGTGTGTTCGGTAGCAGCCATCAGAAGTACCCCTCCCGCTTGCGGTCTTCCATGGCGGCCTCGGACAACCGGTCGTCGGCCCTGGTGGCGCCGCGCTCGGTCAGCCGGCTCGCGGACACCTCGGCGATCACGTCGGCGACCGTGGCCGCGTCCGACTCGACCGCCCCGGTGCACGATCCGTCGCCCACGGTGCGGTAGCGCACGGTCATCTCGCGCACGTCCTCGTCGGAGCGCGGCCCGAACCAGGGACCCTCGGTCAGCCACATGCCGTCCCTGCGGAACACGGACCGCTGGTGCGCGTAGTAGATGGACGGCAGGTCGATGCGCTCGCGGTCGATGTAGCGCCACACGTCCAGCTCGGTCCAGTTGGACAGCGGGAACACCCGGACGTGCTCGCCGGGCCGGTGCCTGCCGTTGTACAGATTCCACAGCTCCGGCCGCTGCCGACGCGGGTCCCACTGGCCGAAACCGTTGCGCAGGCTGAAGATCCGCTCCTTGGCCCGGGCCCGCTCCTCGTCCCTGCGGCCGCCGCCGAACACCGCGTCGAACTTGTTCTCGGTGATCGTGTCCAGCAGTGGCATGGTCTGCAACGGATTGCGGAGGCCGTCCGGCCGTTCGGCCAGCCTGCCGTCGTCGATCCAGTCCTGCACCTTGGCCACCAGCAGCCGCAGCCCGTAACGCTGCACCACCCGGTCGCGAAACTCGATGACCTCGTCGAAGTTGTGGCCGGTGTCCACGTGCAGCAACGGGAACGGCACCTGCGCGGGCCAGAACGCCTTGACCGCGAGATGCACCAGCAGCGTGGAGTCCTTGCCACCGGAGAACAGGATCACCGGACGGTCGAACTCACCGGCGACCTCGCGGAAGATGTGGATCGCCTCGGACTCCAGCGCGTCCAGGTTGTCCACGCCGACCGGTTCGTCGGTGTGCCGCTGGTCCATATCTGTCAACACGGTGTCAGCCATGCAGACCGCACTCGGTCTTGGCCATGCCGGCCCACCGGCCACTGCGCGGGTCGGCGCCGGGCAGCGGCTTCGCGGTGCACGGCGCACAGCCGATGGACAGGTAGCCGTCAGCGACCAGCGGGTTCTGCAACACGCCGTGCTCGGTCAGGTAGGTGTCGAACTCGTCGTCGCTCCACGCGGCGATCGGGTTCACCTTGACCAGCCCGTTGCGG
The DNA here is from genome assembly GCA_036279295.1 of Pseudonocardiaceae bacterium. Taxonomy (GTDB): domain Bacteria; phylum Actinomycetota; class Actinomycetes; order Mycobacteriales; family Pseudonocardiaceae; genus DATEPR01. Next base: position 17,444 of record DASUJK010000065.1, on the reverse strand, counting down.
TCGTCCCACGTGACCATCGGGGTGTTCGCCCTGGTCGGTGCGTCCACCCGGCGCACGCCGGTGACCCACGCGTCGTAGCCGCCCAGCGTCTTCCGCAGCGGCACCACCTTGCGCAGGTGGCAGCAGCGGTCCGGCGCTGTCTTGTTCAGCAGCCCGAACTCGGCCTCCTGGTCGGCAACCGACTGCTCGGCCGCCGCGTTCACGATCCGGATCTCCGGGTACACCGTGGCCACGGCGTCCCTGGTGCCGATGGTCTCGGCGAAGTGGTAGCCGGTCTCCAGGAACAGCACGTCCACATTCGGCTTGGCCGCCACGGCCAGGTCGATCAGCACCGCGTCCTGCATGTTCGACGCGACGATCCAGCTGTCGCCGAACGTGCTCGCCGTCCACGCCAGCACCTCGGCCGCCGTCGCGTCGGCGAGTTCCCCCGACGCCGCATCGGCGATGGCCTTCAGGTCCCTGGTCACCGTCACGACCGCACCACTCCCTCGAAAGACAATCCGACCAGCTTCACGCTGAACACCCGTCGGCAGGACAGGCACAGCCACGCGCCGTGCGGTTCCTCCTGCGGACGAAGATCTTCCTCGCCGCAGTATGGGCAGCATGCCACTGCCGCCCGCTCATTCATGAGAATTCCTTATCCGGGAGCCCATTTATGAGAGTTCCTCATCCGCTGCCCGGCCGGCCCACTGGGCGAACCGCTCGCCATTGTGTCGGCCTACGACATAATTGCGTACGACGCGTTCCACGTAATCCGGCAGGTCAGTGGCTGTCACCTTGTGGCCGCGCAGTTTCCGGCCGAACCCGGCGTCCACGCCGAGCCCACCGCCGAGGTGCACCTGAAAGCCCTCCACCTGCTCGCCGTCCGCGTTGGTCACAATTTGGCCCTTGAGCCCGATGTCCGCGGTCTGGATGCGGGCACAGGAGTTGGGGCAGCCGTTGATGTGCACGCTCACCGGTTGGTCCAGCTCGGACTGGACGTCGGCCAGCCGCTCCTCCAACTCGGTCACCAGCCTGCTGGCCCGAGCCTTGGTCTCCACGATCGCCAGCTTGCAGAACTCGATGCCCGTACACGCCATCACACCGCGACGCCACGGTGACGGATCGGTGGGCAGGCCGAGCCCGGCGAGTTCGCCGCGCAGCCCGGGCAGCTCACCCTCGGCCACGTCGAGCACCACGAGTTTCTGCAGCGGGGTAAGGCAAACACGGTTCGAGCCGGCTCGCTCGGCCGCCTTCGCCACGGCCACCAGCGTGCCGCCGGACACCCGACCCGCGATCGGTGCCGCGCCGACGTAGTACTTGCCGTCCCGCTGCTGGTACACACCGACGTGGTCCCGTGGCGCACCAGGGGTCTCCGGCGGCGGGCCGTCGATCAGGCTGCGGTTCAGGTACTTCGTCTCCAGGATCTCGCGGAACTTCTCCGGACCCCAGTCGGCGACCAGGAACTTGATCCGCGCGCGGTGCCGCAGCCGCCGGTAGCCGTAGTCGCGGAACACACTGATCACGCCGGCCCACACTTCCGGTACCTCGTCCAGTGGAACCCAGGCGCCCAACCGTTTCCCGATCATCGGGTTGGTGGACAGGCCGCCACCGACCCAGAGGTCGAAGCCGGGACCGTGTTCGGGATGCCGCACGCCGACAAACGCTACGTCATGGATCTCGTGCGCCACATCCTGTAGTCCGGAAATCGCGGTCTTGAATTTCCTTGGTAGATTGGCAAAAGCTCGGTCACCGACATAACGGCGCTTGATTTCCTCGATCGCCGGAGTGCCGTCGATGATCTCGTCCTGTGCGATACCGGCCACCGGCGAACCGAGGATCACCCTCGGGCTGTCGCCGCACGCCTCCATCGTCGTCATGCCGGCGGCTTCCAGCTTGGCCCAGATCGTCGGCACGTCCTCGATCCGGATCCAGTGGTACTGGATGTTCTGCCGGTCGGTGATGTCGGCGGTGTCCCTGGCGTAGGTCTGCGAGATCTCACCGAGTACGGCCAACTGCTGCGTGGTCAGCATTCCACCGTCGATGCGCACCCGCAGCATGAAGTACTCGTCGTCCAACTCCTCCGGCTCAAGCACTGCGGTGCGGCCGCCGTCGATGCCGGGCTTGCGCTGCGTGTACAGGCCCAACCAACGGAATCGGCCGCGCAGGTCGGCCGGGTCGATCGACTCGAACCCGCCTGCCGCGTAGGTGTTCACGATCCGGTCCCGCACGTTCAGCGGGTGGTCGTCCTTCTTGGACCGTTCGCTCGGGTTGAGCGGCTCACGGTAGCCGAGCGCCCACTGGCCCTCGCCGCGCCTGGATTGCGCACGGCGAGGAGCCGCGCCGGTCGATGGCGTCGAAGTTGGCGTCGGGGACGGCACGGTCTGCCTCCGGTGATCGGGGCACTGGGCGGCCGGCATGGTCCCGGATGCGACACCGCGCGGAGACCTCAGCCAGCGCGCCCGGCGCCGGCTGGTAAAAAAGCACAGCGACGGGTCAGTGACCGCGTCGGCGCAACGCGCTGGAGACACGACGGAAGTCCACGTGGCGGCGGGCCACGAGGTGGACTTCGGTCGCAGACATGAAAGCCAGCGTGCCACGCGCCCGGGGCGTGGTCCACCGCCATCCGGATGCTGGGATGAGGCTCACTCCGGGAACAAACTGCGATGTAGGCGACACTGGTGCCGTGCCTTCCACGCTGCCAGCAGGCGACCCGGCTCCCGTCGACGGCGTGCTGCCCGGCTCGGCCGTCGCGGGCCTCGGCGACCACCCGTTCGGGCTGTACGTACATGTGCCGTTCTGCGCCACCCGGTGCGGCTACTGCGACTTCAACACCTACACGGCTGGTGAGCTCGGCACCTCCGCGTCACCGCAGTCCTGGCTGGCCGGCCTGCGGGCCGAACTGGAGCTGGCCGCCAAGGTGCTCGGCCGGCCGCCCGCCGTGGACACGGTGTTCGTCGGCGGCGGCACACCGTCACTGCTCGGCGCGGGCGGTCTCGTCGATGTGCTGACCGCCGTGCGCGACACGTTCGGCATTTCAGGAGACGCCGAAGTGAGCACGGAATCGAATCCCGAGTCCACGTCGCCGGAGTTCTTCGCCGGCATCCGGGCGGCCGGCTACACCAGGGTGTCGCTCGGCATGCAGTCCGCGGTGCCGCACGTGTTGGCCACGCTGGACCGCACGCACACCCCGGGCCGGGCGGCGGCCGCGGCCGCCGAGGCGCGGGCCGCCGGTTTCGAGCACGTCAGCCTCGACCTGATCTACGGCACCCCCGGCGAGACGACCGACGACCTGCGCGCATCCCTGGACTCGGTGCTCACCGCCGGTGTCGACCACGTGTCCGCGTACGCGTTGATCGTCGAGGAGGGCACGGCGCTGGCCAGGCGGATCGCCAGGGGCGAGTTGCCGGCCCCGGACGACGACCTGCTCGCCGATGACTACGAGTTGATCGACGACACGCTGCACACCGCCGGTTTCGGCTGGTACGAGGTGTCCAACTGGGCGGTCTCCGAGGCGGCCCGCTGCCGGCACAACATGGGCTACTGGCTGGGCGCCGACTGGTGGGGCGCAGGGCCCGGCGCGCACAGCCATGTCGGCGGGGTGCGCTGGTGGAACGTCAAACACCCGGCCAGGTACGCGGGCCTGCTGGCCGACGGCCGGTCGCCGGCCGCGGGCCGTGAGGTGCTGACCGACGCCGACCGGGCGATCGAACGGGTGTTGCTGGAACTACGGCTGTCCGACGGCCTGCCGGTGGCGGTGCTGGCCGAGGCGACGGCAGCCGAGGCGGCCCTCGCGGTCACCGACGGCCTGCTGGATCGCACCGAGTTCGCCGACGGCAGGTGCGTGCTGACCCGGCGCGGCCGACTGCTGGCCGACGCTGTGGTCCGTCGTCTTACGTAAGGCTCCGTCGTCTTACGTAGGTGACGATTCGGCATCCAACTACATCACTCCTCGGTTATCGTCAGGACGGCAGTTACCTGGTAGGAGGCTGGGTGGCTGGCGCCGAACCTGGGGGAGGAGAGGCCGGTGGTCGACTCGGCGTATTGGGCGCTGCGTCGTGACATCGTCTCCGGGCAGATCAAGCCGGGGGACAAGTTGGTCGAGATGTCTCTTGCTGATCGGTACGGGGTGTCGCGCACACCGATCAGGGAGGCGTTGCGACGTCTGGAACAGGACGGCCTGGTGCAGCGCGCCGGGCGTCGGTTACGAGTTCGGTCACACCGACCGGACGAAATCCTCGACATCTACGACGTGCGCATCGTGCTGGAGGAGGCGGCGGCCAGAGCAGCGGCCCTACGTCGCACGTCACTCGAACTGAGCCTGCTGGCCCGCGCGTACGACGCGATGCGCGGTATCCGGGAGGACGACATGGCCGCGCAGCAGCGGGCCAGTTGGGCGTTCCACGAACTCATGTGGGCGGCCAGCCACAGCAACACGCTGGTCGATCTGCTCAGCCGGTTGCAGGCCAACCTGCGGCGGTACCCGGACGGCACACTCAACCAACCCGGCCGGTGGCGTCAGTCGCTGGCCGATCACGCGCGACTGGTGTCCGCCATCCGCGAACACCGTCCGGTCGACGCGGGCGAGATCGCTTCGACACACCTCAGCGCCGCCCGGGAGTTACAGCTCCGGGCGTACGCCGACCAGGGCGACCTGGACCCCGTGCGCTGACCGGCGGCACTGGTCAGCAGGGCGCCGGCCAGCAGGTCGGCGCCCGCTGATCGGCCGGTCGGGCGCTTGCGCAGGACAACGCAACACGACGGTCGTGCGGCTCCGTAAACTCGACGTGAGAGTGATCGAGCGATGCGGAGCGGAGGTGCCAGATGAACGCGGATGAACGCCGCTTCGAGGTGCTGCGCGCGATCGTCGCCGACTACGTCTCGACCCAGGAACCGGTTGGCTCGAAGGTGCTCGTCGAGCGGTACAACCTCGGCGTGTCCAGTGCCACCGTGCGCAACGACATGGCCGCCCTGGAGGACGAGGGATACATCGCCCAGCCGCACACCAGCGCCGGCCGGGTGCCCACCGACAAGGGCTACCGGCTGTTCGTGGACCGGCTGTCCGAGATCAAGCCGCTCACCGGTGCCGAACGCCGTGCCATCCAGAGTTTCCTGGAAGGCGCGATCGACCTGGACGACGTGCTGCGGCGCAGTGTTCGCCTGCTGGCGCAGTTGACCAGGCAGGTCGCGGTCGTGCAGTACCCGATGCTGAACCGCTCCGCCGTCCGGCACATCGAAGTGGTGTCCATCACACCGGCCCGGCTGATGCTGGTGCTGATCACCGACACCGGCCGGGTGGACCAGCGGATGGTGGACCTCGGCGATGTCGTCAACGACGAGTCGGTCAGCAGGCTGCGTACCCAGCTCAACGCGGCGATGGTCGGTGAGCGCCTGGCCGAGGCGTCGGCCAAGGTCGCCGAGCTGCCGGACAAGGCGCCCAGCGAACTGCGGGACGTCATGATCCGGATCTGTTCGGTGCTGATCGAGTCGCTGGTCGACCACCCTGAGGACCGGCTGCTGCTGGGCGGCACCGCGAACCTGACCCGTAACGTCGCCGACTTCCCCGGCTCGCTGCGCCAGGTACTCGAAGCGCTGGAGGAACAGGTCGTCGTGCTCAAGCTGCTCGCGGCCACCAGGGACGCGGGTACCGTCACGGTTCGGATCGGTGAGGAGAACGAGGCGCGCGAGATGCGCAGCACCTCGGTGGTCTCCGTCGGCTACGGCAGTGGTGCGGCCCCACTGGGCGGCATGGGCATCGTCGGGCCGACCAGGATGGACTATCCGGGCACGATCGCCGCCGTCCGCGCGGTGGCGAACTACGTGGGGGACATTCTCGCCGGCCAGTAGGCCGACCGAACCACGACTGACACACAGGAAACGACGGTGGGCCGGGCCTGCTCGGCAGGCCACGGCAGGAGGACTGGACGACAGTGGCGAGGGATTACTACGGCACGCTCGGGGTCACCCGGGACGCGACACCCGAGGAGATCAAGCGCGCCTACCGCAAGCTCGCCCGGGAGCTGCACCCGGACGTCAACCCGGATGCCGAGGCGCAGCACCGGTTCAAGGACGTCACAGCGGCCTACGAGGTGCTGTCCGATCCGAAGAAGCGGCAGATCGTCGACCTCGGCGGTGATCCGCTCGGCAACGGCGGTGGCGGCGGCGGGATGCGCGATCCCTTCGGTGGCGCGGGTTTCGGCCTCGGCGACATCATGGACGCGTTCTTCGGCTCGACAGGCGGTGCCGGCGGCGGCCGTGGGCCGCGCAGCAGGGTACAGGCGGGTTCGGACGCGCTGATCCGGCTCACCCTCAGCCTTGAGGAGTGCGCCACCGGCGTCAGCAGGGAACTCACCGTGGACACGGCGATCCTGTGCGACCTGTGCACCGGCGAGGGCACCAGGGCGGGCACCACCACCCGGACGTGCGACACGTGTGGCGGCCGAGGCGAGATCCAGTCCGTGCAGCGGTCGTTCCTCGGCCAGGTCGTGACCGCCCGGCCGTGCCCGGTGTGCCGCGGCTTCGGCGAGGTCATCCCCGACCCGTGCCCCCGGTGCGACGGCGAGGGCCGGGTCCGCGCCCGGCGCACCATCACGGTCAAGGTGCCGGCCGGCGTCGCCGATGGCGTCCGGGTGCGGCACGCGGGCCAGGGCGAGGTCGGCCCCGGCGGTGGCCCGGCCGGTGACCTGTACGTCGAGGTCGAGGAACTGGCCCACGCCACGTTCGACCGGGAGGGCGCCGACCTGCACTGCACGGTGCGGGTACCGATGACGTCCGCCGCGCTGGGCGCCGTGCTGCCGTTGGACACGCTGGACGGCCGTGAGGAACTGACAATCGACCCGGGCACCCAGCCCAACACCGTCCTGCTGCTGCACGGCAGGGGCCTGCCCAAGTTGCGGTCCTCCGGCCGTATCGACGGCAAGGGTGACCTGCACGTACACCTCGATGTGGAGATCCCCGGCAAGCTGGACCCGCAGCAGACCGAACTGCTGCGCCAGTTCGCCGAACTGCGTGGTGAGGAGCAGCCAGAGCTGGCCACCAACGGCCGGGCGGCGGGCGGCCTGTTCTCCCGGTTCCGCGGGCGCAACGGCCGGTGACGACCCTGCCGGTGTTCCTGGTCGAGCACCTGCCCGACGGGAATCAGGCGGTGCTGGACGGTCCGGAAGGGCGACACGCGGCCACGGTGCGGCGCCTGCGCGCCGGTGAGGGCCTGATGCTGTCCGACGGTCAGGGTGGCCTGGCCGAGTGCGCTGTGCGTGCCGTGGACCGGGACGCGGTGACGCTCGCCGTCGTGCGCAGCTGGACCGAGCCGTCGCCACAGCCTCGCGTCGTGCTCGCCCAGGCGCTCGTCAAGGGCGACCGGGGTGAACTCGCCGTCGAACTGGCCACCGAAGCCGGTGTCGACGAGATCCTGCCGTGGCGGGCGGAACGCTGCGTCGCGAAATGGGATGACGGCCCGCGTGGTGAGAAAGCATTGGCCCGCTGGCGCAACACGGTTCGCGAGGCCGCGAAACAGGCCCGGCGAGCATGGTGCCCACCCGTGGCCGGGCCCGTCGACACAACCGCACTTGCCGAACGAGTACGGAATGCGGATATCGCACTCGTACTGCACGAGTCGGCAACCCGGCGGCTCACCGACGTGGCACTGCCCGCCAGCGGCGATCTGTTGCTCGTCGTGGGCCCGGAAGGCGGTATCACCGACGCGGAACTGGCCATACTCGGCGCTGTCGGTGCGTTGTCGGTCCGGTTGGGACCGATGGTGTTGCGCGCGTCCACGGCAGCCGCGGTGGCCCTAGGGGCATTGGGTCCCCTCACCCGTAGGTGGGAGTGAGTTTCACCGGTCTTGGCGCTGCTTTCCGGGCAAGAGCAGCGAATTCACCCCATCGGCCAGTGAAAAACGCGTAAACGTTCGCCGCGCCAGTGGCGCATCCCGGCATTTCCGGGCTAACCTTTACGCACGACACGATCCGCGCGCGAAGTCGACCTTTTGTGATTGATCCAGATCGACGTTCGCCGCCCGTGTTCATGGACACGCCGGACACCTCCCCCCTCGGTCCGGCGCTTGCCGCGTCACGGTGAAGCGACCCCCAGACTTCACCGTGACGCGGCTTCCTTCTGGGCCCCCTGCCTCGGCGCTGGCGATAGCCTTTCCGCATGACCGTGGCTGATTGCTTGTTCTGCAAGATCGTGGCTGGTGACATTCCTGCGGACATCGTGCACCGGACCGACCGGACGGTCGCTTTCCGCGATATCAATCCGCAGGCGGCCACGCACGTCCTCGTCGTCCCGACCGAGCACCACGAGGACGCCCTGCACCTCGCCACCGACGCCCCCGACGTGCTGGCCGAGGTGCTGGTCGCGGGTGCCGAGGTGGCGAAGATCGAGGGCATCACGGAGAGTGGTTACCGGTTCGTGTTCAACACCGGGCCGGACGCCGGGCGGACCGTCTTCCACGCTCACCTGCACGTTCTCGGCGGTGAGCAGCTCGGGTTGTTCGGACGCCCGACAGTTACGACGCAGCCCCGCTAGGTGTTATCCGGTGCGCGGTGTCCGACGGTGCGGCTAGCATCGGGACTGTCCAGCACTGACCGTCTTGACACAGCGCGAACGCGCAGGAAGTAGGCCCGAGCGCACGTGGCCGGCACCACGCAGGGTGGAGCTGCCCGATCCGCGGCAGCGCGATCGGAGACCACCACACCAGTCCCCAGCCAGGACTCGAACGGGAACGACTCGACCGCCCAGCGCCCGAACGGGACGGTCACGTCCCGTTTCACGGTGCCGGACGACGCGATGCTCGCGTTGCTCGGGTCCCGCGACGAGAACCTGCGAACCGCGGAGGAACTACTCGCCGCCGACGTACACGTCCGAGGCAACGAGGTGACGCTGTCCGGCGCACCGGGCGACGTGGCGTTCGCCGAGCGGGTGTTCACCGAACTGGCGATCCTGGCCGAACGGGGCCAACAGGTCGGCAAGGACACCGTCGTGCGGACCGTGGCCATGCTGTCCGCGGGTGACGCAGAGTCCCCGGCCGAGGTGCTCAGCCTGGACATCGTGTCCCGGCGCGGCCGCACGATCCGGCCCAAGACGTTGAACCAGAAGCGGTACGTGGACGCGATCGACGCCAACACGATCGTGTTCGGCATCGGTCCGGCTGGCACCGGCAAGACGTACCTCGCCATGGCGAAGGCCGTGCAGGCATTGCAGGCCAAGCAGGTCAACCGCATCATCCTGACCCGCCCCGCCGTCGAGGCCGGTGAGCGGCTCGGCTTCCTGCCCGGCACGCTGTACGAGAAGATCGACCCGTACCTGCGGCCGCTGTACGACGCCCTGCACGACATGATCGACCCCGAGTCGATCCCGCGGCTGACCCAGGCCGGCACCATCGAGGTGGCACCGCTGGCCTACATGCGCGGTCGGGCTCAGCCGGTGTACGCAAAGGTGCTCACGCCGGATGGCTTCCGTCCGATCGGCGAACTGCGGGTCGGCGACCTGGTGATCGGGTCCAACGGCGAGCCGACCCCGGTAATCGGCGTCTACCCGCAGGGTGAGAAGGACCTTTACCGGGTCAGCGCGCAGGACGGCTCGTCGACCCTGTGCTGCGGCGAGCACCTGTGGACCGTCCGGACAGCGTCCGACCGCCGTCGCAACAAGCCGTGGCGGGTGCTCCAGACGAGTGAGATGATCGGCAGGCTCCGTGCCGCTCATGCCCGGCGCTACGAGTTGCCGCTGCTCAGCGCGCCCGTCAGGTTGCCCGAGCGGGACGTTCCGATGGACGCGTATGCGCTGGGTTTGATACTCGGCGACGGCTGCTGTGCTGGATCGACCACACCGTCGTTTTCCACGGCGGACCCCGAACTAGTGGTCGCGCTTGGTCGCGCGCTGCCTGGCGTCACCGTCCGGCGCACTCGCGAGCCTGGCGATGTCGTCACGATCGAGAACCCGGTCACCGGCGTGTTGCGTTCGCTGGGGCTGATCGACACGAGCTCGGCCACGAAGTTCGTGCCTGAGATCTACCTGAACAACTCGGCCGAGGTCCGTCTGGCGGTCCTGCAGGGCCTGCTCGACTCCGACGGGGGTCCGACAACACGGCGCAGGCGTACATGCCGCGTCCAGTACACGACGACCTCGATCCGGCTGCGCGACGACGTCATGACACTGGTCCGCTCTCTCGGCGGCGTCGCGTACACGCGCTGCCGGCCGGTTGAAGGGCGGAGGCCCGGTCTGGCCAATGGGCGTCTGGTCCGTCATCGGCACGACGCGCACGTCATCGACATCCGGCTGCCCGCTGAGGTCGAGCCGTTCCGGCTCAGCCGCAAGCTCGCCACCTATCGAGCAGCGGGCGGTGGTCGACCCAAGCGGTTCATCGACCGCATCGAACCGGAGGGGCGCGCGGAGGCTGTCTGTATCCAGATCGCGGCAGCCGATTCGCTATACGTCACCGAGGACTACCTGCTGACCCACAACACCCTCAACGACGCCTTCATCATCCTGGACGAGGCGCAGAACACCACGCCCGAACAGATGAAGATGTTCCTGACCCGGTTGGGCTTCGGTTCGAAGATCGTCGTCACCGGTGACATCACACAGGTGGACCTGCCCACCGGGCAGCGCAGCGGCCTGCGTATCGTCCGGGAGATCCTGGCCGGGATCGATGACGTGCACTTCTCCATGCTGACGAGCCACGACGTGGTGCGGCACCGTCTGGTGGGGCGGATCGTGGAGGCGTACGACCGCTGGCACGCCATCCAGGACGAAGCCGAGGCACGCAACGGGGTCCGGCCGGCCAAGTAACTGACCGGGTCGACGAAGACGTGAGTGGATGAGCATCGAGATCGCCAACGAGTCGGGTGTCGGCGTCGACGAGACGTCGATCGTGGCAGCTGCCCGATTCGCGCTGGACCGGATGGGCGTGAGCCCACTGGCCGAGCTGTCCGTGCTGCTGGTCGAGTTGGACGTCATGTCCGACCTGCACGAACGCTGGATGGACCTGGAAGGCCCCACGGACGTGATGGCCTTCCCGATGGACGAGCTGGACTCCGCGCGGCGGCCCGACGCCGCCGACGCGGGACCAGCTCTGCTCGGCGACATCGTGTTGTGCCCGAGCTTCGCGAAGGACCAGGCCAAGACCGCGGGGCACAGTCTGCTGGACGAACTGCACCTGCTCACCGTGCACGGCGTGCTGCACCTGCTCGGCTACGACCACGCCGAGCCTGCTGAGGAACGCGAGATGTTCACGCTGCAGAAGCGCATCCTCGCCGACTTCCGCACCGCACGGGTGGACGCGGCCCGCCGCGCCGCCCAGCGGGAGGCCGACGACCGGGTGTTGGGTGTGGTCGGGCTGGACAGGTCCGAGGACCCAGCACCCGACAACTCGGCGGGCAACTCGGCCTTGCCGGTCGAGGACACCGGCCAGGAGTAGTCACCGGTGTCCGTGAGCGTGGCGAATTCGGTCCTGCTGCTGGTGTTGGCCCTACTCGGGGTACTCGCCGCCGGAGCGTTCGGCTGTGCTGACGCCGCCCTGGGCACGCTGTCCGTGGCCAGGGTCGAGGAGTTGGCGCGCAGCGGCCGGATCGGCGCCAAGCAGCTGGCCGCCGTCGTCGCCGACCGGCCACGGCACATCAACCTGCTGCTGTTGCTGCGGCTGGTGTGTGAGCTGACCGCGACCGTGCTGGTCACCGTCGTGTGCCTGGGCCGGATCCAGCCGGAATGGGTGGCCGTCCTCGTCGCGTCGGTGAGCATGGTGATCGTGTCGTACGTGCTGGTCGGCGTGGGTCCGAGGACCGTCGGCCGGCAGCACCCGTACGCCGTCGGCCTGATCGCGGCCGGTCCCGTGCGGGTGCTCGGCCTGGTGCTCGGGCCGCTGTCCCGGCTGTTGATCCTGATCGGCAACGCGATCACCCCCGGCCGTGGCTTCCGGTACGGCCCGTTCTCGTCCGAGGTCGAGCTGCGTGAACTGGTCGACCTGGCCGGCGAGCGGGGCGTCGTGGACGAGGGCGAGCGGGAGATGATCCACTCGGTCTTCGAACTCGGCGGCACCATCGCGCGTGAGGTGATGGTGCCGAGGACCGAGATCGTGTGGATCGAGCGGACCAAGTCGGTCCGCCAGGCGCTGGCGCTGTCACTGCGGACCGGGTTCACCCGGCTGCCCGTCGTGGACGACGGCGTGGACGACGTGGTCGGCGTGGTGAACCTGAAGGACCTGGTGCGCAGCAACCTGGACGGGGATGGCGCGGGCCCCACGATCGGCGAGCTGATGGGCGGCGCCACGTTCGTGCCGGACACCAAGCGGCTGGACGAACTGCTCAAGCAGCTGCAACGCGACCGGACGCACCTGGTGATCGTGATCGACGAGTACGGCGGCACAGCCGGCCTGGTCACCATCGAGGACATCCTGGAGGAGATCGTCGGTGAGATCACCGACGAGTCCGACGCCGACGAACGGCCGCCGATCGAGCACCTGCCGGACGGCACCGTGCGGGTCAGCTCCCGGCTGCCCACCGAGGACCTCGGTGAACTGTTCGATGTCGAACTGGACGACGACGACGTCGAGACCGTCGGCGGCCTGATCGCGCAGTCGCTGGGCCGGGTGCCGCTGCCCGGCGCCGAGGCCGAGATCGCCGGTCTCCAGTTGCAGGCCGAGGGCGGCAAGGACCGGCGTGGCCGGATGCGGATCACGTCGGTGTTGGTGCGACCGGTGGCACACGAGCCGGAGGTGGCACAGGTGCGGGAGAGGAGCACGGATCGTGGCTGAACTGGGTGCCGAGGACCAGAAGATCATCACGCTGGCCAGGTCGGCGCGGGCACTCACCGGGGCGACCGAGGGCGCCGCGGTTCGGGACACCGACGGCCGGACCTACACGGCGGCCACGGTGAGCCTGCCGTCGCTGCGGCTCACCGCGTTGCAGGCCGCCGTCGCGGCCGCCGTGGCCAGCGCGGCCGAAGGGCTGGAAGCGGCCGCCGTGGTCACGTCGGCCACCGAGTTGCACGCCGAATCGGTGGCCGCGGTGCGCGACCTCGGCAGGTCGGCGCCGGTGTTCCTGGTCGATCCGACCGGCGCGGTGCGGGCCGTGGACGGCACTGAAGGACAATGAACGGATGACAACCGATCATCGTTCCGGGTTCGCGTGCTTCGTCGGCCGCCCCAACGCCGGCAAGTCCACGCTGACCAACGCGCTGGTCGGCAGCAAAGTGGCCATCACGTCGGACAAGCCACAGACCACCAGGCACACCATCCGGGGCATCGTGCACCGGCCCGAGGCGCAGCTGATCATCGTGGACACGCCCGGCCTGCACCGGCCGAGGACACTGCTCGGCCAGCGGCTCAACGACCTGGTCAAGGACACCTGGTCCGAGGTGGACGTGATCGGGTTCTGCGTGCCGGCCGACCAGAAGGTCGGCACCGGTGACAAGTTCATCGCCGACGAGCTGCGCAGGCTCCCGAAGCGCACCCCGGTGATCGGCATCGTGACCAAGACGGACCTCGTGTCGCCGGACCGGGTCGGCGAGCAACTGCTTGCGCTGCAAGGCTTGTTGGACTTCGCCGAACTGATACCGGTATCCGCTGTGGACGGTTTCCAGGTCGGTGTGCTGACCGAGTTGCTGGTCGCCCGACTGCCGGTCGGGCCGTCGCTGTACCCGGACGGCGAGCTGACCGACGAACCCGAGATCATCCTGGTCGCCGAGCTGATCCGGGAGGCCGCGCTGGAGGGTGTGCGCGACGAGCTGCCGCACTCGATCGCGGTGGTCGTCGAGGAGATGACGCCACGCGAGGGCCGGGACGACCTGATCGACGTGCAGGCCGAGCTGTACGTGGAGCGGCCCAGCCAGCGGGCCATCGTGCTCGGCCACAAGGCGGAGCGGCTCAAGCAGGTCGGCACGGCGGCCAGGCAGCAGATCGAGGCCCTGCTGGGCACCAAGGTCTACCTGGACCTACACGTCAAGGTGGCCAAGGACTGGCAGCGCGACCCGAAGCAGCTGCGTAGGCTCGGGTTCTGAACAGTCACCGCTGGATGGGACCATGTTGGCGTGAGCGAGCTTGCGAGCGAACCAATGACACAGTGCCACGCGAATGCGCGCACCGAGCGCTAGCGAGGTGCTCGTATGAGTTTGTACCGCGACACCGGTGTGGTGCTGCGGGTGCACAAGCTGGGCGAGGCCGACCGGATCGTCACGCTGATCACCCGCCGGCACGGCAAGGTGCGCGCGGTGGCCAAGGGCGTGCGGCGGACCAGGTCCCGGTTCGGGGCGCGGCTGGAGCCGTTCGGGCACGTTGACGTGCAGTTCTACACCGGCCGGACGCTGGACGTGATCACCCAGGTGGAGACGGTGGACGCGTTCGGCATCGGCCTGGTCGGTGACTACCCCCGCTACACGGCAGGCTGCGCGGTGCTGGAGACCGCGGACCGGCTGGCCGTCGAAGAGGGCGAGCCCGCGATGCGGCTCTACCTGCTGGTCGGGGGTGCGCTGCGGGCGCTGTCCGGGCGGGAGCGGGACCCGTCGCTGGTGCTGGACGCGTTCCTGCTGCGGGCGATGGCCTACGCGGGCTGGGCGCCGGCGGTCGCCGAGTGCGCGCGGTGTGCCGAGCCGGGACCGCACCAGGCGTTCAGCGTGCCTGCTGGTGGTGCGGTGTGCTCCCGGTGCCGACCTGCCGGTGCCTCCCGACCGGCCACGGAGACGTTCGGCCTGCTGGCGGCCCTGATGCACGGCGAATGGATGATCGCCGACGCTGCGGGCCAGCCGGCCCGCAGGGAGGCCAGCGGCTTGGTCGCGGCATTGTTGCAGTGGCACCTGGAACGGCAGCTGCGCTCGTTGCCGCTGGTCGAGCGCAGGGTGCCGGCACCGTGGCCGCACGCCGTCGGACCGCACGACGAACCCGACGACCGGCCGGCCTGACGGTTGTGTCCGAGCACTGACGTCCCACCGAGGAGGATCCACCCATGCTGCCTTCGCGGCGCCGACGCAACACCCACGCGCGGACGACGCCGGTGCGACCGCCCGATCCGCACCCGTCCGGCGCCAAGCCGCCTGCGATCCCGCTGGAGTTCGTGCCCCAGCACGTGGCCATCGTGATGGACGGCAACGGCCGGTGGGCGAACCAGCGCGGGTTGCCCAGGGTCGAGGGGCACAAACGTGGTGAGGCCGTGGTGCTCGACGTGGTGCGCGGTGCCATCGAGATCGGTGTGAAATGGATCTCGGTGTACGCGTTCTCGACGGAGAACTGGAAGCGCAGCCCGGACGAGGTCCGTTTCCTGATGGAGTTCAACCGGGACGTGATCCACCGACGGGTCGACGAGCTGGACGAGCTGGGTGTGCGGGTGCGGTGGGCCGGGCGGTTGCCGAAGCTGTGGCGCAGCGTCGTCAACGAGCTGAAGATCGCCGAGGAGCGCACCAAGGGCAACGACGTCATCAACCTGACGATGTGCGTGAACTACGGCGGCCGGGCCGAGATCGCCGATGCCGCCAAGCAGATCGCCAAGCTGGCCGCGGAGGGGAAGATCAACCCCGACAAGGTGGACGAGCGGACCATCGGCCGGTACATGTACCAGCCCGACATGCCCGACGTGGATCTCTTCATCCGGCCGTCCGGCGAGGAACGGACGTCGAATTTCATGCTGTGGCAGTCCGCGTATGCGGAGTTGGTGTTCCAGGACATCCTGTGGCCCGACTTCGACCGGCTGCACCTGTGGCGCGCCGTGGAGCACTATGCGCGGCGGGACAGGCGATTCGGTGCTGCGGTCGACGCGGCCGCGGGGGAGGCCCGGTGAACGAGGCAGAGGCAGTGACGACGGCGGATTTGTTGGCCACGGCCAGGGAGGCACTGGAGCGCTACCACGACGTACACGTCGACGACGACGGCGCGTTGACCTTCCGGCATTCCGACGTGCCGTGTGCGTTGCAGGGCATGCAGTTGTCCGAAGGGCTGGCGGTGCTCAGCCTGACGTGCGTCGTCGCATGGGACCTGCCGGAGTCGCCCAACCTGGCGTCGTCAGCGGCGGAACGAGCCGGGCAGGGCCTGTTCGGCACGCTGGGCGTCGTACACACCGAACGCGGGATGGACGTGACGCTGCGGTA
The DNA here is from genome assembly GCA_036279295.1 of Pseudonocardiaceae bacterium. GTDB lineage: Bacteria > Actinomycetota > Actinomycetes > Mycobacteriales > Pseudonocardiaceae > DATEPR01. Next base: position 1,397 of record DASUJK010000065.1, on the reverse strand, counting down.
CACGTTCCCGGCCAGCGGGTTGAACGTGGCCGCGATGGGCACACTGCTGATGCTGGTCGTGTCGACGGCATCCCAGCTGCGCGGCGAACTGTTGGCCGAGGCCACCGGGTAACCCGATCGGGGAGCGCGGCGCCCTGGCACGATCCCGCAGGTGACGACCGCCAGCAGCGCCACGACCAACGACCCGGCCTCGCCGGCGGTTGCTGGGCCACCAAGGTTTCGGCTCACCTCGGCACAGGTGCTGTGCGGCATCCTGGTGCTCGCGGTACTGGCACGTGGCTGGCTCGGTGGCCTCCTGGGCGTGGCCGCATTGCGCACCGGGGCCACCGTCTTCGTCGCGATCTGCGTGCAGGCCATGCCGTTCCTGGTGTTCGGCGTGCTGATCAGCGGTGCCATCGCCGCGTTCGTGCCGGCTCGGCTGTTGCGCAGGGTGTTGCCGCACAACCGGCTCGCGGCCGTCGGCGTGGCCGGCCTTGCGGGCGTGGCGTTGCCGGGTTGTGAGTGCGCTTCGGTGCCGGTCGCCAGGCGGCTGATGCGGCAGGGCGTGCCAGTGCCCGTCGCACTGGCGTTTCTGCTCGCCGCGCCGGCCGTGAACCCGGTGGTTCTGGTCGCGACCGCCGTAGCGTTTCCGGCAGCGCCGGAAATGGTGCTGGCCCGGTTCCTGGCTTCGTTGCTCACATCGCTGCTGATGGGCTGGCTGTGGTCGCGCCACGGCCGCACCGAGTGGATCGTCGAACGCGCCCGCACACTGCTGCCGGAGCGGCCCGGTCGACCCCGGCTCGTGGTGTTCGCCGAGACCGCGCGTGCCGATCTCGCCGACGCGGGCGGCTTCCTGGTGATCGGGGCACTGGCGGCGGCCACGCTGAACGTCCTCGTCCCACCATCGTGGTTCGTCACGCTCGGCGGCCACGCGGTGATCGGTGTGCTGGTGATGGCGGCGCTGGCAGTGGTCCTGGCATCGTGCAGCGAGGCAGACGCGTTCGTCGCCGCTTCGCTGTCCGCGATGCCGTTGCTGCCCAGGCTGGTGTTCCTGGTGGTCGGGCCAGCGGTGGACGTGAAGCTGATCGCGTTGCAGGCAGGCACGTTCGGCAGGGCGTTCGTGGCGAGATTCGCGCCGGCCACATTCGTGGTCGCGGTCGGGTCAGCCGTGCTGGTCGGGTTGTGCGTGCTCGGCGGCTACCGATGACCGCGATGCGCCGCGAGACGACGAACATCCTGCTCGTGCTGGTCGGCAGCGCGCTGATCAAGATCACGCTGGACGGCACCTACCTGCGCTACGTCAAACCCGCCGCCCAGCCACTCGTCCTGACCGCAGGCATGGTGGTCGTCCTACTGGCGCTCGTCGCCATGGTGCGGGACATCGCCACCAACAGCGCCCCAGCTGGCCACGATCATCA
>DASUJK010000064.1:0-20085 GCA_036279295.1 Pseudonocardiaceae bacterium | reverse complement strand
CGGCGACCGTCGGGATCGGCATGTCCAATGCGGGTGTGTTCGCGGTGCAGGCCGAGCCGAACATCAACCTCGTGTTCACCCCACACCCCGAATACTGGGTCACGGCCGGCACCTTCGACCACGGCGAAGTGCTGGACATCGAGCAGATCACCAACGAGGAACAGGTCGAATACAGCGGCACGTTCGACATGGTCGCCGAACTGGGTCCGACGAACCTGTGGACCGTGACGTCAGGCACCTCCTGACCCGCAACACACCGGTGCGCCGCCCGCCAGGCGCACCGCACGAGGGTGACGTCACGAGCGACGTGCGCGTCGCGACCGCGTAGCGGACCCACCGACCGGCCTCTTGGACGACCTCCCCGAGAAGCGCCCGTCGGCTGTGTTGACCGCCGCCGTCGCACGCCCCGCTCCGGCCGGTGCCGCGGTAGGCACTGTGTCGCCACCCGATCGGGCGCGGGGCCGCCAGCAGCAGGCGGCCCCGTGCCCCGCCCTGCCGCACCCAAGCCAGCAGCACACGAGCCCCCGGGAGTCGGGATGCCCAAGTACAAGCGAATCCAGGTCATCGGCTACGGATCGGTCACCTCCGCGCCGACGCGGGTGCTGGAGGTGAACACGAACAGCCCGTACCGCAAGGACGCCGAGATCCGGGCTCGCACGCTGTGCCAGGTCGCGGAGTGGACGCGCGAGACGTTCGCCGTGGACATCGCGGGCCCGGACACGCTGAAGGTCTTCGTCGCGCCGGAGTTCTACTTCCGGTTCGGCGGGCCGGGCGCCGACGAGGAGGCCCTGCGGAACAGCTATCCCAACGGGGACATCCTGCTGCCCAACATCGCCGAGGAGATCCTGCGGCCGTTCTTCACGGCGCCGGAGTACGCGGACTGGCTGATCGTGCCGGGCACCATGTTCTGGCACAAGACACCGCGGGAGTCGCACGAGGCGCACCCGACCTACTTCAACACGGTGCTGGTCATCCGCGGCGGTCCCGGCGGTCCGCTCACCCAGGAGGAGGTGGCGCGCAACCAGCGGGACTGCTCGGTGCCGGTGATGGCAGGCCTGTCCACCAACCAGAAGCGCCTGATGTCGCGGATCGACTACGCGTTCGGCCAGTCCGGCGTGGACCACAGCAAGTGGGACGCCGCACTGAACCCGATGTTCCAGCCGATTCTGGACGACTGGGAATGGTGGCGCTGGCACGCGTTCACCGTGCAGGGTGTCACCGGTCCGAACGGCAGGCCGGTCGTGTTCGGGCTGGAGGTGTGCCTTGAGCACGTGCAGAGCACCGACACCCCCGGCGCGCTCGGCGTGCTGCGGACCATGGAGCAGAACTACACCAGCCACTGCCCCGGCCCGGCGCCGCTGGTCGACGTGCACCTGGTCACGTCGTGCGGCATGACGCTGGACGACGAGGACGGCGTGACAACCCGGGTGAACGGCATCGCGGCGATCTGCGACGGCATGGAGCCGGACCCGGACGCGACCAGCGCGCCGTGGCCGACCATGGGCTGTGAGCGGGTGACCCGGATCAAGGCGAGCGGGGTACGCGAGTCGGCGACGACCGGCGAACCCATGCGGACGCACCAGATCCCCGCGCACCTCCAGGTCGGCATCACCGGCCAGTTGCACGATCCGGCCGACGCGATCGCGGTGGCGCAACCGCTGGACCTGCCGGTCTGACGGAGATGGGCGGGGCCTGCCGGCCCCGCCCATCTCATGTGTCGCTTCGCCCTGGCCCTCCCGCGCCGCTGACGCGCCAGTGCCTCAGGCGCGCAGCGCGGCACCCAGTCGTTCGGTGGCCAGTACGACGGCCGCGTCCCTGGCCGCGGTCGCCTCCTCGCGGGTGAGCGTCCTGTCCTGCGCGCGGAACCGCATCGAGTAGGCCAGCGAACGCTTGCCGTCGCCGACCTGCTTGCCGGTGTACACGTCGAACAGGGCCAACTCCTCCAACAGTTCGCCGCTGCCGGCGCGCAGCACATCGGCCACCTCGGTGGCCGGCACCGTGGCGTCGACCACGATGGCCACGTCCAGCAGCACCGGCGGATACGGTGACACCACGGGCACCGGCCGACGCTCGATGGCGGGGATCGCGTCCAGGTTCAGCTCCATCGCGCAGGTCCGCTTCGGCAGGCCGAGCCGCTCGATGACCTTCGGGTGCAGTTCGCCCGCGTGGCCGATCACGGTGCCGGCCACGGACAGCTGCGCACACCGGCCGGGATGCCATGGGGCGTGGTCGGCTGCCGCCACGGCAACGTCCACTCCGGACGTCTGCGCGACGATCCTGGCGGCCTGGATCGCGTCCGCCCAACCGGCCGACTCACCATTGCCCCACCAGCCCTGGCGCTCCCGGTGCCCGGCCAGCACCGCGGCGACGTGCACCGGCTGGTCGGGCAGGGCGGCGTACAGCGCGGACAGCTCGGCGCCGGTCGGGCGGTCCGCCACACCGACGTCGGGCACGGTGTGCCGGGTCTCGCCGACGATGGCGACCTGCCCGATGTGGTAGAGCGCGAGGTCGGTGAAACCACGGGACACGTTGCGCTGCACCGTGTCCAGCAGTACCGGCAGCAGCATCGTGGTGAACTGGTCGGCGTCGGACTCCAGCGGGTTGAGCACCGTCAGTGACCGTCGCCGGGGGTCGTCATCGGCCAGGCCGAAGTCGTCCCACACCTTCGGTGCGACGAACGGGAACGGCAGCACCTCGATGTAACCGGCCTCGGCCAGCGCCCGCGACACCGCGCGTTCGCGCCGCTGGATCGTGGTCAGGCCACGGCCGGGCGGCGCGGGCGGCAGCTCCGACGGGATGGTGTGGTAGCCCTCCAGCCGCAGGACTTCCTCGACGAAGTCAGCCGGCTGGTTCAGGTCGGCGCGCCAGCTCGGTGGAGTGGCGATCACCAGCGGCGTGCCGTCCTCGGCGGCATCCACGTCGACGCTGCAACCGATCTGCTGCAACCGCCCTACTGTCACACCCCGGCCGTAGCGCACGCCAGCCACGCGGTCGGGTAGCCCCATCGGGATGGTCACCGGGCCGGGCAGCCGCGGCCGACCGACATCGGTGCGGCCCGGCTGGATCGCGCCCTCGCCGTGCCTGGCCAGCAGCCTGGCCGCCAGTTCCAGCGCGGCAGGCGGCACCGCGGGGTCGACGTACCGCTCGAACCGGCGGGACGCCTCGCTGGGCAGCTTGTGCCGACGGGCGGTCCGCGCGATCGACGCCGGCTCCCAGGTGGCCGCCTCCAGCAGGATGTCGCTGCTGTCCGACCGCACCTCGGTGGACGCACCGCCCATCACGCCGGCCATGCTGATCGGGCCGCTCTCGTCGGCGACCACGATGTCGTCCGGGCTCAGGTCGCGCTGCACGTCGTCCAGCGTGGTCAGCTTCTCGCCGGGCTGGGCCCTGCGCACCGTGATGTTGCCGTGCAGCGCCGTCGCGTCGAACGCGTGCAGCGGCTGACCGGTCTCCAACATCACGTAGTTGGTCACGTCGACGGCCAGCGAGATGGACCGGATACCGGCCAGCATCAGCCTGCGCCGGATCGGCCACGGGGTCGGCTCGGTCGGGTCGATGCCGGTCACCCGGCGGGCCACGAACCGGGGACACGCGGACTGGTCCTCGATGTGCACCGGCCAAGCGGGACCTTCGGCCGTCGGCACGTCGATCGACGCGGGGTCGGCGAACGGCACGTCGAGCGCGCACGCCAGTTCCCTGGCCAGGCCACGCACTGACAGCGCGTAACCACGGTCCGGCGTGATGGCCAGTTCGATCACGGTGTCGGCCAGTTCGAGCAGCGCGACCGCGTCCGTGCCGGGGCTCGCGGTGCCGCTGGGCAGCACCAGGATGCCGGCGTGCTCGTCGCCAAGGCCCAGCTCGCGCGCCGAGCAGATCATGCCGTCGCTGACGTGGCCGTAGGTCTTGCGTGCCGAGATGGCGAACCCGCCGGGCAGCGACGAGCCGGGCAGCGCGACGACGACGAGGTCCCCCTCGACGAAGTTGGTGGCACCGCAGACGATGCCGCGCACGGCTTCTGCGTCGCGGCTGTTCTCGGCGACCTGGACCCGGCAGAACCGGATCGGCTTCTTGAAGTCCTTCAGTTCCTCGATCTCCATGACGCGACCGACCACGATGGGGCCGGTCACCTCACCGAGCTGGGTGACTTCCTCGACTTCCAGGCCGACGCGCACGAACGCCTCGGCGAACCGGTCGGCCAGGGACACGCCGTCGTCGTAGTTGGGCAGGTCCAGGCGCTCGGCCAGCCAGGTGACGGGGACTCGCACCGCCTATGCCTCCATTCCGAACGCGGACGTGAACCGGACATCGCCCTCGATCATGTCCCGCATGTCGGGCAGACCGTTGCGGAACATCAGGGTGCGCTCGATACCCATGCCGAACGCGAATCCTGAGTAGACATCGGGATCGATGCCGCAGGCCGCCAGCACGTTCGGGTGGACCATGCCGCAGCCGCCCCACTCGACCCAGCCCGCGCCGCCCTTCTTCGCCTCGAACCACACGTCCGGCTCCGCGGACGGCTCGGTGAACGGGAAGAACGACGGCCGCAGCCGGATCTTCGCCTTGTCGCCGAACATGGCCCTGGCGAACGCGTCCAGCGTGCCCTTCAGGTTCGCCATGGTCAGGCCCTTGTCGATGGCCAACCCCTCGACCTGGTGGAACACCGGCGTGTGCGTCGCGTCCAGTTCGTCGGTCCGGAACGTCCGACCGGGACACACCACGTACAGCGGGAGATCCCGGTTGAGCATGGCCCGGATCTGCACCGGTGACGTGTGGGTGCGCAGCACCAGGCCGGAGTCCTCGGGCGCCACGTAGAACGTGTCCTGCATGGTCCGGGCCGGGTGGTCCTTGCGGAAGTTCAACGCGTCGAAGTTGAACCACTCGGTCTCGATCTCGGGCCCTTCGGCCACTTCCCAGCCCATGCCGACGAACACGTCGGCGATCCGCTCGGAAATGGTCGAGATCGGGTGCCGGGCGCCCCTGGGCAGCCGGTCCCACGGCAGGGTGACGTCGACGGCTTCCTCACGCAGCATGCGCTCGTCGCGGTGGGCTTCGAGTTCGGCGTGCCGCCGCTCGTAGGCCACCTTGATCGCCGCCTGCGTCTCGTTGACCCGCTTGCCGGCCTCTGCGCGGGCGGCCGGCGGCAGCGCGCCGATCTCGCGCCTGGCCAGCGAAGCCGGGGACCGCTCACCAAGATGCGCCGGCCGTCGCCGCGCCAGCACGTCCAGGTCAGCAGCCTCGGCGAACGCCGTTTCGGCCTGGTTCACCGCCGACAGCAAGGTCTCCGGCGCCAGCGCCGCGACCTCCTTGGGGTCGTACGGGTCGTTTGCTCCGGACATGTGGATGGACAACTCCTGGCTGGTCGGGCGGGTTGCCGAGCGGGCCAATCCTACGAGACCGGTCCCATTGGCCGCCTTCGAGATACCTGTCGGTTGGTGTATCGCTGTGCGCGGGCCGTTGTATACATGCATACGGCAGCGGCGGTGGCCAGGTTCAGGCTCTCCGCCAGGCCATGGATCGGCACCGACAGGACCTTGTCCACGCTGGTCAGCACGTCGGCCGGGAGGCCGTGCGCCTCGCTGCCGAACACCCACGCCGTCGGTGCCGCCAGTTCGCCCGCATCGGTCGCCATGTCCAGATCGTCGACGGCGTTGCCGGCCGCCGCGATCAGCAGCAGCCCGGCGGCGCGGCACGCGGCCAGTGCGTCGGCCGGCTGCCGGGTCCTGGCGATCGGCAGGTGGAACAGGCTGCCCGCCGATGCCCGCACGCACTTGCCGTTGTGCGGGTCGACGGTGTCCCCGACCAGCAGCACGGCGTCCGCACCCGCCGCGTCGGCCACCCGCAGCACGGTGCCCGCGTTGCCCGGGTCGGCCACCCCGTAGAGCACGGCGACCAGCAGCGGAGCACCGGCCAGTGCCACCCCGACGGACTGGTCGACGAGATCGCAGACGGCCAGCACGCCCTGGGGTGTGACGGTTTCGGACAACGATGCCGCCGCCCGGTCGGTGATCTCGGACACCGGTACCGACGCCGCCTGCGCCGCCTGGACGAGATCAGGATTGCGGTCGACGGCGACCGCGGTGACGAACAGTTCGTGCACGGCGCCCTTGCCGGCCGCAGCCCAGGCCAGTGCCTCCCGGACCGCCTGGGCGCCCTCGGCGAGGAACCGGCCCGCTGCCAGGCGGCCGGACCGTCTCGTCAGGTGCCGCGCAGCGGCGACCCGGGGTGTCCGTTCGGTGAACGGGTGCCCCGGGTCGACTGACTGTGCTGCCATGTGTGCTGCCACTCTTGTGTTGCTACAGCCCGTGTGCTCAGGCCGGGCTGCCCTGCGCGTCCGCGTGCTCACGGGCCAGGTCGACCAGCGCGGTGAACGCGGTCGGGTCGCTCACGGCGAGTTCGGCGAGGATCTTGCGGTCCACCTCGATGCTGGCGCCCTTCAGGCCCTGGATGAAGCGGTTGTAGGTCAGGCCGTTCTGCCTCGCGGCAGCGTTGATCCTGGTGATCCACAGCTGACGGAAGTCGCCCTTGCGCGCCCGGCGGTCCCGGTAGGCGTAGTTGAGCGAGTGGAGCATCTGCTCCTTGGCCTTGCGGTAGAGCCGCGAGCGCTGGCCACGGTAGCCGCTGGCCATTTCAAGGGTGGTGCGGCGCTTCTTCTGGGCGTTTACCGCCCGCTTCACGCGTGCCACGGTGGTGGTCCTGTCCGGTAAGTGGGGCCTGGCGTGCGCCCCGAATGTGCATGACGGTGCTAGGTCGACACAGCAAGGATCGACATTGCAAGGATCGACACTGCTGCGATCGGCCCCGCTGAATCAGCTGGGTCAGCGGCCGAGCAGGCGCTTGACGCGCTTGACGTCGTTCTTGGCGACCTCGGTGGTGCCGGAGAGGCGACGGGTCAGCTCGCTGGACTTCTTCTCCAGGATGTGTCGCTTGCCGGCCTTCTCACGCAGCACCTTGCCGCCACCGGTCACCCGGAAGCGCTTGGTGGATCCGCTGTGTGACTTGTTCTTGGGCATGTTCGTCCTCATCGTTGTGTGATCGGCACGGGCGTGCCGTGCCGATCACGCCTGGCCAGAGGTCTGACTCTCACTCCGGTCGGTGGCCTCGGTGGCGCCGTCCTCCGCTGTCGCGGCCTTGGTGCGTGGCTGCGGCTTCACGTTCTTGTGCGGCGCCAACACCATGATCATGTTGCGGCCGTCCTGCTTCGGCGATGCCTCGACGAAGCCCAGCTCGGCGACGTCGTCGGCCAACCGCTGCAGCAGCCGGAAACCGAGTTCGGGCCGGGACTGCTCACGACCACGGAACATGATGGTCACCTTGACCTTGTTCCCGTGCGAGAGGAAGCGGGCCACGTGGCCCTTCTTCGTCTCGTAGTCGTGCGAGTCGATCTTCGGCCGGAGCTTCTGCTCCTTGATCACGGTGAACTGCTGGTTGCGGCGCGACTCGCGCGCCTTCTGCGCGCTCTCGTACTTGAACTTCCCGTAGTCCATGAGCTTGGCCACGGGAGGGCGCGCCTGCGGTGCGACCTCAACGAGATCGAGATCGGATTCCTGCGCCAGGCGTAGGGCGTCCTCGATTCGTACGATGCCCACCTGCTCTCCCGCCGGTCCGACCAAACGGACTTCGGGAACGCGGATGCGATCGTTGATGCGCGGTTCGGTGATGCGCGGCTCGGGGCTGATGGGGCCTCCTCGGTTCGGAATCGTGTCGGCGCGACCTGTCGTCGCGGACCCCACACGGCGAAAAGCCCCGTCGCCTGATGGCTCCGGGGCCGCTGCCAAACCGATCGGCCTGACGCGCGGACGCGTCAAGACTCCGGAGGTCAGACCGTCGATGAGGACGGACCAACCTCGGGACCGGACCCGAACGCCACGGGGACGAGACGGGTGGGAGCGGGACTCCACTTGCCGCCCCCACTGACGCGAGGGCTGGTCGCACCCATCAGAGTACCAGAACCGCCCTACTGCTCGATCACGGCCAACGCGTCGATCTCCACCAGCAGGCCGGCCGGCAGGCCGACGTAGACCGTGGTCCTGGCCGGGAACGGCGCCGTGACGTGCTCCACCATGAACTCGCCGTACACCTCGTTGAGTTGGGCGAAGTGCGCCGTGTCGGTCAGGTAGACCCGCATCATCACGACATCGTCGAACGTGGCGCCGCCAGCGGCCAGCACCGCGGCCACGTTGGTCAGCGTCCTGCGGGCCTGTTCGGCCACCGTCGGGCCGGCCACCTGGCCGGTCGCCGGGTCGATGCCGACCTGGCCCGCGACCTGCACGACATTGCCCTTGCGTACGCCCTGCGCGAACGCGGCGACCGGGTTGGGCGCGTCCGCGGTGCGGATCTCGGTCTTGGCCATCAGCCGTCCTTCTCTGCTATGCATTGCTCGCTGCACCATACGCAACGGAGGTAGCGCGAATGGGCCTACCGGGCATCGACTCCGCCAGGGTCGCCGCGCTCCGGGCCGAACGGGTCGACTGGCAGTTCAAGGGCCTGCCGGCCGAGGTGTTCGGGCAGACCGTCGGTGCGATCGCGGACGCCAAGCCGGACCTGTTCGACGACGGGTTCGTCGGCCCGTTCCTGGTGCTGGACGAGGCCGCGCTCACCCACAACCTGACCACGATGGCCGACTGGTGCGCCCGGCACGGCATGGCGCTGGCCCCGCACGGCAAGACCACGATGGCGCCGCAGCTGTTCGAGCGGCAATTGTCGCTCGGCGCATGGGGTATGACCACGGCCAACATCAGCCAGCTGCGGGTGTACCGGGCGTTCGGCGTGCGCCGGATTCAGTTGGCCAACGAACTGGTCGACCCGGCCGGGCTGCGCTGGCTGGCCGGTGAGCTGGACCGTGATCCGGACTTCGAGTGCTACTGCTGGGCCGACTCGGTGGCCGGCGTGGAGCAGATGGACGCCGTGCTGCGGGCCGCCAGGGTGAGCAGGCCGTTGGGTGTGCTGGTCGAACTGGGCGCCCCGGGTGGCCGGTCTGGTGCCCGGGACGTGGCCACGGCGAGCACCGTGGCCGACGCCGTGACCGCGAGTCCGGTGCTGCGGCTGGCCGGGGTGGCCGGTTACGAAGGTGTGCTCGGCCGGGACGCGTCGGCGCTGCCCGTCCTCGCCGAGTACCTGGAGCGGCTGCGTGTGCTGGCCGAGCGGCTGGAGTTCCCGGACGTGGCCGAGGTGATCGTCACGGCAGGGGGCAGCTCGTTCGTCGACGTGGTCACCGACGTGCTCGCCCGGCCATGGGCAGATCCCCGGGTCCGGCCGATGCTGCGCAGTGGCGCCTACGTCAGCCACGACGACGGCTTCTACCGGGACATCTCGCCGCTGGGCGAAACGACTCGGCTCCCGGACGCAGCGCCGTTCCGGGCCGCGTTCCGGGCGTGGGCGCAGGTGATGTCCCAACCGGAGCCCGGCCTCGCGCTGCTCACCATGGGCAAGCGGGACGCGCCGTTCGACGAGGGCATGCCGGTGCCCCGCGTGGTCCGCAGGGTGGACGGCACCACCGAGCCGCTGGTCGGTCCCCGGGTGAGCAAGATCGTGGACCAGCACACGTTCCTGGTCGGCGACAACCTGCCGGGCGTCGGTGACTGGGTCGGGATGGGGCTGTCGCACCCGTGCACGACGTTCGACAAGTGGCGGCTGATCCCGGTGGTCGACGGCACCACCGTGGTCGACTTCGTGCGTACCTACTTCTGATGGCACACGACATCGTCGTCGCCGACGCCACCGTCGTGGACGGCACCGGCGCACCCGGCTACCGGACGTCGGTCGGCGTCCGGGACGGGCGCGTCGCCGAGATCGGGCCCGGGTTGTCCGGTACCGCCGTGATCGACGCCGACGGGCTCGTGCTGGCGCCCGGCTTCATCGACATGCACTCGCATTCCGACCTGGTGCTGCTCACCGAGCCCGAGCACCTGGCCAAGGTGTCACAGGGCGTGACGCTGGAGGTCATCGGTCAGGACGGGCTGTCCTACGCGCCGGTGGACGACGGCGTGCTCGGGCTGCTGCGGGAGCAACTGGCGGGCTGGAACGGCGATCCGCCCGGCTTCGACTGGAACTGGCGGTCGGTCGGCGAGTACCTGGACCGGTTGGACATGGGCATCGCCGTGCACGCCGCCTACCTGGTGCCGCAGGGCACCGTACGGATGCGGCACGTCGGCTGGGCGGATCGGCCCGCGACGCCAGCCGAGTTGGACGGGATGCGATCGGACGTCGCCGAAGCCATGGCGCAGGGTGCTGTCGGCATGTCGTCCGGCCTGACCTACCCGCCGGGCATGTATGCGGACACCGAGGAGCTGGTCGAGCTGTGCCGGGTGGTCGCATCGGCGGGCGGGTACTACAGCCCGCACCACCGGGGGTACGGCGCGAGTGCGGTGGCCAATTTCGCCGAGATGGTCGACGTGTCCCAGCGGTCCGGTGTGTCGCTGCACCTGGCGCACGCGACGATGAACTTCCCGGTCAACGCCGGTCGAGCCGGTGAGCTGTTGTCGTTGCTGGACAACGCGATCGACGCAGGCTGTGACATCTCGCTGGACACCTATCCCTACTTGGCCGGCGCGACCTACCTCGCCGCGCTGCTGCCCAGCTGGGCAGCCGAGGGCGGACCGGCGACAACGCGCGCCCGACTATCCGATGTGGACACTCGGGACCGGATACTGGTGGCACTGGAGGAGATCGGCTCGGACGGCTGCCACGGTGTGCCGGTGGACTGGGCGACGATCGAGATCAACGGCGTGCGGCATCGGCAGCTGGCGCACCTGGTCGGACACAGTGTTGCCGAATCGGCCGCACGGCTGGGGGTGCCGCCCGGTGAGCTGTACCTGGACACCCTGCGCGACGACGAACTCGGCACGTCCTGCCTGATGCACGTCGGCGACGAGGCGAACGTGCGGGCGATCATGCGGCACCGCACCCACACCGGCGGCAGCGACGGACTGCTGGTCGGTAACCAGCCACATCCGCGCGGCTGGGGCACGTTCCCGCGCTATCTCGGCCACTACGTGCGGGAACTCGGCGTGCTGGACCTTGCCGAGTGCGTCGCGCACCTCACGTCCCGGCCCGCGCGGCGGCTCGGCCTGACCGACCGGGGTGTCGTGCGGGTCGGCGCGGTCGCCGATCTGGTGCTGTTCGACCCGGCCACGATCGGCGACACGGCCACGTTCACGCAGCCGCGGCAGGCAGCGGTCGGCGTGCACACGGTGCTGGTCGACGGCGTGCGGACGCTGGTCGACGGGCAGCCGACCGGTGCGCTGCCGGGCCATTCGATCCGCTCGATCGGCGGGAAGGCGTCGGATGGTCTTCGTCGGTAGCTACACGCCGGACGGGCTGGCCGTCGCCGACCATGATCCGAGCACGGGTGCGCTGACGATCACGTCGACCGTGGCCGGGGTGTCGGACGCGTCCTGGCTGGCGCTCTCGCCGGACGGGCGGCACCTGTACGCCGCGAACGAGACGGCTGCCGGATCGGTGACCGTGTTGGATGCGAAAACCCTTGCGGTGCGGGAGGCCTGGCCGACCGGTGGCGATTCGCCGACCCACGTGAGCGCGTTCGGCGAGTATCTGCTGGTGGCGCACTACGGCTCCGGCGATGTCACAGTGCTGCGGGCCGACGGGCAGGTCACCTGTCGGGCCCCCGGGGTGCACGCGCACCAGGTCGGCGCCGACCCGAGCGGGCAGTGGGTGGTGACCGTCGACCTGGGCACCGACTCGGTCGACGTGTACCGACTGGCCGACGGCACGCTGCACCGACACCAGCGGGTGAGCGCCGGGCCGGGGCCGAGGCATCTGGTGTGGCACCCGGACGGCACGCGGGCGTTCCTGGTGTGCGAGTACGCGGCGCAGGTGATCGTGTGCACGTGGGATGCCGGCACGCTGACCACCGGCGCCGTGCTGCCGCTGGCGGCGGACGGCTACCCCGGTGAGGCCGTGGTGTCCTCGGACGGCCGGTTCCTGTACGTCACCAACCGGGGGCCCAACACCGTGGACACGTTCGAGCTGGACGACCTGCGACTGGTGGATTCGGTGCCGACCGGCGACTGGCCACGGCATGCGGCCCTCGATCCGAGTGAGCGCTGGCTGTACGTGGCCAATCAAAGGTCCGGCACGGTGACCTGGTTCCCCCGCGATCCGGTCAGCGGCAGGTTGTCTCCTGAGGTCGGCTCGATGAAGGCGGAGGCGGTAGCGATGGTGTTGTTCGGATGACGGCCTTCGATCTGCTGCTGCCCCAGCCGGTGACCGCGATTCCGGCGCCGGGGGTGCACGTGGTCGGGCCGGTGATCGGTGTTGACGACGGCACGGCGCGGGCGGGCACCTGGCTGGCGGCCGCGCTCGGGCTGCGGGTGGCCGACGACGGGCCGATCCGGTTCCGGCTCGATCCGACCGCCGCCCCCCAGGCCGAGGGCTACCGGCTGGAGATCACCCCGGACCAGGTGTCGGTGGTGGCCGCGGACGCCGCTGGTGCGCACTACGCGGCCCAGACGTTGCGGCAGTTGAGCGGCCAGTTCCGGGTGCCTTCGCGTACGGTCACGCTGCCGTGTGGCGTGGTGGCCGACCGGCCGCGCTTCGGGTGGCGCGGGTGTCTGCTGGACGTGGCGCGGCACTTCATGCCGAAGGCCGGGGTGCTCCGGTTCATCGACCTGCTGGCCGCGCACCGGCTCAACGTCCTGCACCTGCATCTGACCGACGACCAGGGCTGGCGGCTGGACGTGCCCGGCTGTCCCCGGCTGGTCGAGATCGGCGGGTGGCGGACCGAGTCCAGGGTCGGCGCCCCGCCTACCGGTGTGATGGACGGCAGGCCGCACGGCGGTCACTACAGCACGGCTGACCTGCGGGAAATCGTCGCCTACGCTGCTGACCGGGCGATCACGGTGGTGCCGGAGGTGGACATTCCCGGCCACACCCAGGCGGCGATCGCGGCCTACCCTTCGCTGGGCAACACCGGTGCGGACGTGCCGGTGTGGACCTCCTGGGGCATCTGCGAGAACGTGGCCAACGTCGAGGAGTCCACTGTGGACTTCTTCCGGGCGGTGTTCGACCACGTGGTGGACGTGTTTCCCAGTCGAGTGATCGGCGTCGGCGGGGACGAGGTGCCGCTGGTCCAGTGGGAGCGGAGTGCGGCGGCCCAGCGGCGCCGGACCGAACTCGGCCTGAGCACGACCGGTGAGCTGCACGGGTGGTTCGTGCGGCAGATCGTGGAGCACCTGGCGGCCAAGGGCCGGCGGGCAGTGGGCTGGGACGAGATCGCCGGTGTCGGACCCGTGGCCGACGGCACGGTGATCGCGTCGTGGCGTGGTGAGCGGGCCGGGGTGGCGGCGGCGCAGGCCGGTTTCGACGTGGTCATGTGCCCTGAGCAGCATGTTTACCTTGATCACCGGCAATCCGCCGACCCGGACGAGCCGATCCCCGTGGGGTCCGTGCACACGTTGGACGACGTGTACCGCTACGAACCGATACCCGCCGACCTGACCGGCCCTGCGGTGGCCCATGTCCTCGGTGCGCAGGCGCAGGTGTGGACCGAGCACCTCGATTCGGCGCGTCGGGTCGACTACGCCGCGTTCCCCCGGCTGGCCGCGTTCGCCGAGGTGGTGTGGAGCCCGGCTCCCGCCCGCGACCTGGCCGACTTCCGGCGCCGCCTGCCGGCCCACCTGGAGCGACTGGACGCCCTGGGTGTCGAATACCGCCCACTGGCCGGGCCGCACCCGTGGCAGCTGCGCCCCGGGGTGCCGGGGCGACCCAGGTGAACCGCCGTCGGGTGGCCTCGGGGTAGCGTCGCGCGGGTGAACAACTCGATCGCTCCGGCACGCACGGTGTGCCATGGCTGCAGGGCGGTCAGCTACGAGCTGATCGGTGACGACAGCACGCAGCGCCAGCGGCCCGTGATCCTGGTCGGCGACGGCCAGATCATGCGGGAGGTCACGCCCGGGATGATGGTCAGCCAGCCGTGCCCGATGTGCGCGGACTCCGAGGAGGACGGCTGGCTGGACGGATTCGTGGTGCCCGCATAGGACGGTAGGGTTGTTTGACGAGACCGGAGGGACTGCGTGACCGAGGCCACCACAGCACAGCTCATGTCCGGCACCGAACTGGCGCGCTCGATCGTCGCCAGGTCCGCGGAACGGGCGGAGGAGTTCACCCGGCGCACCGGCACACCGCCGTGCCTGGCCACCGTGCTGGTCGGCGACGACCCGGCATCGGCGACGTACGTGCGGATGAAGCAGAACCGCAGTCGCAAGGCCGGCATCGAGTCCCGGCACGTCGCGCTGCCGGCGACCACGACCACCGCCGAACTGGTCGACACGATCAACGACCTGTCCGCCGACCCGTCCGTGCACGGCATCCTGTTGCAGCACCCGGTGCCGGCCGGCATCGACGAGCGGGCGGCGTTCGAGGCGATCGCGCCCGCCAAGGACGTGGACGGCGTCACGATGCACTCGTTCGCGGCGATGTCGTTCAACGAGCCCGGTTTCTCGTCCTGCACCCCGTTCGGCATCCTGCGGCTGCTGGACCACTACGAGGTCGAACTGAGCGGCAAGCACGCCGTGGTCATCGGCCGGAGCCCGATCCTGGGCAAGCCCGCGGCCATGCTGCTGCTGGCCAGGGACGCCACCGTGACCATCTGCCACTCGCGGACCCGCGACCTGCCGTCCGTGGTGCGCACGGCCGACATCGTGGTCGCCGCCGTCGGCAAGCCGGAGTTCGTGCGTGGTGACTGGCTCAAGCCGGGTGCGGTCGTGGTGGACGCCGGCTACAACGAGGGCAATGTCGGTGACGTCGCGTTCGCCGAGGCGAGCGAGCGGGCCAGCCTGATCACGCCCGTCCCCGGCGGCGTCGGGCCGATGACGATCGCGCTGCTGCTGGAGCAGACCGTGGACGCGGCGGAGCGTCAGGCCGCTAGCTGACCCGCTCGAACCGGCCCGCTTTTACTGCGTCGAGGAACCGGCCGAGGTCGACGGCCAACGTCGGCCCGGCCGGGTTCTTGCTGTCCCGCATCCGGCCGGGAGCCAGTCCGACGCAGTTCTCGTTGCCGCCGCCGCTCCGGGAACTCTTGACCCAGTTGACTTCTGGCGTCATGTCTCCTCCAGGATCCGCTCGATGAACCGGCGGGAGTCCTTGCGGCTCAAGGCAAGCTCCCACACTCGGTGGAAGGCCCGAAGCATAGCCGCCGTGTCACTCACGTTGTCCTGATACGCCGACGGGCCGAAAGCGGCCTGTGAGTAGGCGATCGGCGTCCCTCGCTCGCCGAACAGGAAGATCAGCAAACTGTTGCCACGCGCGGGATTGCCGTAGACATCGTTGCCGAGCACGCGCACGGTCAGATCGGGGTGTTCGGCCATGGGGCGCAGCAGGTGGGTGAGCCGTTCCCGCATCACCTCGGGCCTGCCCATGTTGCCGCGCAGGGCATCCTCGGTGACGATGAACCGCATGGTGCGCCGGGACTCGAAGGCGTTCGACTGGCGCTCCAACCGGAACGTCAACCGGTCGTCGCCCTCGGCATCCGCCTCGCGCCACCAGATGCCCTCACACTCTGCGAGCACGGCACGCACGTAAGTTGGTGACTGCAACAGTCCTGGGATGATGCCCGACTCGTAGCAGTTGATCTCGACCGCGCTCGCCTCCAGATCGGCGAAGCGTCGGTAGGCGTCGGGCAGCACGTCGACGTGGGTCCTGCGCTTGGTCCGCTTGCGGGCGTGTGCGGCCAGGGCGAGCTGGCCACGTGACAGTCATCAGCCGTCAGGTCAGGGACGTGTGCCAGCGCCGGATGTGGCCCACCCGGTCGACCTCTGCGTTCAGCAGCAGAGGTCGACACAGGCCCCTGAGCGGGCACCGAGCTTCAGCCGGTGGCACCGACCAGGTTCTCGCCCAGCACCTGGCGCAGGAACTGGCCGGTGTAGCTGGCCTCGATGGCCACGATGTCCTCCGGGGTGCCCTCGGCGATGACGAGGCCGCCGCCGGAACCGCCCTCCGGACCCATGTCCACGACCCAGTCCGACGTCTTGATGACGTCCAGGTTGTGCTCGATCACGATCACCGAGTTGCCCTTGTCCACCAAACCGTTGATCACGCCGAGCAGCTTCGCGATGTCCTGGAAGTGCAGGCCGGTGGTCGGCTCGTCCAGGATGTACACCGTCCGGCCGGTGGACCGCTTCTGCAGCTCACTGGCCAACTTCACGCGCTGCGCCTCACCGCCGGACAGCGTCGGCGCGGGCTGGCCGAGCCGGACGTAGCCCAGGCCCACGTCGACCAGCGTCTTGAGGTGCCGGTAGATCGCGTTGATCGGCTCGAAGAACTCGGCGGCCTCCTCGATCGGCATGTCGAGCACATCGGCCACGGTCTTGCCCTTGTAGTGCACCTCCAGGGTCTCCCGGTTGTACCGGGCCCCCTTGCACACCTCGCACGGCACGTAGACGTCGGGCAGGAAGTTCATCTCGATCTTGATCGTGCCGTCGCCGGCACACGCCTCGCAGCGGCCGCCCTTGACGTTGAACGAGAAGCGGCCCGGCTGGTAGCCACGCACCTTCGCCTCGGTGGTGGCGGCGAACAGCTTGCGCATGTGGTCCCACACGCCGGTGTAAGTGGCCGGGTTGGACCTCGGGGTCCGGCCGATCGGCGACTGGTCGACCTGCACCAGCTTGTCCACCAGGTCGACACCCTTGATCCTGGTGTGCCGGCCCGGCACCTGGCGGGCGCCGTTCAGCTTGTTCGCCAGGACGGTCGCCAGGATGTCGTTGACCAGCGTCGACTTGCCGGAACCGGACACCCCGGTGACCGCCACCATGCAGCCCAACGGGAACGAGACGTCGATGTCGCGCAGGTTGTGCTCGCGCGCGCCGACCACGGTCAGCTGCCGCTTCCGGTCCACCGGCCTGCGGATCCCCGGCAGCGGGATCTCCTTGCGGCGGGACAGGTAGTCACCGGTCAGGGACTTCTTGTTGGCCAGCAACGCCTTGTACGTGCCGCTGTGCACGACCTCACCGCCGTGCTCACCGGCGCCGGGGCCGATGTCGACGATCCAGTCGGCGGTGCGGATGGTGTCCTCGTCGTGCTCCACCACGATCAGCGTGTTGCCCAGGTCGCGCAGCCGGGTCAGCGTCTCGATCAGCCGGTGGTTGTCCCGCTGGTGCAGGCCGATCGACGGCTCGTCCAGCACGTACAGCACGCCGACCAGGCCGGAACCGATCTGGGTGGCCAGCCGGATGCGCTGCGCCTCGCCACCGGACAGTGTGCCGGCGGCCCGGTCCAGCGACAGGTACTCCAGGCCGACGTCCAGCAGGAACCCGAGCCGTGCCTGGATCTCCTTGAGTACCCGGCCTGCGATCATCGACTCGCGGCGGCCCAGCTTGAGGCTGTCCAGCAGTTCGGCACACTCGCGCACGCTCATCGCGGACACGTCGGCGATGGACTTCTCGCCGTATGTCTTGTGTTCCAACGTGACCGCGAGGATCTCCGGCTTGAGGCGCGCACCCTTGCACGCGGGGCAGGGCACCTCCCGCATGTAGCCCTCGTACTTCTCCCGCATGTACTCGGACTCGGTCTGGTCCTGCCGCCGCTCCAGGAACGGGATCACGCCCTCGTACGCCGCGTAGTACGAGCGTTCCCGGCCGTAGCGGTTCTTGTACCGGACGTGCACCTGGTCGTTGACGCCGTACAGCACGGCCTTCTGCACCTTGGCCGGCAGCCGCCGCCACGGCGCGTCCATCCGGAACCCGATGGTCTCGGCGAGCGAGGCGAGCAGCCGCTGGAAGTAGTCCGCGGTCTGGCCGCCCGCCCATGGGGCGATCGCGCCGTCGGCCAGCGACAGCTCGTCGTCCGGCACGATCAGCTCGGGGTCCACCTCCTTGCGCACTCCGATGCCGGTGCACTCCGGGCAGGCTCCATAGGGCGAGTTGAACGAGAACGACCTCGGCTCCAGGTCGGTGATGGTCAGCGGGTGGCCGTTCGGGCAGGCCAGGTTCTCCGAGAACGTGCGTTCACGCTGGGTCGAGCCCTCCGGCTCGTCCACGAACTCCACCGTGACCAGGCCGTCGGCCAGTCGCAGCGCGGTCTCCACCGAGTCGGTGAGCCGCTGCTTGGTCGACTTCTTCACGGCCAGCCGGTCGATCACGACGTCGACGTCGTGCTTCTCCTGCTTCTTCAGCTTCGGCGGGTCGGTCAGCTGGTGGACCGTGCCGTCGATCCTGGCGCGCGCGTAACCCTGCGACTGGAGCTGCTCGAACAGGTCGACGTACTCGCCCTTGCGGGTCCGCACGACCGGCGCGAGCACCTGGAACCGGGTGCCCTCGGGCATGGCCAGCAGCTGGTCCACGATCTGCTGCGGCGCCTGCTTGCTGATCAGCTCGCCGCACGTCGGGCAGTGTGGCTTGCCGGCGCGCGCGTACAGCAGCCGCAGGTAGTCGTACACCTCGGTGATGGTGCCGACCGTGGACCTCGGGTTGCGGTTGGTGGACTTCTGGTCGATCGACACCGCGGGCGAGAGGCCCTCGATGAAGTCGACGTCAGGCTTGTCCATCTGTCCGAGGAACTGGCGGGCATACGCGGACAGTGACTCCACGTAGCGGCGCTGGCCCTCGGCGAAGATCGTGTCGAACGCGAGGCTGGACTTGCCAGAGCCGGACAGCCCGGTGAACACGATCAGACTGTCCCTCGGCAGGTCGATGCTGACGCCACGCAGGTTGTGCTCGCGTGCACCATGCACGACGAGTCGGTCGGCCACGGTGGTCCCTTCGGCTGCGGTGTGTTGCTACTGGTGCTGGGGCTCGGTGGCGGCGCCGCTCGGGCGCGCAGCTCGGCCGCGATCCATGCTAGGTGGCCCCACCGACAACATTGAAGGAACGTCTGTACCTGCGATTATTCCGGTTCGCTTGTTCGGCCCCTACCGGGCGGGTACCCGACCAGCCTACTCTGGACGCACCGCCTACTCACTGCCCTCGGCCACGGGGGTCGAGTTGGTATTGATACAGCCTGCGTCCCGGCAACAGCTACCTCGCCCTGGAGCCGCCGTGCCAGCACTACGCGCCCAACTTTCCGGCGCCGAGCAGTTCGAAGCAGTTCGGTTCGCCAGCGATGGACTAGCAGCGGCGAGACGGGGCTGCGCAACGCTGTACGCGGCCGTGGACGGCCTCGACAACGCCGACATGCGCGCACGGACCCGGCTGCCGGGGTGGACCAGAGGCCATCTGGTCAGCCACCTCGCGCGCAACGCCGACGGTCTGGTGAACCTGCTGCACTGGGCGAGAACGGGGATCGAGAGCCCGATGTACGCCAGTCCGGCGGACCGTGAGGCGGACATCGAGGAGGGTGCGCAGCGGCTGGCCCAGGTGCAGCAGGAGGACCTGCGTGCCGCTGACGAGCGGTTCTTCATGGCCACCGAGGTGATGTCCGACATGGACTGGGAGGCCGGTGTCACCAACGGGCAGGGCCGGACCATCGGTGTGTCCCTGGTGCCGTGGATGCGGCTGACCGAGGTGCTCGTGCACCACGTGGACCTCGACCTCGGGCTCAGCTTCGCCGACATCGTCGAACTGGCCGGTGAGCAGACCGGGCCGCTGATCGACTACGTGGTCACCAGGTACGACGACCGGCCCGGCGTACCCGCCGTGCGGCTGACCGTCGATGAGCGGACCTGGCTGCTGGGCAACACCGGCGAGCCGAGTGACATCTCCTGCTCGGCGTCGATGGCGCTGGCCTGGCTGACCGGTCGGGAGGCCGCCGAGTTCCCGGAGCTGCCGGGTTGGCTGTGACGCGCGTCCGGTGGGTGGCCGGGCGGTGACGGGTACCGCTAATGTCGGCGTTCGTGGACGTCCTCGATGAGTACACCGGCCATGTCGACGCGGGTGGCACCCCGGCCCGCCGCACCCTGGACGGGCTCAGCATCACCAAGATCTCCGTCGGCCCGATGGACAACAACGCGTATCTGCTGGTGTGCGCGTCGACCAACGAGGCGCTGCTGATCGACGCCGCCAACGACCCGGACCGCCTGTCCGACCTGGTCGGCTCGGGCACCGACCGGCCGACGCTGCGGACCATCGTGACCACGCACCAACACGGCGACCACTGGCAGGCACTCGGCGCGGTCGCGGGCGCGTTCGGCGCGAACAC
>DASUJK010000063.1:0-18811 GCA_036279295.1 Pseudonocardiaceae bacterium | reverse complement strand
CGGTATGGCTGCTCCCGCAGCACCCGGCGATCGCCCGAGTCACCTACTCCGCGCTGGCCCATCGCAAAGCCGAGGTCAATGTCGCGGTCTGTCAATACCTGGTCGAGCAGCATCGTTTTCCGGCCACGGTGCCACTCACCGCCGACATCATCGATATCGATGAGCACACCGCCGTCACGTTCTGGACCTACTATCCGCAGCCCGCCGATGTATTTCCAGATTCGGCTCACCTCGGACACCTGCTCCGCCGCCTGCACGCCCTCCCACGGCCCCCACTGGACCTGCCGGAATGGCGCGCACTGGCAAGCCTCGAACTGGTGCTCCGCGACACTGCCCGGCCCATCGCCATTGGCGACGCCGATCGCCGATGGCTGCTGGATCGGATCGAACAGGTCCGCCACGACCTCGCTGAACTCGACTGGCCGCTGGGCTACGGGCTCATTCACGGCGACGCCTGGGCCGGCAATCTCCTGTGGAACACATCCTCGAAGACGCGCACCGTTGTGTTGGGCGACTGGGATTCCACCTGCTGGGGACCGCGCGAAATCGACCTCATCCCCAGTTGGCACGCCGCCACTCGCTATGGCCGTGGACCCGAATGGGCAGCGGCGTTCGCCGACGCCTACGGCCACGATCTCACACGCTGGTCGGGGTTCTACATGGTTTTTGCTATGCGGGACCTCACCCAACTCGTTGCATTACTGCGCCGCGTACCGCACCAGCCCGAACTGGCCGAATCCCTGCGACAACGGCTTACCGGCATCAAGTCCGGCGATACCGCCGCAGTTTGGCACGCCTACTGACGCGGACCTACGGTGACTCTCTGGAGCTGAGATCTGACTCTCCATGAAGATCCGCTGAGTGACGGGGAACTTCAGGCTGACAAGGAGCGTGGCGACCATGAATACCCGCTTCGGCGCCTTCACGCGCCGGGTAGATCACCCGCGTACACGGACAGCGATTGTGGACCAGCACGCTACCTGGATCGCGGTGAACCCTGTCCAAGGCTGCCCGAAGGTCTGCTCGTACTGCTTTCTGAACGAGCGAGGACAGACCGCCGTCCGGCCTGAGCACTTGGCCAGCCCAGCTGAAACGGTCGACATGCTCACCGCTTCGCCGTACTACGCATCGGATCGCCCGGTTGCGCTGTACACCTGGACCGACGTGATGGCGCTGCCGAGTTCTCGCGCGCACCTTGCCGATCTGCTGGCCGTGCTGGTCGACCGGCAGATCCCCAACCCCATTGTGCTGATCACCAAGTGCCCGATCCCCGACAGGACGATCGACACGGTGACCACGGCCCGCCAAGCCGGACTGCGGACGGTCGTGTACTTGAGCTATTCCGGCTTGGGCCGCGACATGGAACGCGGTATCCGGCATGAGGAGCTGAAGGCCAACTTTCCTCGGCTGGCCGCCGCGGGCGTGCCGGTCGTACACTACTGGCGGCCTGCGTTCCCGGAGTCCGCGACAACCAGCACCATGGAAACGGTCTTCGACTGGGCGGCGGCGTACGCGCGCTGCACGGTGGCCGCCGGTCTGAAGGTGGAACCGGCCGCATTGCACCGACTGGCCGAACTGTGGCCCGAGTTGGCCACCACACCGGGCGTCACCGCTGCCGAATGCGTCTACCCCCAGGCGTTCTGGGACTTCATCCACGCAACCCAGCAGCGCCGGCCCGACTATCCGCTGTTCCACACCAACTCCTGTGCCTTGGCCTACGTGTTCGACCAACCCGACCGGTTTGGGGTGTTCGGCAGTGACGTGTGCAGGTCGCGCAACCACTGCCCCGCTGCTCAACGCCATCTCTGCGAAGCCGACGTACTCCGCCGACCAGCCCTGACGGAGACGACTGTTCGGACCGCGCTGGACCGACGTGGGCACGCCGACACGCCATTCACCCTCGACCATCCCCGTGGAGAAGTCGTGATTCATGCGGTCCTGCCCACCAGGGCTGCCGCCGCGTTGACGCACGACCTCGGCTTTCGGGTCCGCGTCGCGCGCCAGCACAGCGACCCCTACTGGAGTAGCGGGACGGCCGGTGCCCTACCTCTGGTCATCGGTGATGCCGGATGACGCCCGAGGACCTGGCCAGTGTGCTCACCGATGTGCGCCGCCTCAGGGCAGGATTCGCCGCCACCGCACCTCAGCCGTGGACCGCGACGACGGCTGCCGCCGAGATGACCGTCCAACTCGGGCACCTTGCCCTGTGCCTGCTCCGTCGGTGGGGGGCCGACACCACCGACCTCGGCGATCCACAGCGGCCGATCACCAATACCGGGGACGAACTGGCCGACGTGCTCTTGGCGTCCCTCAGCGTGCCGACGCTGGCAGATGCGGAACCTGCTGGGCTCCCTGCGCCTTCACCTGCTGGCGGCGAGGTCGAAGGATTTCTGCGCCTGCTGATCATGACGGGCCAACTCGCGGAAGCCGCGATGATGCACGATGGCTACCGCCATCGGCCTACGGGCACGTCACCGCCGATCCCGGCGGCCAGTGCCAATGCGGTCATGGCCGCCGGCACGCTCGCCGATGGTCTCGGGCTGGACTTGCTCGCCGAGTTCCGGGCCATGGTGGTCGACGCCGAAGGCTTTCTCCGCAACCCGGACACCGGTCGATGACCGACCAGGGTGACTTCGCCGCGCATCGCCGCGACGGCGTCGACGTGATCAAGATGCTTGACGGGCAGCATCCGGCGGGACACCGTTTCGTTGCGGCAGCACAGGACGTCGGCATGACAGGCATGAACACCTACCTGTGCACGTTGCGCACAGCCGGGGTCACCCTGCCGCCCTGCCTGTCGGTGCAATCCGCCCGGCCGTTGACGGTGCGGCATCGCTGGGTGACCGGCCCTGTGTTGCTCGACCACGTGAGCGTCGATCCGTCGCGTTTCGTCGACGCGGTCATCGAGGTCGCCCAGTGGGTACGCGCCCTGGACGATACGGACGCTCGCGTGGACACCAACCTGGCCAACTTCTGCCTTGCTGACGACCGCGTCGTACTGGTGGATGTTCTGCCGCCGCTGATCCCGAGCGTGCGCCCGGAGCCCTCGGACCTGTTCGAGGTGTTGTTCACCGCCTTGTGCTTCGACACCAGGGTGATCCTCGACGCGCTGATCGGCTACGCCGCCCGCGCGCTGCTGCATTCCGGTGCCAGTGTGGCAGCAGGCCAACGCGCGGACCTCGCACGCCAGGTACCAAAGGAAGTTGCCGGGCCCGGCAAGGCGTCGTTTCCGGCGTCGTGGTTCCGGGAGCGAGTCGTACTGGCCTTGCGCGCGCTGGCCGGGCAAGCCGAGCCCGCAAGCATTCATGACTTCTTCGCCCTGACGTCGGTGCGGGCGTTTCGGGATCTACCCGAGACGGGACGGACTCGCCGCATCCGACAGGTCGATCAGACGGTGAAGGAGCTGGCCCTGACATGAGCCCACCCGCCGATCCAGGGAAAGAACTGGCTACTTGGGACTGTCATGCCGGAGACGTGGCGTTCGCGATCACAGCACCATCCGCATGGTTGTCTGTCCAGCGGGCGTATCTGTCGGAGTTCCTGACCACGCCCCCAGGAGAACTTGACCTGGGCGCGTTCAGCATTGAGGTGCACACCGACGACACCGCATTCCGTCAGCTCACCGAAGCCATCAGGCGCTCGGGCACCACAAGGTCCATCGAACCGGTACCGGGAGTGCTGATGCACGAGTCCCGTGAGCCCACCGGTCGCCGTGGCTATGTCATCGCCACGGACACAGTGGAACACCAACCTGGCGCGTACGCCGTGGCCGTGCAAGGACACGACATCGAACTGTTCACCCATACCGGTACCGCACGTCCCCATCGCTACCCGATCCGGCTCGTGCGGGAGGCCATGCTGCGCACCTACGAAGACGCGGGCGGCGTCATCTTCCACGCGGCCGGCGTCGATGTTGACGGTGCGGCCGTGATGATCTGCGGACCCCGTGCAGCGGGCAAGACCACCGCGATGGCGGCGCTGCTGCGGTCGCCCGGCACGGCTTTGCTGTCGAATGATCGGCTCGTCGCCTACCAGGGTGATCACGTCGTTGCCGTGCCGCTTCCGGTGCCGACCGCGCGAGGCACGATCCAGGCGTTCCCCGAATTGGAGCGCCTGGTTCGACGCACCACCAGCAGCGACCGCGGGCTGGACGGGATGCCCGCGGACTTCGGCTCGACGGTCAAGCACGCCGTCACCGCCCGCCAGTTCGCCGGGGCGTTCGGTGCGCGGCTGATCTCACAATCGGCATTGCGGCTGGTCGTGGTGCCCCGGCTGGCCGACACGGACGAGCCAGCTCACGCGCGCCGCCTCCCCGTGCCCGAGGCCCGCGAGGTCGTCGCAGCGAACTGCTTCACTCCGCGCGACGAGTTCTGGGTCCGGCCCTGGCTCGTTCCCCGCCAGAGCTCGGACGAGCAGCTCAGTCGGCAAGCGAGCGCCGCTGTCGAGTACATCGCGGCGAACGTGCCGTGCATCGAGGTGAGCTTCGGCGTCCGCAACCCGGTCGGCGACCTCGCGTGCGTTCTGGAGCAGGTAGCGGGAGGTGTTCGGTGAGGCCAGCGGGCTGGACGGCGGTGGTCACCGCAGCGGGGCACGCGACGCGGTTCCGGCCGTTCAGCACAGTCGTCCCGAAGGAGATGCTGCCGGTCGGGCACCGCCCCGCCGTCGACCACGTGATTGCCGAATGTGTGGAAGCCGGAGCCGCCACGGTCATCGTCGTCACCCGGCCTGATGATGCTGTGGTGCCCGCCTACCTGGACGTGCTACGCGGCGAGGGCACGCCTGTCGAGGCCGTCGCCGAGGACCTCGGGCACGGCTACGGCAACGGCACTCCGCTACTCACCCTTCGAGACAGGCTCGCTGCCGAAGAATCGTTCGGCGTGGCATTCGGTGACGATGTGCTGCTGGGCGGCCACGACCTCGCTACGATGCGCGATCTCGCCGATGATGGGGCCGATGCGGTGATCGCCGTACAGCTGGTCGACCGTGCCGACATCGCCTCGTTCGGCGTGGTCGACACCCACCCCGACGACCCCGACCGCGTGATGGGCATCCGGCAACGGCCCGACCCTGCCACCGTCGCCGAGCCGCTGGCGGTCGTTTCCCGGCTCATCCTGCGACCGTCGATATTCGACCTGCTCGCCCCGACCGAGCACGCTCGCGGAGAAGTCGATCTCGGCGTGGCCGTCGACGAACTCGCCCGCATCGCCCACGTACGCGTCCACCGGATCACGGGACGCTGGGTCACCGTCGGCGACCCCCGCCGATACCTTGATGCCCTCCAAACCTACTGGCAACTCCAGACCGAACTCGCTGCTCACCACCGAGGACAACTGTGAAGCTGATCGACATCTTCAACGACCGCTACGAACCTGTCGGCACCGAGGACAAGAAGACCGCGCACGCCAAGGGCTTGTGGCACCGCACCTTCTCGGCGCTCGCCGTCAACCCCGCGACCAGGCGCGTGGTCCTCCAGAAGAAAGCCCCCGGTCGGTACAGCTTCGACCGGCCCGACTACGCCGACATCACCGTCGGCGGCCACTACCAGGCCGGTGAGGCCATCCCCGACGGCGTGCGCGAGGTGCACGAGGAACTCGGCCTGCCACTCGCCTACAGCGACCTGCACCCGATCGGCCTGCGGCAGACCGCCGTCACCCTCGCCCCCGACTACATCGAACGCGAGTTCCAACACTGGCACCTGATCCCGCTGGACGTGGCGTTGGAAGACATCCCGCTCGCCGACGCCGAAGTGTCCGGCCTGGTGGACCTCGACCTGGACGACGCGATCAGGCTCGCCGACGGCGGCACCGACACCGTGCCCGCCCGTTACGCCACCCGCACCGACACCGGCCTTGAGTACAGCGAGGCCACCCTGACCACGGCAGACCTGGTCCCCAACTACCTCAAACTCGACCAGCTCTACCTCCGACTGTTCGTGGCCGCTCGTCGTTTCTGCGCAGGCGAACGCACGCACGTGTTCTGGTGACAGCGGGGGACCGGTCTGCGCGGATCGCTGTTGTCGTGGGCACCCGCCCCGAAGCCATCAAGCTCGCTCCGGTCACGAAGCTCCTGGGCCGGGAGGCGCTGATCGTGCACACCGGCCAGCACTTCAGCGCGGGCATGTCCGGGCAGCTCACGCCGGACATCGTGCTCGACGTTCAGCACGACACCGACATCCGCCGAGGTCACCAACTCGGCGACCTCGTGACCGCTCTCGACCAGGTCTTCGCCGTGCACGAGCCCGATGCCGTGCTCGTGCAGGGAGACACCACCTCGGCGATGGCCGGAGCGCTGGCCGCCAACGCCACCAGCACGCACCTCGTGCACCTGGAAGCGGGTCTGCGCAGCTTCGACCGTGCGATGCCCGAGGAGCACCACCGTGTGCTCATCGACCACCTCGCCGACCTGTGCTGCGCACCGACCCCGCTGGCCAGGGACAACCTCCTGGCCGAGCGCATCGCCCCGGAACGTATCGAGGTCACTGGCAACACGATCGTCGAGGCGGTCACGGCCGCGCTGCCGGACGCTCCGGAACAGACACGCATCCTCGACACGCTCGACCTGGCACCAGGCGGCTTCGTGCTGGCGACCATCCACCGACCTGAAAATGCCGACAACCCCGTCAACCTCGCCGCCATCCTGCGCCAACTGGCAGGCTCACCAGTACCAGTCGTGTTCCCGCTGCACCCCGAACGCGGCGGAGCATCAAGGCTTTCGGGCTCACCGATATCTCAGGCCGACTCCGGCTGACCGAACCACTCGACTACCCCGTGCTGCTCACCCTCATCCGCCACGCGGCGGGCTTGGTCACCGACTCGGGCGGCATCCAGGAAGTAGCCACGATCCTCAAGCGACCGATCCTGGTCGTCCGGCGCAGCAACGAACGCCCCGAAGTCGAACAAGCCTTCGGCCACAGGATGCTGCCCGGCGCCGAGGGGATCAGCCGGACCATCGCAACCTGGCTGCGCGGCGCCCCGGCGATCAATGCCCGTCTGGCCGACCTCCGCACGCCGTTCGGAGACGGCACCGCGGCCAGTCGCGTCGTGCAGGCCCTGCACACTCGGTTCGGTGGCAGCCGCCAACCGCACTCCACCGAGATACGCGAGGCGTAGAAACTCGCGGTGTCCACCCGTTGACCGCAATCGCAGATCACTGAGATATAACGGTTGTAACACATATTAATAACGGGTGGCGATTTTGGGGCAAAAATTCGGAGTTGAGGGATGCGAGGGCCAACTGACTCCTCCGGATGGGGGCAAAGCGATGATCACTGTCAGCGGTCGACACCCGAGAGCTGCCGGGGTCCAGGTCTCACCTGGCAAGCACAACAGCAGGTCAGGACCGGTATGGTCGTGTCGCATGGAGCGGCGTACTCCACATCGTCTGACGCTGCGCCAAGAGCCTTCCGTGTTCGCCTTGGTCGAGCGGGACGATCCCGTGTTGTCGACAACCATCCTCGGATGGTGGTGGTGATCATGGTGCGCGAGCACGGCGCGGTTGCGCGCCGATCCCAGACGGCGGGTCAGCGGGGTGCCGCCGGGGGTGCATGTGGGGGTTCCAACGGGGATTCTTACGGGGGTTCATCTCAGAGTTGCTACCCCGACCTGCCGGGTTCCGGTGGCGTTTCCGCAGCCCGGCGGGCTGTAGTGGGTGGGGTGACGGTGCCAGACTCAATGGATAACCATCATGGATTCACATCGGCGGGGCCGCGACGGCCGACGTCGGGGCAGGTTGTCAGTGCTACTCCGGGTCGTCTCACCGACCGTGACCGTCGTGTCCTTGCTTTGCTGGAGGAGCACTTCACCTTCACCACCTCCCAGCTCGCCGTGCTGGCCGGGTTCGGGTCGGTGATCACTGCGCAGCACCGGTTGGCCTCGCTGCACGCGCGCGGCGTGCTGCACCGCGACCGCCCGTTCCGGCCCGGCGGCGGCTCGTTCGAGTGGCACTGGATGCTCGGGCCGATCGGCGCGAAGGTCATAGCCGCACCGCGCGGCGTCACGCCGATCAAACCCGCCAAGGTCGCTGCGCGGTGGCGCAAGCTGTTCCACGGCTGGCGATGGGACGAGTTGCACACCCAGCACGCCTGGTTCTGCACACTCATTGCCGCCGCACAGGGCGAACCCGACGTGAGTGGGGAGTTGGTGGCCTGGCGCTCGCCGTGGCACGTCAGCCGCGACTGGAAGGCCACCACCGACGGCTACGGCATCTGGCGCTATCCCGACGGCAGCGAACTGGCATTCGTGCTGCTGCTCGATGACCCGCCCCGCCTCGGCGTCCCGGAACTGCGCGACCGGCTCACCAGCCTCCCCGACCCTGCGATCGGGTTCACCCGCCGCCCAGGGTTCGGCGACGGCACTGTGGCCCTGGTGTGGTGCGCCACGCTGCGGCGTGAGCAGGTTCTGCGCCGCGCGATCACCAAACACCTCGGCGGCTCGACCGGGATGCCGGTCGCGCTTGCCTGCGCCCAATGGGCCGACTCCGCCCCGGACGGGCTACATGACCGGGTGTGGCTGCCGCTGGGCGGCATCCGCCGCCGCGAGGCTGGTCGTCTCACCCTGTCCGAGGTAGCCGCCGCCGCACTGTTCGGCTACTGGGGGGAGGTTGATGATGACGAGTTGATCCTCTACGACGACACGGACGACGGTCGCCACGCCGCCTGATCATGGCGTTGGTGGACAAAGAATCTGGACCTCACGTCGAGCTGTCCCCCACCGGTCCCGCTTCCGCGAGACCGTGCCGAGACACCGAAACGAGACCACTGAGACTATCGAGACCCAGCGAGACACCCAGTCTCGCCGGTGTCTCGGCCAGGCTCGGTGTTGTCTCGCTGTCAGTCTCGGTAGGACAGTGGGAGATCCAGTCGGCCCGTGATCGCTGGCCCCGACGAGTGCCGATAGGCAGTCAGGGAGTCGAAGCCTCGCGGGTTGTTCACAGTTGCACCCTGTCAGTCCCTCACGCGCCATCCCCGGTGCGGCCGGTCTTCCCTTACGCCCCAGGCGTAACGGCAAGGCGTGGTGACGACGGCTGGCAGGCGTCGGCTGATCGACGGTTGCCCTGTGACCGCTGACCAGCACTCCGCGACTCCCCGCCTGTGCGGGCTCGCGGGGATGCGGAGGTGCCCTGATGGACTCTCATAACATCTTGGACCCTGAGGATGACCACGACGCGGTGGTGATTCCACTACCGCGAAATGCCTCCGACGACTACCTTGAAGACCTCCCGCAATCCGGCTCTGACCAGCCGGTTTGGTGGTATGATCAGGAGCGCAAACACGGTGGTGACCGCCGGTTTTCCGGCCATATCAACCACGTTTACGGTGCGGAAGCCGAACGGCTACGCGGCCAACTCGCCGATGTGATCAGTGAGCTTCTCGACTGGGCCGCCCGACAATCCCACAATGAATCCACGGAAGACGGTGAAGCGGCATGACCGCGCCCGACGAGGCGACCGCCAACCCACCCGCCCCAGCGCTGACCCGCCGGGCCGTATCGCTGTCGGCGACCGTGCCAGTGTCCGGGCCATCCGGGTTGTCCGACTATGCCGTGTCCCCGTTGGGGATGCCCACCGCCTTGTTGCGGGACGAGGTACGGGTGGCGTTCCTCGGTCGAACCTCTACAGAGGACCAACAAGACCCACGTCAATCCCTGATGCGGCAGCTCGGGAACTGCAAGACCGCTATCCCCGAGTCGTGGGTGATCGTGGCGCACTTCTACGACGTCGAGTCCGGCCGGATGGACCTCGACGCACGTGGCCAGGGCAGCAACTACGAGCGGTTCGACATCCCGATTGCCCGCGACGGCGGCATCACCGACCTACTCGACGAGGCAGCCCATCCCGGTCGCCGGTTCGACGTGGTGATCTGCGAAAGCATCTCCCGCGTCGCCCGCCGCGCGTTCGAGGGTTTGTCGGTGGAGCGGGCGCTGGAGAAGGTCGAGGTGCCGCTGTTCGCCTCGAACGAGCCGATCACCGTCAGCGGCAGCCGGGCGCAACGGATCTTGCAGCGACGTATCAACCAGTCGGTGGCCGAGTACGAAGTCCTCAACACCCTCGAACAATCGTGGGGCGGACTGTGCACCCACGTGCGCGAGGGATGGAACATCGGCAAACCCTGCTACGGATATAAGGCCAAGACGTTCCGGCACCCCAATCCGGCCAAGGCCACGAAAGGCCAGACCAAGACCCGGCTGGAACCCGACAGCCAGCGGGCGGAGACCGTCACCCAGATCGCGTTGTGGCGCTACCACGAACAGATCGGCTACGACACCATCGCCGACCGCCTCAACGCCGACCCCGCGAAGTACCCGCCACCGGAACCACCCGGCAAGACACGGGCTCGGGGAGCGTGGGGCAAGACGAGCGTCTACGAGATCCTGCGGAACCCGAAGTACACCGGCTACCAGGTGTTCAACCGCCGTGCCTCCCGCTCCCGCCACGGCAAGGTCAACGACCCGGTCAAGTGGGTGTGGTCCACCGAGCCCGCGCACGAGCCGTTGATCCCGAAGTGGATGTACGACGAACTCAACGCCCGCAGGCAGGCCAGGCGCGGCTCCCGCGACGGGAACACCGCCAACACACATCCTGAGACCAGCCGCACGTATGTGTTGCGGGGCATGGTGTTCTGCGCGTGCGGACGACGAATGTTCGGCACTCACCGCCAAACCCGTGCCTACTACCTGTGCTGGCCCCGAAACAACAACCGGGGCCGGCCGGACAAGTACGAAGGCCATCCCAAGGCCGTCTACGTGCGCGAGGACGCCATTCTCGACGCGGTGTCCCGGTTCTTCGCCGACCGGGTGTTCGGCACCGACCGCAACGCGATCCTGGCCGCTGACCTCGCCGGAGTCGACGACCGCGCCACCCGCGAACGACAGACCGAACGGGAACGCCTCCAACGGGCGCTGGCCGACACCGCCCGACGCCAGAACTCGATCATGCGGCAAGCCCAGGAAGGCGACCCCGACGACCCATTCAGCAGAGCCCTACGCGGCAGCTACAACGATCTGGATGCCGAGAAGACCGCCACGCTCGCCGCGATCTCCGGGCTCGACGCCGCCGCTGAAGCCGAGCCCAGCCGCCCCGGCATCGAAGACACCGCGCTGCTGGACGCGCTGCCCTACCTGGCACTCAACCTGGCCGACGCACCCGAGTCGCTGCTGCGGAAACTGTTCGAGATCACTCAACTCGGCATCCGCCTGCACGACGACGGCGACCACGTGACCATCACCATCAAGCTGCCCGCGGACCAGCTACCCGACATTGCCCAGGCAGCGGAAAGGATCACCGATATCATGCCATTTACACAAGAAACGCCTGCTCAGACAGCAGGTGCCGCTTGTGTAGATGCTGTATGTGCCCCCGGTGCGACTCGAACGCACACTGGACGGATTTTGAGTCCGCTGCCTCTGCCGATTGGGCTACGGGGGCGTGATCACCGCTACCGGGTGGATCACGCAGAGGATACCCGGCCCGTTGCGACGCGCTGACACAGGTGGCCCACCGAAGTGTGAAGCCCACGTGTGTGAGTGGCCCAACGCACGATGGCGGATCGTGCGGTGCGTCGGCTCTGCCCGGTAGGCTACGTATTCCGGCCGCTCCGGTCGGAATACCCGCTGAGCTGCAGGAGGACCCCGGTGACCAAGGCGGCTGCCGAGGCCCAGGTTGAGGCCGGGCCCACTCGTCGGGTGCTCGTCGCGGAGGACGAGGCACTCATCCGACTCGATCTCGTGGAGATGTTGCGCGAGGAGGGCTACGACGTCGTCGGCGAGGCCGGGGATGGGGAAGAGGCGGTCAAACTCGCCGCTGAACTGCGCCCTGACCTGGTTATTCTCGACGTGAAAATGCCCAAGCGGGATGGTATTGAAGCGGCTTCCGACATTGCCGGGCAGCGTATCGCGCCCGTGGTGATCCTGACCGCGTTCAGTCAGCGTGACCTGGTCGAGCGGGCTCGGGACGCCGGTGCGATGGCGTACCTGGTGAAGC
Organism: Pseudonocardiaceae bacterium; assembly: GCA_036279295.1. Taxonomy (GTDB): domain Bacteria; phylum Actinomycetota; class Actinomycetes; order Mycobacteriales; family Pseudonocardiaceae; genus DATEPR01. The sequence continues at coordinate 6,835 of DASUJK010000063.1, read as the reverse complement.
CGTTCGCCAAGCGTGACCTGGTGCCCGCCGTGGAGCTGGCGATCAGCCGGTTCACCGAGCTGCAGGCCCTGGAACACGAGGTGGCCGGGCTCACCGATCGCCTGGAGACGCGCAAGGTGGTCGAGCGCGCCAAGGGGCTGTTGATGGCGAAGCAGGCGATGACCGAGCCGGAGGCGTTCCGCTGGATCCAGCGCACCGCGATGGACCGCCGTACCACGATGAAGGCCGTGGCCCAGGTCGTGGTGGAGAACTTCGGGTAACAAAAATTCTTCCAATCGTCCGGTTCGGTGGGTGCCGACCGTGTACGGTCCGTTACCAAGGATGACGAGCCGCTGGGCGATTCGTCTGGTTCGGCCTGGGCAAGCTTATGACACCGTCACGATGTGGATACGGATGGCATGTTGATCCTGTCTGTCGGTGTGCTGACAGCTACTTTGCTGGCCTAGCCATGCCCGAACGGGCAGCCGCCGTTCGGCGGTCGGTTGGTTATGGGAGGTATGGGTGTCTGCAGCACGACTCGCGCGAGCAGTCACGGCGGTGGCTATCATGTCGCTGGCCCTGGGTGCGTGCGCCGCGAAGAACAGCTCTACCTCGACAGCAGGAGGTGGAGGCGGTAGCAGCGCTGCCTCCGGCCCGGTGAATCTGCCCGCTGTCTCCACGCTGCCTGTCCCTGCCGACGCGGCGAACCCCGCCGGTGACGGCAAAGCCAAGTGCAGTGGCGTGACGCTTGCCTACATCGGTGCGGAGAGCGGCCCGAACGCCCAACTCGGCATCAACATCTACGACGGTGTCCAGCTGGCCATCAACGCCCACAACAAGGCGAACCCCGGCTGTCAGGTCGCTTTCAAGAAGTTCGACACGACCGGTGACCAGGCCCAGGCCCCCGGTGTGGTCACCCAGGCGGTCAGCGAGAAGGACATCATCGGTGTCGTCGGCCTGCCGTTCTCCGGTGAGTCGAAGGCGACCGGCGCCATCCTGCAGCAGGCCGGCCTGGTGCACATCACGCCGTCCGCCACGAACCCCGGTCTGACCCAGAACGGGTGGACGACGTTCTTCCGCGCGCTGGGCAACGACAACGTCCAGGGTCCCGCGGCCGCGAAGTTCATGACCGGCCAGCTGAAGGCCAAGAAGGTCTGTGTCATCCAGGACGACTCGGACTACGGCATCGGCCTGGCCAGCGCCACCACGCAGGCGCTGGGTAGCGCGGCCGACTCGGCGTGTGCCGACAAGGTGACCACCGGCCAGAAGGACTTTTCGTCCACGGTCGCCAAGGTCAACGCCGCCAAGCCGGACGCGGTGTTCTACTCGGGCTACTACGCCGAGGGCGCGCCGTTCGACCAGCAGCTGGTCAACGGTGGCTACAACGGCGCCTTCGTCGGTCCGGACGGCGTGAAGGACCCCCAGTTCATCAAGCAGGCAGGCCCGGCGTCCTCGAACGCCTACTTCACCTGCCCCTGCGTGCCCGGTGAGCTGATCCCGTCCTTCGCCGCCGCCTACAAGGCACTGGCCAAGACCGCACCCGGCACGTACTCGCTGGAGGGCTACGACTCGGCGACCGTGCTGCTCAAGGGCATCGACACGGGCATCAAGGACCGCGCCGGGCTGCTCAACTACGTCAAGAACTACAACGGTGACGGTCTCAGCAAGCACCTGCAGTGGACCTCCACCGGCGAGCTCGCCTCGTCGACGGTGTACGGCTACAAGGTCCAGAACGGCGAGATCGTCTACGTCGGCACGATCGGCTGATCGACCTAGCCGCTGACCCAATCCACCGGGCATGTCCTCCGGCGGCGACTCACATCGTCGGAGGACATGCCCGGTTTCACGACAGGAAACGTGAGGCCGTGCACCCGATCACCTTGTTCCTCGCGGACGACAACAGCTGGATCACCTTCAACGTCCCCGCGTTCAAGGCACTGTTCTGGCCCAACACGTTCAACGGTTTGGCCTATGGCGCCATCTATTCCTTGATCGCGATGGGATACACCCTGGTCTACGGTGTGCTCCGGCTGATCAACTTCGCGCACTCCGAGGTGTTCATCTCCGGTGCCTACGCGGTGTTCTTCACGTTGTCGTTCCTGGGTTTCGGCCCGTTCATCCCATCGATCAGCCTGTTGTCGCTGATCGGGGACCTGCTTCTCGCGTGTATCGCCGCGATGGTCGTCTCCGGCATTGTCGCCGTGCTGCTGGAACGCGTCGCCTACCGGCCACTCCGAAAACGAAACGCGCCGCCGCTGGTCTTTCTCATCACCGCCATCGGGGCGTCGTTCACCATTCAGTACCTGATCGAGTGGTGGCGGGGTGCGACCGCTGAGCAGTCGGTGATCATGTTCAAGCCGCAGGCGATCTTCACCGTCTTCGGGGCCGACATCGACAACCAGCAGTTGACCATCTTCTTCGCCGCGATCGTGCTGATGATCGTGGTGGACCAGTTCATCAGCCGGACCCGGTTCGGCCGGGGCATCCGCGCTGTGGCGCAGGACCCGGACACCGCGACCCTGATGGGGGTCAACAAGGAACGCGTCATCATGCTGACGTTCCTGATCGGCGGCCTGCTGGCCGGCGCGGCGTCGCTGTTCTACATCATGCGGGTGCCGTCCGGCGTGCAGTACAACGGCGGGTTCAACCTGGGCATCCAGGCGTTCGCGGCCGCGGTGCTCGGCGGCATCGGCAACATCCGTGGCGCCATGCTGGGCGGGCTGTTGATCGGCCTGATCGGCAACTACGGCCAGACCCTGCTGGGCAATTCGCAGTGGTCGGCGGTGATCGCGTTCATCGCGTTGGTGGTCATCCTGATGTTCCGGCCGACCGGCATCCTCGGTGAGTCCCTCGGAAAGGCCCGGGTATGACGACGACCATGAAACCGCAGGCGCAGGAGTCGTCGGTCCGGCGGTTCCGCACGTGGTGGAACAGTCTGCCGCGCCCGCAGCAGTGGGCTGGTGTGATCCCGATCGTGGTGTTGATCTACGCGCTGCCGGTGCTCAACCCGCCGTTCCTGACCACCGAGCCGAACGTGTTCTTCCCGATCTCGATGTTCAAGGCGTCGGTGCTGGTGCTGGTGGCGCTGGGCCTGAACGTGGTGGTCGGCCAGGCCGGTCTGCTCGACCTCGGTTACGTCGGCTTCTACGCCGTCGGCGCCTATGTCGCCGCACTGTTCACCAGCCGCGACTCGGTGCTGCACAAGCTGCCCTACCTGGCCACGCTGCCACTGGCGATGGTGGTCACGATGGTCTTCGGGCTGATCCTCGGCATGCCGACACTACGACTACGTGGTGACTATCTGGCCATCGTGACGCTCGGCTTCGGTGAGATCGTCCGGCTCCTGGCCACGCTGATCCCCGCGCTCAAGGGCCTCGTCGGCTTCCAGGACGTCGGCCACCCGCCGGGCACGCAGGCCAACGGTCAGCCGATCTTCACCACGACCAACGGCACCGCCTGGTACTGGCTGATGGTCTCGATCATCATCGTCATTCTGTTGTTCATCGGAAACCTGGAACGAAGTCGCGTCGGCAGAGCGTGGGTGGCGATCCGGGAGGACGAGGACGCCGCGCAGATGATGGGCGTGTCGACGTTCTCGTTCAAACTGGCCGCGTTCGCCATCGGTGCCGCCATCGGTGGCCTGTCCGGCGCGTTGTTCGCCGGCCAGAACGGGTTCCAGAACAACCAGGACTTCGGCGTCAACTTCTCCGTGCTGTACCTGGCCGCCGTCATCCTCGGTGGCTCGGGCAACAAGGTGGGCGTGATGATCGGGGCGTTCATCGTGTCCTACATCCCGGACCGCTTCAACAACCTGGGCAGCCAGAAGTTCCTGGTGTTCGGCATCGCGCTGATCGTGCTGATGATCTTCCGGCCGCAGGGCCTGCTCGGTGCCCGCCAGCGGCTGCTGGCCAAGGGCCGCACCGCGTATCTCACACTGGTGGGGCGACCGGAGCAGCTATCCAGCGACAGTGCCCTGGTCGGGGAGAAGGGTGACGACGCATGACCGAGCGCAGCCCGGACGTCCCCGCGGAGGGCGGGATCGTCGCCGAGGTCGCACACATGACCGAGGCGGAGCGTTCCGAGCATTTCAGTGAGGTCGCCGAGGTGGTGGCGCCGGAGCGCGAGATCGCCGTCGAGGTCGGCGAGACGCTGCTCGAAGTCAGGGACGTCACGCTCCGGTTCGGCGGCCTGGTGGCCCTGGACTCGGTGTCCTTCGGGATCAGGCGCGGCGAGATCCTCGGCCTGATCGGCCCGAACGGCGCCGGCAAGACGACGTGCTTCAACGTGATGACCGGGGTCTACCGGCCGACCAGCGGCCAGGTGCTGCTGGAAGGTGCCCTGCTTGGCAGGCGCAAGCGCTACCAGATCACCAGGCTGGGCCTGGCCCGCACGTTCCAGAACATCCGACTGTTCGGCGAGATGACCGCGCTGGAGAACGTCGTCGTCGGCGTGGACGCGCGGCACAAGACCGGGGTGCTCGGTGCGCTGGTCCGCTCACCGCGGCACCACCGGGAGGAGCGCGAGGTCGTCGAGAAGGCCAGCGCGCTGCTGGAGTTCGTCGGCATCGCGGACCGGGCGGCGGACAAGGCCCGCAACCTGCCCTACGGCTACCAGCGCAGGCTGGAGATCGCCCGCGCGCTGGCCACCGAGCCGAAGCTGCTGTGTCTTGACGAGCCCGCCGCCGGCTTCAACCCCGCTGAGAAGGAAGATCTCATGGGGTTGATCCGCAAGATCCGGGACGACGGGTACACGGTGCTGTTGATCGAGCACGACATGCGCCTGGTGATGGGCGTGACCGACCGTATCGTGGTGCTGGAGTTCGGCAAGAAGATCGCCGACGGCCTACCGGCGGAGATCCGGGACAACCCGGCTGTCATCGCCGCCTATCTGGGGGTGCCAGACGATGGCGTTGCTTGAGCTCTCCGACGTGTCCGTCCACTACGGACGGATCGGCGCGCTGTCCGCCATCTCGCTGACCGTGGAGGACGGCGAGATCGTCTCGCTGATCGGTGCCAACGGCGCCGGCAAGACCACCACGATGCGGGCGGTGTCCGGCATCCGTCCGCTGTCCGGCGGGCGGATCACCTTCGACGGTGAGGACATCACGAGGCTGCGCGCGGATCTCCGTGTGGTGCGCGGGATCTCCCAGGCCCCGGAGGGCCGAGGGGTGTTCCCCGGCATGACCGTGATGGAGAACCTGGACATGGGCGCGTACGCGCGCAAGGACAGGAAGAGTCTGGCCGCGGACTACGAGCGGGTGTTCAGCCTGTTCCCCCGCCTTGCCGAACGCAGGTCGCAGACCGGCGGCACGATGTCCGGCGGTGAGCAACAGATGCTGGCGATCGGCAGGGCGCTGATGGCCAAGCCGCGCCTGCTGCTGCTGGACGAGCCGTCGATGGGCCTGGCGCCGCAGTTCATCCAGCAGATCTTCCGGATCGTCACCGAGATCAACGAGCAGGGCACCACGGTGCTGCTGGTGGAGCAGAACGCGCAGCAGGCGCTGTCCCGGGCGCACCGGGCCTACGTGCTGGAGTCCGGCACCATCGTGAAGACGGGAACCGGCCAGGAGATGCTGGCCGACCCGTCCATCAAGGAGTCCTACCTGGGCGTTGCCTAGGCCGAGTCGCTAGGCACCGGGAGTGTTGTCCCGGACGATGCAGGTCAGCCGGGCCGTGCAGGTCCGGCGGCCCTCCTCGTCGGTGATCACGATCTCGAAGCTCGACGTCGTGCGGCCCACGTGCAGCGGCGTGCACACGCCCGTCACGTGGCCCGCCTTGGCGGCCCGGTGGTGGGTGCACGACAGTTCGAGGCCGACGGCGATCCGGCCGTCAGCCGCGTTGAGCACCGCGGCGATCGAGCCGATCGTCTCGGCGAGCGCTGCGTTGGCACCGCCGTGCAGCAGGCCGAGTGGCTGCCGGTTGCCCTCGACGGGCATCGTGGCCACGATGCGTTCCGCGCTCACCTCAAGGACCTCGATGCCGAGTTTCTCGTTGAACTCGCCCCGCATCGCGTTGGCTGCCTCGACGGTGAAGCCGGCGCGCGGCTGTCCGGTAGCCGTCACCGGCACCTCCATTTCGCGCTGGTGGCCGTCGTCCGATCGGGTGGGACCGATGGCTCTGAACAGCCCTGTCGGGGTCTCACCCTAGACTCGCCGGGTGCCCGCCAAGTCCGAGACTCGCACCACACCTGCCAGCGACACGCCGCGGCTGCTGCTGCTGGATGGCCATTCCCTGGCCTACCGAGCGTTCTTCGCCCTGCCGGCGGAGAACTTCCGCACGCAGACCGGGCAGACCACCAACGCGGTGTACGGCTTCACGTCGATGCTCATCAACCTGCTGCGCGACGAGACGCCGACCCACATCGCGGTCGCGTTCGACGTGTCCCGGCAGACGTTCCGGCGGGACACCTATGCCGACTACAAGGCCAACCGCTCGACGACACCGGACGAGTTCCGTGGCCAGGTCGGGCTGATCCAGGACGTGCTCGGCGCGCTGGGCATCCCGTCGTTCAGCAAGGACAACTACGAGGCCGACGACGTCATCGCCACGCTTACCACGATGGCGACCGCGGAAGGCTTCGACGTCCTCATCTGCACCGGTGACCGGGACGCGCTGCAACTGGTGACCGACCAGGTCACGGTGCTCTACCCACGCAAGGGTGTCTCCGACCTGACCCGGTTCACGCCGGGCGAGGTGCAGCAGAAGTACGGCCTCACGCCGGCCCAGTACCCGGACTACGCGGCACTGCGCGGCGACCCGTCGGACAACCTGCCCGGCATTCCCGGGGTGGGGGAGAAGACGGCCACGAAGTGGATCACCCAGTTCGGTTCGTTCGCGCAGCTGGTGGAGCGCGTGGA
>DASUJK010000062.1:0-3703 GCA_036279295.1 Pseudonocardiaceae bacterium | reverse complement strand
GGATCCGCCGTCCAACTCCGAACCCAGGGACGCTGGCAGACACAGGTGGCACGAGTGTTCGAGGCCGCAGCTCGCGACCACGTCCAACGGATGGTCTCAGCCGGTGCCCTACCCGCAGACACCGTGGTCGGCCGCTGGTGGAAGGACGAGATCGCCGAAGTTGACGTGCTCGGGCTCGCCCCACACGGCCCTGTCCTGATCGGCGAATGTCGCTGGCAGACCAAACCCATCACCGAGCGGGACCTCACCGAACTCCGCCGCAGAGCCGCACACCTGCCACTGGCGACCTCTGACCCGACCTACGCGTTCTGGTCACGTGGCGGGACCAACCGCACCCTGGCCAGTCACCCGGACGTCCGCGGATTCACACCATCCGACATCCTCGCCACGAACGGTTCCCTCCAACCGCTGTGACGTGCACACCCACCGTTGCGCAGGAAGCCAGGAGCACACCGGTCGGCTCGCCGCAGCGGTCGCGGTACACCGGCCCCAGGTCCAGCTCGACGGAGGGCGATGGTCCCGCCCGGCCCCGTCAAGGGTGCGGTAGCCGGGCCGGACGCCGCTGCCCGGGTTTGGATTCCGTCGTCCGGGCCGTTCCTTGGTACCCCAGTGCCGGGCACGATCCGCGCGTCAGCGCCCGGCACCGGGGGTCTGTGGGGCCGTGGTGCCGGTGAGCCCCTCCACGCACCGGCACCACGGGTCATCGGGGGTCGGGCCAGGTGACGCGCCCGACCTGCTGGCGGATCTCGCAGAACACGACCCCGCACCGGCATGGTTCGGCCGGGTTTGCCGAGGGCGGGTGCTTGCTGGCCACCCAGTAGCCGAGCCGTTCCGGGGTCCACGGATGCGGGCTCGGGTATCCAGCCGGCCACGCCGGGTCGACCGGTGCCGGAGTGTCGAGGGTGGACGGCTGGTTCCAGGCGACCTGCTGATTCCCCGGCAATGGCGCCGAATCGTTGGCCCAGTACGGCATGGCGCGGCGAATGGTCTCTAACCCATCCCAGATCGGCGAGGGTGCCGGCGGCTCGGGGTCGCTGGTCGTGCTGGCGTCTGGGCTGTCGAACCAGGACGGGGTGCCGCGTTCGGCGCGATGGTTCGCCATTGACCGTCGCCTCCCTGGGTAACTCGGCTGCGTGATTGCACGATCACGGTGCGATGCGAGTAGCGTGCCGGGACGCGGCTGGGGCAGGCAGACAGCGGTCGCGGGAATGGCGGGAACATGCCGTTCCCGGCCGTCGGATCGGGGGAGGGGAACCGGATGAGCGGGCAGAGGCCGGCGTGGGCGCTGCGGTTGCGTGGCATGCGTGAAGATCGGAAGTGGAGTCAGCTCGCCTTGGCCTACCGGGTTCAAGGCGAGATGAGGCGGCTGGGGATGCGGCCGGTGCCGACCCGGGAGAGCATGCTCGCCACGGTCAAGGCGTTCGAGCGGGGTGCGCGGCTGCCCGGTGCGGACTACCAGTACATTCTCGCCTCGGTCTTCGGACTGGGTGTTCCGGCGCTGTTCGGCCAGTGGGCGAGGCTGAGCGCGCTGCCGGCGCGTTCCCACCTGATGAGCGGTAGCCTCGAACTACCCCATTTCGCCCACGCGGAGGATGATCCGATGGAGCGGAGACTGTTCGTCGCCTGGCTCATGACGCTCTCGGCGGGGGCAGCGGTGCTGCCCGAGCCGGTCAAGCGGGCGATCAAGCTGATGGATGATGACCCCGACGTGCTGCCCGCGATCACCATGGACGACGTGACGAAACTCGACACGGTGCACGAGACGTTCATGCGGCTGGGCTACGCCGTCGGTTCGATGTCCCGAAAGGCCGCGGTCGCGCAACTGTCCTTTGCGGTCGATCAACTCCGTGCCGGGGTGCCAGGCAGAACGGAAGCTCTTGACGCGTGGAAGATCCTGACCGCCCGGATGTCCGACACGGCATGCAAGATGAGCCTGGACGCCGGCCGGGAGCGCGAGGGGCTGGCATTCTCCGCGCTTGGTTGTGAGGTGGCATCCACCATCGAAAATCCGGCGACCGCCAATGCGGCGTCTGGTTTCTTCATGGCCAAGATGGCCGAGGTGCTGGCCGGCATGGGTCGGTCGAACACCGCACTCGACTTGGTCCACCAAGCCCAGTCGGTGGCCCGGGATGCCTCGCCCACCACGCTGCACGCGATGCACGCGATCAAGGCCGAAGCCTACGGCGGAATCGGTGACCAACGCGGAGCCGACCGTGAGCTGGGCATGGCCGAGGAGATGCTTGGCGAGATGTCCACACAGGACACCGAGCGGGAGCCGTGGGCCTGGTACTACCAGCAGGCAAGTAAGTTCTATTTCCACAAGGGAACCGCCGGGAAGAACCTTGCTCGGGTCCATCCGGAGCGGCTGACCGCCAAGGCGGTCAGTGAGACCTACCAGGCATTCAGGCATCCCGGCTACATCAGACTAAGCGGTCTCTACGCGGCCGTGGCACGCCTTCGTTCAGCGACCGTTCTCATGTTGGGCAAGGAACCCGAGGAAGGTGTCCGGGTTGGCCGGGAGGCGCTGCCGATGCTCCCCGCGCTGCGGTCCAAGCGGGTCCGCGACGACGCCCTCGACCTGGCCCAGGCCGCCGGACCACACAGCCGCCGGGCCGAGGTGAAGGAGTTCCTCGCCGACCTCGGCTCGACCGGGTGAAATGTCAAGCAGATCCGCGTGGAGATGGTGACCAACACATGAGCCAATGGAGATAAACGTGACAGGCGATGTTGACCTGCGAAATGCGCTGGTCGACCAGATCATCTCCTGGCAGCCGCTGTCGGACGCTGTTGCCGCTGCGATGCGCGAGGTCGAGCGGCACCTGTTCATTCCCGACGCCTCGCTGGAGGATGCGTATGCCGACGATGCTGTGGTCACTCGCCAAGACGACAACGGGATCGCGACAAGCTCGGCGTCGTCCCCTTGGTTGGTGGGGTTGATGCTCGACCAACTCCAGGTAAGCCCAGGAATGCGGGTGCTGGAGATCGGGGGAGGGACCGGATACAACGCCGCGTTGATCGCGGCGCTGGTTGCTCGGCAGGGCCAGGTCACCGCCGTCGAGATCACACCTGACGTGGCCGAAGACGCCCGCAAAGCTCTGGTAACCGCAGGCGTCACCAACGTCGAGATGATCTGCGGCGACGGCGAATACGGCTACCGGCTGAATGCGCCCTACGATCGGATTATCGCCACGGCCGGAGTATGGGAGATCCCGGATGCGTGGGCGGATCAGTTGGCACCGGGTGGCATTCTCGTCGCCCCGCTGCGCATGGGGGGCCTAACCCGGACGGTGGCGTTCATCCGTGACGGGAAGGTGTGGCGAAGCATCAGCGCACACGTGTGTGGGTTCATGCCGATTCGCGGCGACGGCGAGATGCCCGAGCGCAACATCCGTGTTGCCGAGGATGTGATGCTCCGCTTCGACGATGGTTATGAGGTGGACACCAGCGCTGTTGGGCGGGCCACCGCCGGTCCCGGCGCGGTGGAGTGGAGCGGCGTCCAGATTGACGCTCCGATTGACCTGCTGGAGTTTTTCATGGCTGATTTGGATGGGTTCTGCCGTGTCTTGGCCCCAGGCTCGATAGTCGATCGTGGACTGGCCGAACCGTTGAATGGTTGGGGAAGTATGGGCGTGGCGACCGCGGACTCGCTTGGGTATTTGACAAAGCGCACCAGCCCCGACAATCCGTATCTGTGGGAGTTGGG
>DASUJK010000061.1:0-43393 GCA_036279295.1 Pseudonocardiaceae bacterium | reverse complement strand
CAGCGGGGTCGCGATCCGGGGGTCCAACCCGATCACGCTGGGCGCCGCCAGCAGCAGCACCCCGACGGCCATCAGCACGATGCCGAACACGGTGCCCGGCCGCAGCCTGGGCAGTGGCGGCGGGTCGGGTGGGACGAAATGCTCGTCCTCGGCGACCGCGTCGGGGTCCCACTTGGCCTCCGGCGTCCGCCAACCGGTGGGCTTGGCGTCGTCGGAAACCGGGGCCACATCGGTACTTGTCGGTTCCGGGTTGGTCACCTCGCGAATGGGATCGTCGAACTGCGCACCGAGCCCCTCGGCCTCCAGGCTCGCCACGATCTCGGCGAAAGCCGCGTCGACGTCCTCCGGTCCGTCCGAACCACCCGGCCGCCTTGTCACGTCCCCTCCCCGGGCCGAGCAGCGGATCGCTGGCACACCCGCTCGACGAACTCGACACTCCCGTCGAAGATCGTCGACGCGTCGTTGTCCAGGGTGGCCACGTGGTAGCTGTCCGGCAGCACGATCTCCCGCACGTCCGACCCGCGCACGCCCTCCAGGATGATCTTCGCGTTCACCGGTTCCACCACGTGGTCGACGGCGGACCGGAACAGCAGCAGCGGCTGCTCGACGCGACCGAGATCGCCCCGGACCACGGCCCACAGCTTGCTCAGGCTGGCCGCGGCGCGCAGTGGCAGGCGTCGGTAGGCCAGTTCGGTCGCGCCGGGCTTCTTGACGTCGTTGGAGATACCGGGCATCGACGGCACGATCTTGGCCAGCAGCGGCAGCAGCGCCGCGTCCTTGCGCTCCGTGGTCACCGACGGGTTGACCAGCACCAGCCCGGCCACTTCGGGGCCGTGCACCTCGGCCAGCCGCAGCGCCAGCGTGCCGCCCATGGACAGGCCGAACACGAACACCGTGGCGCAGCGCTCCGACAACTCCGCGAACGCCTCGTCCACCGCGCGGTACCAGTCCTGCCAGCCGGTGCGGTTCATGTCCTGCCACCGGGTGCCGTGCCCGGGCAGCAGCGGACAGCGCACGGTCCAACCGGCCTCGGCCAGCCTGGCTCCCCACGGCGCCATGCTCTGTGGTGAGCCGGTGAAACCGTGGCACAGCAACACGCCGACATCGGTCGATCCGTCGTGGGTGAACGGTTCTGCACCAGGCAGCATGGGCACGGTGACCGTCCCTGGGGTGGAATCGGTAGTGGCTAGCCAATCGTCGCACGGACAGGTGGCCGGTGGGCACCGCACTTGGCCACGGTTACCTCACCAGGCCAGGATCGTTCACCGCGTGACGGGTCGCTGGGCAGAGCTGGCACCTCGTGCGTGTGACGTGCACCATGGGTGCGGACGGTGAGGAGGCTGGCCACACGGTGATGTACTCCCTGATGAAGCACGTTCTGCTGGGCCCGGTGCTGCGGTTGTTCTTCCGGCCCATGGTCACGGGCGCCGAGCACGTCCCGGCCACGGGTGGTGTCGTGCTGGCCAGCAATCACCTCGCGGTGGCCGACTCGTTCTTCCTGCCGCTGATGGTGTCGCGGCGCGTGACGTTCCTCGCCAAGCGGGAGTACTTCACCGGATCGGGCGTCAAGGGCCTGTTGAAGCGGTGGTTCTTCACCGGGGTCGGCCAGGTGCCGATCGACCGGTCGAGCGGGGCCGCCGCCCAGGCCGCCCTGGACACCGGGGTCCGGCTGCTCACCGAGGGTTCCATGCTGGGCATCTACCCGGAGGGCACCCGCTCGCCGGACGGCAGGCTGTACAAGGGCAAGACCGGGCTGGCCAGGATGGTGTTGGAGGCCGGGGTGCCGGTCGTCCCGGTGGCGATGGTGGGCACGGACAAGGCCAACCCGATCGGGTCGAAGATGTGGCGGCCGTACCCGATCCAGATCAAGATCGGCGAGCCGCTGGACTTCTCCCGCTACGACGGCCTGGCCGGGGACCGGTTCGTCGAGCGGTCGATCACCGACGAGATCATGTACGCGCTGATGGAGCTGTCCGGCCAGGAGTACGTGGACGTGTACGCGGCCAAGGTCAAGGAGGAGCTGGACCGGGCGGCCCTGCCGGCCGCCGCGGAGCAGGTGACACCACGGCGCCCGGCCGACGCCGGCACTGCTGATCGCCTGCCGGAGACCAGGGTCGGCTGAGTCGGTGCACCTGGGGCGCGGTTAGTGTCGCCAGGTGCGGTACTTCTACGACTGCGAGTTCATCGAGGACGGCGTCACGATCGAGTTGGTGTCGATCGGTGTCGTCGACGAGGAGGGCCGCGAGTTCTACGCCGTGTCCACCGAGTTCAACCCGGATCAGGCCGGCCCGTGGGTGCGCCAGAACGTGCTGCCGAAGCTGCCGTCGCCCGCTGATCCGGCGTGGCGCTCGCGGGCTCGGATCAAGGCGGACCTGCTGGCGTTCCTCGGGGTCAACGAGACCGACCGGTGTGAGCTGGAGCTGTGGGCCTGGATCGCGGCGTACGACCATGTCGCGCTGGCCCAGTTGTGGGGCGCGATGCCGGCGCTGCCCAGGGCGTTGCCCCGGTTCACCAGGGATCTGCGGCAACGCTGGGAGGACGTCGGCAGACCCCGGTTGCCGCAGCCACCGGCCGACGCGCACGACGCGCTCGCCGACGCACGCCACAACCTGATCCGCTGGCACATCATCGAGGCCGAGCGCAAGAGGTTGGGCTTCCCTGTGGACTGATTCGGAGTTGTCCACAGGGCGTGTCCAGACGCTTGCTGCACCGATCCAGTTCGTGACACCCTCTGCGGTGTAGGCCACGTTGCCGGCGCCTGGCCGGCTGATCGAGGAGCGAATGAGATGCGTATCGGTGTGCTCACCGGCGGTGGTGACTGCCCTGGCCTGAACGCGGTGATCCGGGCCGTCACGCGCAAGGGGATCGAGGCACACGGTTGGGAGGTCGTCGGGTTCCGCAACGGCTGGCAGGGTCCCCTCGAAGGACTGACCCGACCGATCGGCCTCGGCGATGTCGAGGACATCCTGGCCAGGGGCGGCACGATCCTCGGCTCGTCACGGACCAACCCGTTCAAGGTGGACGGCGGCTCCGAACAGATCAGGAAGGTGCTCGCCGACAACGGTGTGGACGCCCTGGTCGCCATCGGCGGCGAGGACACCCTCGGTGTCGCCAAGCGGCTGACCGACGAGGGCATCGGCGTCGTCGGTGTGCCCAAGACCATCGACAACGACCTGAACGCCACGGACTACACGTTCGGCTTCGACACCGCGGTGCACATCGCCACCGAGGCCATCGACCGGTTGCGCACCACGGCCGAGTCGCACCACAGGGCGCTGGTCGTCGAGGTGATGGGCCGGCACGCCGGCTGGATCGCGCTGCACTCGGGCCTGGCCGGTGGCGCCAACGTCATCCTGGTTCCGGAGCGGCCGTTCAACCTCAACGAGGTCATCGAATGGGTGCAGAGCCGCTTCGAGAAGCAGTACGCGCCGATCATCGTGGTCGCTGAGGGCGCCATGCCGGAGGGCGGCGAGAACGTGCTGCTCACCGGGGCCACGGACGCGTTCGGCCACGCCCAGCTCGGCGGCGTCGGTGACTGGCTGGCCCGCGAGATCGCCAGGGCCACCGGAAAGGAGTCGCGCGCGGTCGTGCTGGGTCACGTGCAGCGCGGCGGCACCCCGACGGCATACGACCGGGTGCTGGCCACCCGTTTCGGCCTGCACGCGGTGGACGCCGTCGCCGACGGTGACTTCGGCGTGATGGTCGCCCTGCGGGGCACCGACATCATCCGGGTGAAGCTGTCCGAGGCGACCGCCGAGCTGAAGACCGTGCCGGCCGAGCGCTACGAGGAGGCCGAGGTCTTTTTCGGCTGAGCCCCGCGGACAACGCCATGGACGACGCGCTCGACCCGAACGCCGCCACCACAGACGCGGTCACCAGAAGGCTGGTGCGGCGGTTCGGGCCGTCCGTGACGGCCTGGGCGGCCGGTCTGCCGGACCTGGTCGGCCGCCTCGCCGAGCGCTGGCGGCTGACCGTCGGCGAGCCGTTCGGCTCCGGTGCGTCGTCGGTCGCCATCCGTGTCACGACCGCGACCGGTGGTGCTGCCGTGCTCAAGCTGAGCCCGGATCTGCCGTTCGCCGCCGAGCAGGTGGCCGTGCTGCGTCAGTTCGCGGCGAGCGGCCGGGTGCCCGACGTGCTGGCCGACGATGCCGAGCTGGGTGCGGTGCTGCTCAGTGAGATCCGGCCGGGCACGCCGGCGCACGAGCTGCCGATACCACCGACCCCGGCTGCCTACGCGCGACTGCTCACCGCGCTGCACAGCGTCGACAGGCCACCGCCCGGTGTGCTGCCGAGGGACGCCCGGCAGTGGATCGACGAGTTCATGCACCGGGCGATGGGCAGGCTGGCCGAGCCTGCCATCGGTGCTCACCTGTACCGGTCGGACTTCGAGCGGGCGCTGCGCGAGGTGGACCGGCTGCTGGCCACGCCGTCGGCCACCGTCCTGCTGCACGGCGACCTGCACTTCGGCAACGTGCTGGACGGCGGCGAGCGCGGCCTGATGGCCATCGACCCGAAGGCGTGCCTCGGTGACCCGTGTTTCGACGCCGTCGACTACGTGACCGGTGGTGCGGGCCGTCCGGCCCCGGACGGCGTCCACCAGCGGCTCACCGAGCTGGCCACCGAGGCCGACCTCGACCCGGACCGGCTGCTCGCCTGGTGCCGGGCGGTCATCCCGGTCAACGCGCTGCCACTGCTGGCCCGCGGCGACGTCGAAGCGGCGAACGAGCTGCTGGCGATCAGTCGGTGAGCGCGCCGAGCACCAGGTAACTGGCGAACGTGCCCAGCCAGTGTTCGGCCGCGTAGCCGTAGCCGAACACGTAGCCCCAGCCCGCTTCGCGGTGCACGTCGGCGGCCCGCGCGGCCAGTTCGGCGTACCGGTGGCCGGCCGGCAGCGCCGCCCCGATCGCGGCCCAGCACCACGCCCTGGACAGCGCCAGGCCGGACAGGTGGGAGCCGTACGGACCGGCCGGGTCGTCCACCGGGATGGGTTCGCGCAGGGTCGCCCAGCGCGGGGTGTCCAGATCCGGCAGGAACGCGTCCAGCCAGCCTGTGAACTCGGTCGGTTCGAGCACCCTGCGCATCAGGTCGGCCTCGACCAGCGCGGGGGAGAGGAAGTCGGCCGCGTCCGGCTCGTAGCCGCCGTAGGCCACGTCCGTGCCGAACCACCTGCGGGCCGCGGCGACACACGCGCCGGCCAGCTCGGTGTCGTCGACTGCCCGTGCCACGTCCAGCGCGAGACCGAGCGCGAACGCGCTGTTGGTGTGCGTGCCCACCCTGGTCGGCCAGGCCGCCTTGGCCAGCCAGGCCAGCGTCCGCTCGCGCAGCACCTCGACCAGCGGTGACAGGTTCTTCGCCCAGTCCACCGCCCTGGCCGCCGGGTCGGCGGCCGCCCATGCGCGCAGTTCGGCGTCCAGCACCAGCAGCCACGCCCAGCCGTACGGGCGCTCCCAGTGGGCGCCCGCCTCGGAGCGGAAGAACTCGGCTTCGGTCTCGGCGCCATCGAGGGTGACCAACTGGTCCAGCACGGCGGCGCCCACCGCCGCGTCGGGCAGGTCGGGCCGTAACCGCAGCAGCCGGACGATGAGCCACGTCTGGTGCACACAGGAGTGCCAGTCGTAGCACCCAGCGAATACGGGGTGGCGCGTTCGCTGCGGCACGAGTTCCTCGGCCGAGTGAACGAAGTGCGTCCAGTGCACCGGATAGTCCCGCTGGACGTTCGCCACCGCGGTGCTCAGTAGACGGTTCGCGTCACTGTCATCCAAATGGGTGGTCACGACGGTTCATCCTGCCGGGTGGCAGGGCTTTTCGACAGCGTTTTCGGTAGGCCGGTTGACCTAATTTGATGGCGATCATGAGACTACTCAGCCGATATCGGGCGAACCGCCCGCTGGCCGAAAGCCCTCGGTGGCCGCCTACCCTGGGAGGGTGAACTGGACCGTCGACGTGCCGGTGGACGAGCTGCCCGAGCTGCCACCGCTGCCCCCCGAGCTACGTCGCAAGCTCGACGACGCGCTTGCCCGCCCCGCAGCCCAACAACCCCGCTGGCCGGACCCCGAGCAGGTGCGCAAGGTGCGCGCCGTGCTGGAGAGCGTCCCGCCGATCACAGTCCCCACCGAGATCGACCACCTGCGCGACCAGCTGGCCCAGGTCGCCAGGGGCGAGGCGTTCATGCTGCAGGGCGGTGACTGCGCCGAGACCTTTGCCAGCAACACCGAGCCGCACATCCGTGGCAACGTGCGCACACTGCTGCAGATGGCCGTCGTGCTCACCTACGGTGCCAGCCTGCCGGTGGTCAAGGTCGGCCGGCTGGCCGGCCAGTACGCCAAGCCGAGGTCGGCCGAGCTGGATGCCCTCGGCCTGCCCTCCTACCGCGGTGACGTGGTCAACTCGCTGGCCGCGACGCCCGAGGCCAGGGTGCCCGACCCGTCCCGGATGATCCGCGCGTACGCCAACTCCGGCGCCACGATGAACCTGCTGCGCGCGTTGACCAGCGGTGGCATGGCCGACCTGCACCGCGTGCACGACTGGAACAAGGACTTCGTGCTCCAGTCGCCCGCCGGTGAGCGCTACGACGAGCTGGCCTCCGAGATCGACAGGGCGCTGCGCTTCATGTCCGCCTGCGGCGTGTCGGACAGCAGCCTGAACGCCACCGAGATCTTCGCCAGCCACGAGGCGCTGGTGCTGGACTACGAGCGCGCCATGCTGCGGATGGACACCCGTGAGGACGACGCCCGGCTCTACGACCTGTCGGCGCACTTCGTGTGGATCGGCGAGCGGACCCGGCAGCTGGACGGCGCGCACATCGCGTTCGCCGAGCTGCTGGCCAACCCGCTTGGCCTGAAGATCGGCCCGACCACCAGCCCGGAACAGGCCGTCGAGTACGTGGAGCGGCTCAACCCGCACGACATCCCCGGCCGGCTCACGCTGATCAGCAGGATGGGCAACGGCAAGATCCGCGACGTGCTGCCGCCGATCGTGGAGAAGGTGACCGCGTCCGGCCACCGGGTGATCTGGCAGTGCGACCCGATGCACGGCAACACGCACGAGTCGTCCACCGGCTACAAGACCCGCCACTTCGACCGGATCGTGGACGAGGTGCAGGGCTTCTTCGAGGTGCACCGGCAGCTGGGCACCCACCCGGGCGGCATCCACGTCGAGCTGACCGGCGAGGACGTCACGGAGTGCCTCGGCGGTGCGCAGGAGATCTCGGACACCGACCTGGCCGGCCGGTACGAGACGGCGTGCGACCCGAGGCTGAACACCCAGCAGTCCCTGGAACTGGCGTTCCTGGTCGCGGAGATGCTCCGCTCGTAAGCGACAACGCGAAACGGCCCGGTCTCGACCGGGCCGTTTCGCTGTTACGGGAAGACTCCCAGCGTGACCACCGTGCCCGGTGCCACGAGCGTGCCCGCGTTGGGCGACTGGACGACCACCGGGCCGTTCGGGTCGTTGGCCAGCGCCTGGATCTGGGCCTGCAGGCCGAGGGTCTGCAGGGCCTGCTGCGCGGCCGCGGCCGGCTGACCGGTCAGCGCCGGTACCGCGACCGCGTTGGACACCTGTACGCCGACCTTGTTGTTGCCCGGTGTCGCCGTCGCGCCTGCCGCCGGGTCGGTCTTGATCACCGTGCCGCCCGGCACGTTCGGGTCGAACGTTCCTGGTTCGTCGTAGGGCGCGAAACCGGCCGCGCTGATCGCAGCGAACGCCTGGTCGTGCGGCTGGCCGACGACGTTGGGCACTGGGTTGGGCGGTGGCCCCTTGCTCACGATCACGACCACCGGCGAGCCGAGGTTGAGCTGGGTGCCCGGCCCGGGATTCAGGCCGACGACGGCTCCTTTGGGCACGGTGCCGTTGTAGGCGTTCTGGTTGGGGTCCAGGCGGGGGGAGAGCTCCGCCTTGCGCACGGCCTGCTCGACGACATCCGGCGCCGCACCCGGCGTGACGTCCGGGACGATCGGCTTGCCCTCGGAGATCACCACCGTGATCGTCGAACCGCGCAGTGCCCGCTGGCCGATCCCTGGCGTTGTGCTGATCACCTGGCCGGCGGGCACGGTGTTGTCGTGCGCCTGTGTGATGGCGCCGCTCAGGTCGGCATTCTGCAGTGTGTGTTCGGCTGTCGTCGGGTCCAGTCCGCCGATCTTGGGGACCGCCGTCCACCGGCCGCTGCCGAACCACCAGGCAGCCACACCGAGCACCGCGGCCAGCACCAGCACGACGGCGACCCAGATCAGCATCGTGCGTCTGGCACGTTGCCGCTGCGATTCGTAGGGCGATCTCGGCGGCCGGGGCTGCCTGGGCGGCTCACGGCGCGGCTGGGCACCCCTGGCGTACGGGTCGACGGTGCCGACACCGGCCTGCTGCTGGGCGGCCTGGTACTCGGCCCGGGACAGCGCCCTGGTGCCCTGTGGCCCGATCGGACCCGGCCGCACCGGTGGGGTGCGCACGGTGCTGCCCTGCGGGTCGTCGGCCACGGGTGGCGGCGCCGAGATGAACTGGGTGGCCAGCGCACCCGGCTGCACCTTCGTCGTCGACTCGTCCGACCGCGGGACGGGCGCCAGCACCGTGGGCGACAGCGCCGTCGAGCTCTCTTCGGCCCAGTGTCGCCCGCGAACGGGCGCCGGCGGACCGGCCGGGGTCGACGGGGTCGACACAACCGGTGCCGGCGCGGGCGGCGGCACCGGCACCGGCACGCGGTGCAGGCCGAGCGAGTTGCGGGTGCGCACCAGTTCGTCCAGGAACGCCGCCGCGTCCGACGGCCGCAGCGCCGGGTCACGCCGGGTGGCACGCAGTACCAGGTCGTCCAGCGCGGCCGGGATGTTGGACGCCGACTCGCTCGGCGGCGGCACATCGTCGTTCACGTGCCGGTAGGCCACCGAGATCGGGGTGTCACCGAGGTAGGGCGGGTTGCCGGTGAGCATCTCGTAGCACATGATGCCGGCCGCGTAGACATCGCTGCGGGCGTCCGCCGAACCGCTCTCCACCTGCTCGGGGGACAGGTAGGCGACCGTGCCGAGGATCGTGCTGTCGCTGGTGAAACCGGCCGTGGCCACGGCCCGGACCAGGCCGAAGTCGGCGACCTTGACGATGCCGCCCTGGCCGATCAGCACGTTCTCCGGCTTCACGTCCCGGTGCACCAGGCCGGCCCGGTGCGCGGAGGTCAGCGCGGACAGCACCGGCTCCAGGACACTGATCGCCAGCGGTACCGGCAGCGGACCCTGCTCGCGGAGCAGGTCACGCAAGGTACCCCCGGCAACGAGTTCCATCACGAGATAGACGTTGTCGCCGTCCACCCCCTGGTCGTGCACGGCGACCACGTTCGGGTGGTGCAGCCGGGCCGCAGCGCGTGCTTCCAGCTCGAATCGGTCGATGAACGACCGGTCCTGCGCGAACTTGGACTCCATCACCTTGATCGCCACCGGGCGGTCCAACCGCAGGTCAAGGCCGGAGTAAACACTGGACATGCCGCCGCGGGCGAGCAGCGTGTCGACCCGGTAGCGGCCCTCCAGCACCGCACCGTGCACATCTACGCCATTGGCTTCCACGTCTGTCGATGGTACGGAGCCCGTCACGCAAACATCCCTCGACTGGCGCAGGGCGCCCGAGGCCGTGTTGTGGCATGGTGACTCCCGTGAGTGCGATACCCACCGCCGAGGACGTCCTCGACCGGTCGTACGAGGTACTGACATTGCCCGAGGTGGCCCAGTCGGTCGGCCAGCCTGTCACCCGGGTGCAGCAGATGGTCCGGGATGGTCACCTGGTGGCCTTCCGCAGGGACGGGGTCATGGTCGTGCCCGCCTTGTTCCTCAATGGCGAAGGCGTCGTGAAGGGCCTGCCCGGCACGTTGACCGTGCTGCGGGATGCCGGCTTCTCGCATGACGAGATGCTGCGCTGGCTGTTCACCGTCGACGACACACTGCCCGGCTCCCCGATCGAGGCCCTGCGGACCAACCGCGGCCGGGAGGTGAAACGCAGGGCACAGGCGCTGGCCTTCTGAGCGAAGGCCCGCGTTGGTCGAAACCGTCCGCTGCCCGGCGGACCGCTGACGGCTGTCGCCGCTGTGCGTGAACTCACGCACAGCGATGGACGGTGGCATGGCACGCTCGCGTTGCCTGGTGTGGGATCGATCAGGTATTGAGCCAGCCGGCAAGTTGTCACCGTGGACCAGCACGTCGGTGTGTCCTCACCGAGGGAGTTCCATGCGGTTCGCACTGCTCGCCCTGGCTCTCGCCGCGTTCGCCGTGGGCACCAACGAGTTCGTGATCATGGGCCTGCTGCCCGATGTGGCGAGCGATGTCGGCGTGTCCATCCCGACCGCTGGCGGGCTGATCTCCGGTTACGCGCTGGGTGTCGTCATCGGCGCTCCGCTGCTCACCGTCGCCGCGACGCGGATACCGCGCAAGGCGACGCTGCTGCTGTTCATGGGCTGGTTCGTGCTGGGCAACGTGCTGTCCGCGCTGGCACCGAACTACGGCCTGCTGTTCGCGGCCCGGGTGTTCGCCGGCCTGCCGCACGGCGCGTTCTTCGGCGCGGGCGCGCTGGTCGCCGCGTCGCTGGTGGACCGGAGCAGGCGGGCTCGGGCCATCTCCAGGATGTTCCTCGGCCTGACCATCGCCAATATCGTCGGCGTCCCGGCCGCGACGCTGATCGGCCAGCATCTCGGCTGGCGGTCCGCGTTCTGGATGGTGGCCGGCATCGGGGTGCTGTCCGTGGTCGCGATCCTGGTCGCCGTGCCGCGCCAGGACAGCCGTACCGCCGGTGGCCGGCTGCGGGCCGAGTTCGCCGCGTTCACCAACCCGCAGGTCTGGCTGTCGCTGGCCATGTGCGTGTTCGGCTTCGGCGGTGTGTTCGCGTCGTTCAGCTACGTGACGCCGATGATGACCGACCTGGCCGGCTACCGGCCCGCCGATGTCACGTTGCTGCTGGCCCTGTTCGGGTTGGGCATGACCGTGGGCAACGTGCTCGGTGGCCGGTTCAGCGACCGGGACCACAACCGCACGCTGATTCTCGGCATGGTCGCGCTCGGCGTTGTGCTGGTCGTCTTCCTGTTCGCGGCGCACTCGCCGGTCACCGCCGCGATCGCCCTGTTCCTGCTCGGTGTCACCGGGTTCACCGTGGCATCGCCGCTCCAGGTGCGTGTCATGGAACAGGCACCGCACGCGCCGACCTTGGTGTCGGCGGCCCTGCAGTCGGCGTTCAACACGGCCAACTCGCTGGGCGCCTACCTGGGTGGCGTCGTCATCGCGGCCGGATTCGGCTACGCGTCGCCGAACTTGGTCGGCGCCGGGCTGGCCGGTGTCGGGCTCATGTTCGCCGCCGTCTCGGTGGTGCTGGCCCGCAGGTCCCGGTCCAGCCACTCGGACGACAGCGACAGCCGCAACGGGTCCGGCCGGACCAGTGACACGGCGGCCAGCGCCGCGGCCAATGCGGCGGTGGCCAGGTAGGCGGCGTCGTAGAGCCCGAACGTGCCGTCCGGGAACCACATCAACGCGATCCACACCGCGAAGAACACGCTGACCACCAGCGCGCGCCTGCTCCAGGCCAGGCCGGCGGCGGCCACCAGCGCCCAGCTGAAGTACCACGGCAGTGTGGCCGGCGAGAGCACGATGACCAGCAGCAGTGCGATGGCGGCCCGGCGCATGATGGCGGCGGGTTCACCGTGCCTGGCCAGCCACCACTGCCGGAACACCAGCACGAGCAGCACCAGCCAGCCGACCGTGCGGGTCACCGTGAGGATGCTGCCCAGGTTCGGGCTGCTGAACGCGCTGGAGACGATGTAGATCAGCTGGCCGGCCGCGGTGGGCAGGGACAGCCACTCGATCACCAGGTAGGACGTGCTCAGCGCCGGCAGCCACCCGAGGTTCACACCGGCCAGGAACGTGCAGGCAGCGAACGTGGGCAGGAAGACGGCCAGGCTCAGCACGGTGGCCCGACCCAGCCGCGCGCGCCATGGTCGGCCGGTCATCCTGGAGGCCCAGATCAGCACCAGGAACGGCAGCAGCATGCCGGCCGTCGCCTTGATCGCGAACGCGAGCGTGACCAGCAGGAATCCCCTGCGATAGCGGCCGTCCAGCACCAGCACGGTGCCGACCGCGAGCAGGCCGATCATCAGCACGTCGTTGTGGCCGCCGCCGACCAGGTACGCCAGTACCAGCGGGTTGGCCGCGACCAGCCACAACGCCAGTGTCGGTGAGCCGCCCAGCCGCTGGGCCAGCCGGGGCAGCGCCCAGCACAGCATGAGCATTCCGGTGCACAGGGTGGCCCGCATGGCCAGCACGCCGACGATGGTGCTCTGCCCGGTGACCAGCACGACGGACTTGGCGATCAGGACGAACAGCGGGCCGTACGGCGTCGGCGTGTCCTGCCAGGTGGGGTCGACGTTGGCGGACAGATGGTCGTTCAGCACCGAGACGCCGTACTGGTACGGGTTGAACCCGTGCAGCGCGAGATCACCCTGCGCCAGGTACGTGAACATGTCGCGGCTGTACAGCGGGGGAGCGACCAGCAGCGGCAGCATCCAGGCGCCGATCGCGATCAGCATGCCCCTGCGGTCCACGATGCCGGCCCGCACGTCCCGGCCCAACCGGACCCAGGACCAGATGATCAGCGCGATGCCGACGTACACCACGGCCACGGACATCTGCTTGCCATGTCCGAAGCCGAGCCAGGTGAACGCCGTGCCGTCCAGGATCGGGTTGGGATCGCCGACCGCGGCAGCGCCGATGCCTCCGCCGGCCATGAGAACGGCCCCGAGCATGCCCGTGGCGATGGTTCGCACCGGTACGGGCAGGTATTCGGGTTCCGTCCCGACAGGCAACACCGAGGGTGTGGGGGCGAAGGTCATCGCGCCGAATCCAATCACAGCGCGGAGAGTGGCCGCCGCCGACCTCGACTAGCGACCAGGTTGTGACCGTTCGGTGACCACGTAGCTGGCCAGGCCCCTGGCGCAGCGCTTGATGAAGATGCCCAGGAAGAACTGGTAGAACAAGCCGATGCCGGGCGCCTTGCCGTCGAATGTCGAGTGCCAGTGGATGACGGTTCCGTCACCGTCCGTGTCCAGGTCGACATCGGCCCGGTAGTTCTTGATCGGCAGGCCGTGCTCCAGCTCGTAGCTGAACCGCCGGTCCGGGACGAGTTCGGCGATGCGCTCGACGCTGACCACCCGGCCGGTCCGGAACACGCGGATCGCGCCGAGGCCCTCCGGCTCGTCAGCGCCGTGCCGACGCAGCTCGAACGAGCCGATCGGCGACCACACCGGCCAGGACGCACCGTCCCGCAACAGTGCGTAGAGCGCGGCCGGGCTCGCGTCGGCCCGGACCCGCACGTCGATCTTCCGCTTCCCCATGTACCAGATGGTACATCGAGTGCGGCAGGATGGACACGTGCCAGCCGATCCGAAAGCCAAGCTGCTCGCCGCGGTCATCGACGAACTGACCGAACGCGGCCTCGGTGACGGCAGCCTGCGTGCCCTCGCGTCGGCGATCGGCACCAGCCACCGGATGCTGATCTACCACTTCGGCTCCAAGGAGGGCCTGCTGGTCGAGGTGGTCCGGGAAATGGAGCGCCGGCAACTGGCCGCGCTCGCCGACCTGGAACGGGAGGTGGCCGCCGACCCGGAACTCGGTGTCGTCGACCTGATCCGCCGGTTCTGGCAGCGGGTGTCCGACCCGGCGCTGTGGCCGGCCGAGCGGCTGTTCTTCGAGCTGTACGGGCAGGCGCTGCAGGGCCGGGAGGGCACCACGCACTTCCTGGACGGCATCGTGGAGTCCTGGCTCGGCGCGCTCACCGGTTCTGCGCCGGCCGGCGGCGGCCCACCCGAGGTGGTGCGGGCCGACGCCCGGTTCGGGCTGGCCCTGACCAGGGGGCTGCTGCTGGATCTGCTGGCCACCGGCGACCGGCGGGGTGCCGACGAGGTGATCGAGCGGTTCGTCGCGGCCTACGAAGCGCTGACGCGCTCACCCGGTGGCTGACGGCGCGCAGTCCACCCACTGGCCGGGTGGACACGTCTTCGACCTGGTCACCAGCGCGGTGACGAGCGCGTCGGCGGACGGCCGGTCCGGTGCCGCCGTGACCAGAGCCGCCGTGCAGGACGTGCGGCTGACCGAGCGGCACGCGGTCAACTGGCTGTCCGCCGTGGAACGCCACGCGGTCGTGTTGTTCACGCCGTACTTCCACACCCTGGCGTGGCCGGTGCTGTCCTGGTAGTTGATCACGTACACGTAGGCGTGCCCGGTGGTCCGAGCGGGATCGGCGGTGGCCGGCTTGGCCGCGGCTGCCGCCTCGCCGGCCAGCCTGGCCAGATTCAGTGGTGCGGCAAGGGCTTCCGCCGTCCAGTCCACTTCGTACGGATGCTGGCCGGGTGTCGCGTGTGCACGGTCGAAGAACGACGTCCACTGTGGTGAGCTGTTCGTGCACGCCGCGGTCGCCGGTTTGCCGGCGGCAACCGGCCCGACAACGGCCCGGCACGTGCCGGTCGGCTGGCCGTCCCCGGTCCACTTGCCGGACACCACGACCTTGGTGGCCACCAGACTGGCGTTCGTGAACGTGACCACCACCGAGCACGCCGCGGCCGTGCAGTTGCCCCAACTCTGGCCGCCCTGTTCGATGTCCACCGACGTGTCGACGGCCGTGCCCAGCTGTTTGGCCTGCTGGTTGAGGTCCTGGTAGATGCCGGCCTCGCTGCCGGACACGTCGGCGACGTCCAGTGACACCTGCTGTGCTCTGCCGAGACCGGCCGGCACGGCGACGTGCAGCACGCCGTGTGTGCCGGTGGTCGCGATGTCGATGGTGCTGTTGCCGACGTCGATGTGCAGCGCCTTGACGCCGTGCACCGCGGTCGTCGGCTGGTCGGTGAGCGGATCGTCGATGGTGCCGTCCACCTGCTCGGACAGGAACTCGGCGAACGCGTTGGGTCGCAGCGAGACCCCGATGTCGATGCCGACCGTCACCGACGGCACCTTCACCCATCTGCTGCCCACCGCGTCGGCCTCGCTGCCCGGGTCGCCGGACAGCAGTGACCAGAACTGGGCGGGGGCGTCCACGTAGAGGACACCGTCCACCACGACCATCGAGCCCTGCTGGCCGCCGACCGTGAGCGTGCCGCCCGCCTCGCCGGTCGCGGTGACGCTGACGTCGAGCGCGATCTGCTTGCCGTTCGGGTTGGTCAGGGCACCCCGGTAGTGCAGGACACCGGCCTCGGCCAGGTCGCCGATCGACTGGACCACGGTCTGGCTCGCCGACAGCACGGGCACCGGCCGGGCCGCCGCCTGACCGCCGAGTGGATCGGCACACGACGCGCATGCGAGCACGAGCAGCGGCAGCAGGGCCAGCAGCCGTCGCACTTTCGGGGGCGTGGTCGGCCGCGGCAGGCGTTCCGGCCCGCCGTCGCGCACGCTCGCCCGATTCATCCCCACTCCCGACTGTGCAATGCACAGGTGACGAATCCAGTGTGCCCTGGCTGGTTCACAACTCGGTCACGGGCGTGGCTCAGTGTCCCGGTTCCACTCCGTGGATGCCGTTTTTCGGACAACGGGCATGTCACTACCCTGGGTCCGTGACGACGGTTGTGCAGCGGCTGGGCTCAGGGCGCCCCGTGTTCTCGGTGGAGTTCTGCCCACCCAGGGACGAGGCCGAGGAACAGGTCCTGTGGCGGTCCGCCCGCAAGCTGGAACCCCTCGACCCGGCCTTCGTGTCGGTGACCTACGGCGCGGGCGGCTCGACGCGGGACCGCACGGTGCGCACCACCGGCAGGGTGGCGCGGGAGACCACGCTGGTCCCGATGGCGC
The DNA here is from genome assembly GCA_036279295.1 of Pseudonocardiaceae bacterium. Taxonomy (GTDB): domain Bacteria; phylum Actinomycetota; class Actinomycetes; order Mycobacteriales; family Pseudonocardiaceae; genus DATEPR01. The sequence goes on along the minus strand of DASUJK010000061.1, from coordinate 27,614 downwards.
ACCTGACGGCGGTCGACCACTCGGTGGCCGAGTTGCGCAACGTGATCGGCTGGTACGCGGCGATCGGCGTCCGCAACATCCTCGCGGTGCGCGGCGACCCGCCCGGCGACCCGAACGGTGACTGGGAGCCGCGCGAGGACGGGCTGACCTACGCCGAGGAACTGGTCCGGCTGGTCCGCGAACTCGGCGACTTCTGTGTCGGCGTGGCGGCGTTCCCGTACGGCCACCCCAGGTCGGCCGATCTGGACACCGACACCCGGTACCTGGTGCGCAAGCTGCGTGCCGGCGCCGACTTCGCGATCGCCCAGCTGTTCCACGAGGCCGACGACTTCCTGCGGTTGCGCGACCGGGTCGCGGCTGCCGGGTGCGACACGATCCTGTTGCCCGGTCTGATGCCGCTGACCACACCGCGCACGTTGGCCAAGACCATCGAGCTGTCCGGTTCGAGCGCGCCGAAGGCACTGCTGGATCGGTTGGCACCGCTGGCCGGCGACGCCAAGGCGTTCCGTGCCGAAGGCATCGACGTGGCCGCCGAGCTTGGGCAGCGGCTGCTCGACGAGGGCGTGCCGGACCTGCACTTCTACACGTTCAACCGGGCGCAGGCGACCACCGAGGTGGTGCACCGGCTCGGTCTGGTGCCGGTGCGGTCGGCGTAGTCGTCAGACCGGCGCGGCGGCCAGGTAGGCGCGTTCCTTCTTCAGGTTGCGCCGCCTGGCCAGCAGGGCCAGGCCCAGGATGAACACCGAGATGATCGCGGTGCCGCCACCCAGCGACAGCGCCCAGAACCGCCAGCCGCGGCTGTTGCCCAGCGCGTACTGGTCGGTGGCGCTGAACGACGTCACCCCGCCCGGCTTCATGACCCAGCTGACCGTCTCGTCGTCCTGCGAGCCGTTCGACCGGGTGACCGGACCGGGGAAGTTGACCTTGAGCTGGACGTCCACGCCGCTGGGCGGCAGCTGACTGAGGTCCACCGAGCCGTCCATCGTGACCAGATCGCCCGCCCGCTGGAACGCGATGTGGTAGGTCGCGTTCTCGTTGCTGATCGACGCGGCCAGCGCGGTGACCTCGTCGAAGTCGAGATTGTTGAACGTCACGGTGTTGCCCACGTAGCCGTCCGCCGAATAGGCCTTCGTGGTCACCCGGCTCGCCATCTCGGTCGGGATCTCCAGCTGTGGTCCCTCGCTGCTCTCCGCGGTGGGCAGCGCGGCGACCAGGACGCTGCCGGACACCAGGTCCGACGTGGACACGACCAGCGCCGCGTGCACCCGCACGCAACCGCTGGCCAGCAGTCCGACGGCCAGCAGGCCGACCGTCATGGCGAGCGCTCGTGGTCCGCGTCGACGCGGACTTCCCTTGGACACGCGGTCATCCTGCCAGCCGGGGGCCGCGTCACCACATATCCGGTCGCGGCCTGTCGAGGTCACGGTAGCGTGCTGGCATGTCTCCGAAGTCCAGGATCCACGAGATCAGTGACCGCTTTCTTGACGACCACGCGCGCCGCCACCCGATCATGGCGACCCTGGGCGGCATCGCCGGGTACGACGACCAGTTGACCGACTATTCGCCCGATGCCGTGCAGGCGAGGGCCGACGCGAGCGCGGCGGCACTGCGCGAGATCAACGCCGAGACACCCGTCGACGACTCGGACCGGGTCGCGCAGGCCGTGTTCGCCGAGCGGGCGACCGCGGAACTGGACCTGCACGAGGCGGGCCTGCTGGTGGCCGAGCTGAACGTGATCGCCAGCGGACCGCAGGACACCAGGATGGTGTTCGACCTGATGGCCAACGAAACCGCGGACGACTGGGCGGTGATCGCGGCCCGGCTGGCCAAGGTCCCGGACGCGATGGCCAGCATGCGGGCCGCGTACGCCTACGGCGCCGACCACGGTCACGTCGCAGCGCTGCGCCAGGTCACGAAGACAGCGGAGCAGTGTGCGATCTGGTCCGGTGCGGCCGGTGCACCGTCCTTCTTCGCGACGCTGATCGAGGGCGCTCGGGACGTGCCGGGCATGACCGACGCGCTGCGCACCGAACTGGAGACGGGTGCGGTCGCCGCGGCCACCGCCTACGGCGATCTCGGCGACTTCCTGCGCACGGAACTCGCGCCGAGGGCGCCGCACAAGGACGCCGTCGGCGCGGACGTGTACGGGCTGTGGCTGCGGCAGTTCAACGGTGCCACAGTGGATCTGGACGAGCTGTACCACTGGGGCTGGGACGAGTTCTTCCGCATCGAGAACGAGATGAAGCAGGTCGCGGCCCGGATCAAGCCGGGCGCCACACTCGCCGAGGCGGCCGCCGAACTGGACGCCGACCCGAGGTACCAGCTGGCCGGTTCGGACGCCTTGCAGCGGTGGATGCAGAAACTGTCCGACGCGGCGCTGGCCGCCCTCCGGGGCACCCATTTCGAGATCCCCGACGCGTTGATGAACCTGGAGTGCCGCATCGCGCCGCCCGGTGGTGGCGCGGGCGCCTACTACACCGGCCCCACCATCGACTTCACCCGACCCGGCCGGATGTGGTGGTCACTCTTCCCCGGCCAGGAGGAGTTCAGTACCTGGCGTGAGGTCAGCACCGTGTACCACGAGGGTGTGCCGGGCCATCACCTGCAGATCGCCACCGCCGTGTACCAGGCCGACACGCTCAACCGGTTCCAGCGGCTGATGGCCGGCACATCCGGGCACAGCGAAGGGTGGGCGCTGTACGCGGAGCGGTTGATGCGTGAGCTCGGCTTCCTGTCCGACGACGGCGACCTGATGGGCATGCTGGACGCCCACCTGTTCCGCGCCGGCCGGGTGATCATCGACATCGGTATGCACCTGGAGCTGGAGATACCCAAGGGCACCGGTTTCCACGAGGGTGAGCGGTGGACCCCGGACCTCGGGCTGGAGTTCATGACCACCCGCACCCTGACCGACCCCGGCCTGCTGCCCGACGAGATCGACAGGTACCTGGGCTGGCCGGGGCAGGCTCCCGCGTACAAGCTGGGCGAACGAGTGTGGCTGGCCGCCCGCGACAACGCCAAGCAGCGCGACCCGGAGCACTTCGACCTGGCGAGGTTCCACAAGCAGGCCCTGGAAATGGGCTCCATGGGCCTGGACACCCTCAGCGAACGCCTGGCCGCGTTGTAGACCGCTCCGTAGCGCTAGTCGCAAGAAACGAAGCGTGCTACGTTTTGACCGCCATGAAAGGGGGCGTGATGAACGCAGCTGTCGCGAACCAGGTGACCTACCTGCCGACGGATGGGGCACCGGTAGCGGAGGTCCATGACTTTCTGCGGGCACATGAGGAGGCTGGCCGCGAACGACCAGAGCCCCGATACTTCCTGAGTGGCGCCGAGCCGGGCGATCGTGTGGAACTTCCGGTCGAGATCTGTCAGATGCTCCGGCAAGTGGTCAGGGCGCTCCAGCAAGGGCTGGCGGTGACTGTCGCACCGCAGGCGACGACGCTGACGACACAGCAGGCCGCTGAACTTTTGGGCGTCAGCCGCCCCACGGTGATCAAGTTGCTCGATGGTGGCTTGATCCCGTTCGAACGCATTGGCAGCCATCGGAAGATCCTGCTTCGGGATTTGTTGGAATATCGATCGCGTCGTCGTGCTGACCAATATGCCGCTCTGGACGCGACCGCGATTGATCCGGACGGCGATGAAGACCTCAATGTGGTATTGGGTCGTCTTCGAGAGTCGCGCCGCGCGGTGGCGGGTCGTCGTCGGCCGTCATCCGACGCCTGACAAGATTGCCCGATGTTCACGGCGCTCCTGGATACCTGTGTCCTATGGCCGAGCCTGCAACGCGATTTTTTGTTGTCACTTGCCGTGGAGGGTATGTACCGGCCGGTGTGGAGCTCTGTGATTCTTGAGGAGTTGGAGTACGAGGAGGCGGCCAAGCTGATCTCCCGAGGTGAGACCGAAGACGCAGCCAGAGGCCGTGCTCGGCGTCTGATCGATGTGATGGCCGGGGCGTTTACTGATGCGCTGGTGTCGGGCTGGGAGCCGCTCGAAGGTACTTATGGGCTGCCTGATCCGAATGATGAGCATGTCGTGGCAGCCGCGTTCGTGGCCAATGCCGGCGTGATCGTCACCCACAATGTCAAGGATTTCCCTTGTGGCAAAGTGCCGGGTCACATCGAGGTACTGGAGCCGCACGAGTTCGCATTCAATACTGTCGCGTTGAGTCCGACGCGTGCGCTGGGCGCCGTCGACGCGATTGTCGATCGATCAGGACGGCGTGGCGGTCCGCTGACCGTTTCCGCGATCCTCGACAAGTTGGAGACACGGTACGGGATGGAGCGGGTCGTGGAACTGCTTCGACAGGCGTCCGCCTAGATCACTACGTGGCCGACCGCTGGGCCACCGGCTGGTCCAACGGCAGCCGGTGGCCCAGTACCGCGAACGGCCTCGGGTCGCCTGCGAACAGGTAGTCCCGCAGCACGTCCTGGAAGCCCACTCTGCGGTACAGCCGCCACGCCCTGGACGTGCCCTCCGGTGTGGACAGCAGCGTGGTCTCTGCGCGCACGCCGGACAACAGATGCCGCAACAGGCCTTCGCCGATACCTCGGCCCTGCGCTGCCGGCCGCACGTGCAGCTCGGTCAGCTCGAAGTAGTCGGCCATCCACGCGTTGACCGCCGCCGTGCCCGATGACGTGAGCAGTCCGCGCCGCACCTGTTCGTGCCACCACTGGCCGGCCGCACCGCGATAGCCGTAGCTCACCCCGATCAGCGCGCCGTCGCCGTCCACCGCCGCGACACACCGCCAGTCCTGGCGCAGCATGTGCGCCAACCACATCGGCGCCCGCTGTTCGGCCGTGCCCAGGGGGTACCGCATCGCGGTCACGTAGATGTCCAGGGCTTCGGCCAGCCGGGCGCGCAACTCGTCCACGCTCAGTTCGACGAACCTGTTCTGGGGGAGGGGTACGGCCGTTGCCACGGCTACTGATCATCCTCCTGGCCCGAGACGTTCGCGGGGGTGCCCGCCGTCAGCACGACCAGACCGGTGAACGTGATCGGAAAGACCGATTTCGGGTGCCCCGCGGCAGCCCACACCTCGGGGTAGCCGGCCAGCGCCGTGTCCACCAGGGTCCGGATCGGTGCCGGGTGCCCGATCGGGGCCACACCGCCGATGGCCTGGCCGGTGTGGGTACGGACGAACTCGGCGTCGGCGCGTTCCACCCGGTCCACGCCGGCCAACTCGGCCAGCACGGCCTGGTCCGCCCGGTGCGCCCCGGAGGTCATCACCAGCAGTGGTGTCACCTCGGTGCCCCGGACCGCGCGGAAGACCAGGCGGTTGGCGATCGCCCCCACCTCGGTGCCCAGCGCGGCCGCGGCCAGCGCTGCCGTGCGCACCGCGTCGGCGAGGATCCGCACCCCGGTCGCCGAATCGGGGAAGCCCGCCTCGGCCAGCCCGGCGACGACCTTCCGGACGCTGGGATGTTCGCGCTCGCTCATCACTACTCCTCGTTGCGTGGTCAAGCCCCATCTCATCACGGCCCGCGACCCTTTTCAGCCCGCCGGGCAGGAGTGTTGAGCGTGTCGGGGTTCCAGGTTATTCTCGTACTGTTCGAACATGTGTTCGACACGTGTTCGGAGCGAGTGCTCGGTGGTGGGGCGGGGGAAGCGCCTCGCCACCGGGTTCCGCCGGCTTCCCCTCGGCGGACTCGTCGCCAAGCCGACGTTTCCGACGCCACCAGGAGGCAGCCGATGTCCGCTCTGATCGACTTCCCGCTTGACCGGCGCGACCCAGCGCCAGTGGCCTACGCCAACGTTGGTTCCGCACTGGCCCTGGTCCGCCAGGCCCGTGCCGGGGTCGTCGAGGCGCAGCACGAATCCGACGCCGCGCAGCGCTTCGCCATCGCCTACCTGGCCGCGCTGCGTGCCGCCGCCGCCATGCTCGCGCTGCGCGGTCGCCCACACCGTGGCCGGGCCCGCCCGACCAGCGCCTGGGTGCTGCTCACCCGGCTGGCACCGGAACTGGCCGAGTGGGCCGCGTTCTTCGCGTCCTGTTCCTCGACCAGGGCGGCGATCCTGGCCGGCGTGACCAGGCACGTCACCCAGCGCACCGCCGACGACCTGGTCCGCCAGGCCGCCCAGTTCGCCGACCTGGTGGCCGGTGCCGTTGCCGCCGCGCAGACCAACGCGCCCGGGCAGGACCGTCCGTGACCGCGAGGACCCTGGTCGACTACGACCGGCTGTGGCAGGTGCTGGGCGCCGAATCCGAGGTGTTGGCCGTTTCGGTGCGTGGGGCCAGGGTGGAGTCGGTGATCCCCGGCTGCCCTGGCCTCACGCTCGGCGAAGCGGCACGGCACGTCGGCAGCCAGTACCGGATGATCTGGCAGTGGCTGCGCGACGGCCGGCGGCCGGGCAACTGGCAGCGGGAGCCGGCAGCGGGCCAGGAACTGGCCGACTACATCCGCTCCGGCGCCGCCCCGATCCTGGCCGAACTCGCCGCCCACCAGCCGGACGAGCCGTGCCCGACGTGGTGGCAGGAGGAGCAGCACTACGGGTTCTGGCGCCGCAGGCTGGCCCACGAGACGACCGTGCACCGCTATGACGTGCAGGGCGCGGCCGGCATGATCCCGGACGAGGTGCCCGACGACATCGCGCTGGATGGCATCGACGAGGTGCTGACGCTGTGGTTCGGCCACCGGCTCGACGTGCTCGGCGTGTCCGGTACCAGGGATCAGGTGGTGGCCGTCCAGGCCGCTGAACTGGAGTGGCTGACCAGGGCGGGCATCGAGCACACCAGCACCCATCGGCCGGGCGACCCGAACGACGGTGCCGTCACGGTCGACGCCACGGTCTCCGGCTCGCCGATGGAGATCTACCTGTGGCTGTGGGGCAGGCGGCCGGATCGCGCCGTGGACATGGACGGCAACCAGGACGCCATCGCCCAGCTGTGGGCGCTGCTCAGGCTGGCCACCCGCTAGATCTTGCGCAACCGCAACCGGTTGATCGCGTGGTCAGGGCCCTTCTGCAGGACGAGATCGGCCCTGGCCCTGGTGGGCACGATGTTCTGCACCAGGTTCGGCTCGTTGATCTCGCTCCACAGCTCGTTCGCCCGCGTCACCGCCTGTTCGTCGTCCAGCGCCGCGTACCGGTGGAAGTACGAGGCCGGGTCGGCGAACGCGGTGCCCCGCAGGGTCAGGAAGCGCGACACGTACCAGCGGCGGATGTCGTCGATGTGGGCGTCCACGTAGATGGAGAAGTCGAACAGGTCGGACACCATCAGCCGGGGACCGGCCTGCAACACGTTCAGGCCTTCGATGATCAGGATGTCCGGCTTGCGCACGGTCTCCTTGGCGCCGGGCACGATGTCGTAGCTGAGGTGTGAGTAGACCGGCGCGTGCACCTCCGGGTAGCCGGCCTTCACCTCGGCCACGAAGCGCACCAGCGATCTGCGGTCGTAGCTTTCCGGGAAGCCCTTGCGCGCCATCAGGCCCCGGCGTTCCAGTTCGGCGCCGGGCCACAGGAACCCGTCCGTGGTGATCAGGTCCACGCCGGGATGGTTGGGCCACCGGGACAGCAGCGTGCGCAGCACCCGGGCGGTCGTGGACTTGCCGACCGCGACACTGCCCGCGATGCCGATCACGAACGGCACCCGCTCACCACGTTCGCCGAGGAACGTCGTGGTGGCGGCGTGCAGTCGCTGTCTGGCCGCGACCTGGAGATTCACCAGCCGGGACAGCGGCCAGTAGATGTCGGCGACCTCTTCCAGCGAGGTCGGCTCGCCAAGACCGCGCAGCCGTTCCAGCTCGGCGTCGGTCAGCGGGAGCGGCGTCGTTTCCCGCAGCTCACGCCACTCCTGACGGTCGAGCTCGACGTACGGGGTCAGGTCCCGGACTCGTGCCACAACATCCAGTGTCACCCGTGATCGCCGCCACACCGGTCCCGGGTGGGCCGTCGAGTTGTCGTGCCGGGCGCCCGGCGCTAGCGTCGCCGTGATCGTGTGACTACCGGGTGTGACCAGGGGGTCTGATGCGGCGGTTGGTTGCTGTCCTGTGTGCCACGATCCTGTGCCTGGCCGCGGCCGCGTGGCCCGCCGCGGCGCAGCCGGCGCGCCAGGTGCTCTACGCCCACGGCAGCTTCTACCCACGGGTGATCCGGCTGGCCAACGGCATGCTGCTGGCCAGCCTGACCACCAACATCGGCCGGGACGGCGTCGGCATCATCGAGGCCGGCGTCAACGGCGGCCAGACCTTCCAGCAGGTCGCCACGATCCGCGATCCCACGGCAGCGGCGGGTGGTTCGGTCTGCTGCGCAACGCTGTTCCAACTGCCATCCGCCGTCGGTTCGCTGCCGGCCGGCACGGTGTTGTGGGTGGCCAGCACCGGTTCCGGTCGGCCGACCGCGAAGCGGACCAGCAGGCAGCGGCTGTGGGCGAGCAACGACGACGGGTTGAGCTGGCGGTTCGTGTCCGACGTCGCGGTGGCCAAGAACCACTACAACACCTGGGAACCGAGCCTGTCGGTGGCCAGGAACGGCCAACTGGTGGCGTTCTACTCGGACGAGACCGACAAGGTGCACCACGACCAGAAGCTGGTCCAGGTCCGGTCATCGGACGGGGTGCACTGGACGGGCTACCGGGAGACCGTGGTGAGCGCCAAATGGAGCGTCCGGCCGGGCATGGCCAACGTGATCATCCTGCCCGACCACACCTATTTCATGACCTACGAGGTGTGCAACAACGACCTGGTGCACCTGTGCGGCGTGTACTCGCGGCGCTCCACGGACGGCTGGAACTACGGCAACCCGGCGAATCTCGGCGTGTCCGTGCGCACCACGGACGGCAAGTACATCCGGCACACGCCGTTCCCGGTGTGGAGCCCGGGGCCGGGCCGCGACGGCACCATCCTGCTGATCGCCGAGATGGTGGTGAACGCCGATGGCTCCATCGCACCGGAGAACGGGCGGGCCGTGCTGGCCAACAGCAACCTGGGCAACGGTCCCTGGCACGTGATCCCGGCGCCGATCGCCGTGACGGGCGTGAACAACACCGGCTGCAAGAACTTCAGCCCGGCGCTGCTGCCCGCCACGGACGGTCGCAGCCTGCTGGAGGTGGACACCGATCTGGCACCCGGCCGGGTGTGCGAGACCTACTACGCCACCGAGCCTCTGCACACCTGACCCACAAGTCTCAGCTCAGCGTGGCCCGCAGTTCGGCCTCGCTCGCGTTGCCACCGCTGCACATGACGGCCACCTGCCGGCCCGCGAACCGGTCGCCACTGGCCAGCAGCCCGGCCAGCGCGGCCGCACCGGCCGCCTCGACGAGCGTGTGCGCGTCCCGCATCAGCACCCGCTGTGCGTGCTGGATGTCCTCGTCGGCGACCAGCATGAAGTCGGTCAGCCGTTCGCGCAGGATCTGTTGCGGCAGCTCGAAGCCGGAGCCGGTGGACAGGCCCTCGGCCTTCGTCTTGTTGGGCCTGCGCACCAGCTGCCCGGCCGCCCACGAGTCGTGCGCGGCCGGTGCCAGTGCCGACTGCACGCCGATGATCTGGCAGTTCGGCGCCACCGCCGCCGCGACCAGACAGGCACCCGAGCCGCCGCTGCCACCGCCGATCGGCACGAACACCACGTCCAGGTCCGGCTGCCGCTCGAAGATCTCCAGGTAGGCGGTGGCCACCCCGGCGATCAGTTCCGGCTCGTCCCCTGAGCTGACCAACCGGGCGCCGCTCTGCTTGGCCAGGTCCTCGGCGTGCTCCCGTGCCTCGTCGAACTCGGCACCGAACTCGACCAGGTCGGCACCCCAGCCACGCACCGCGGCCATCTTGAGCGGGTTGGAGCCCTTCGGCATGACGATCGTGCACGGCGCGTCGAACAACGCGGCCGCGTACGCCAGTGACTGCGCGTGGTTGCCGGTCGAGTAGCCGAGCACGCCGGCCGCGCGCTCATCGGCGGTCATCGAGCTGAGCAGCGTGATGCCACCCCGGACCTTGAACGCCCCGGTCGGCTGGGTGTGTTCGTGCTTGACGAACGTGGTCGCCCCGGTGGTGGCGTTCAACGTCGGGTAGGACCACATCGGCGTCGGCGGCAGGTGCGGGGCCAGCAGCTTGCGGGCACGGAGGACATCGGTCATCGTCGGAAGGTGCATGTGTGCACGCTGACAGGCGGACGGCCGACTGGCAAAGTCGATATCCGGATGTTCGTACGGCGGCTGGGTGTCGTGCCATCGCTTCCCGTGCCCCCTGCGTGACCGAGACGATGTTGTCGCAGGTGGCGGCTGGTCATGGCGAGACGATGTCCAACTTCTGGCACTGGACGGGGAACCAGGCAGGGCCTAGACCATGACCTACCCGGGAGCCGTATACCCCGCGGCTGGTCGAACGGGGAGGGAGCTACGCCCATGCAGGTGCCGCCGGCGTTCCGACGCGCTGACGATGCCGCGCTGCTGACCGGGCTCGTCGACCCCACGACGGGGCCTGATCCGGCCGCCGTCGACCAGCGGACCGTGCTGGACGGCCGCAGGCTCGCGTATCTCGTCGCGCACGGTAGGGCGGATCTGTTCGCCGTACCGCGCAGGATCGGCCCCGAACCGCATGGTCGGGGCCATTTCCTTGGCACGTTCGGCCAGGGCACCGTGGTCCCCAGCTCGACGGTGCTCGGCGCGTGGCAGTTGGCGCTCGCCCCGCTGCCCGGCACGGTGATCCTGCCGCTGAACACGGAACGGCTGCGTGGGATCGGCTACGGCGGGGTCGGCGACCTGGCCGAACCACCCGATCTGCTGGTGCCGGCGCCCAGGGCGGTGTCGGTGCTGGTCGCCGCGCTGGCCAGGGGCTTGGATGCCGCGTTGTTCACGCTGGCCGAGGCACTACGTTCCGGCGCCCCGCCCCCGCACGCGATGGCGGTCGAGTCCGGTCAGATCGTGTCGCTGGAGGCCGGTGCCGCGGTGACCAGCGACGGTGGTGTCAGCTGGCTGCGGGTGGCCGGCGGGCATGCCCGCCGCAACGACGAGGACGCTGCCGTCTTCGGCGGGGCCGAGCCAGCACTGCTGGCCGGCCGGGACTGGATCGTGGTGGACGGCCCGGCCACGGCCGAGTCGATCCGCACGTCGGATCTGCTCGTCACCGGACACCTGCCGGCCGCCCTGGATCAGCATCTGGTGCTCACGCTGCGTGGCATCGAAGGTGTGATCGGCCGGATCGCCGCGCCCGACGATCCGGCCGCCAGGGCTACCGAGATCCGGTGATGTCGCCAAGCTGATCGTCATCGGCATCCGACAGCAGCTGGGGCAGGGCCGTGCGGGCCCGGTTCTCCACGGCGATCCGCAACACCTCGGCAAGCACGTTCACCAGCCCCTGGCTCAGCGCGGCGGCGTCGGCGTCCAGCGCGTCCACCGACCTGCGGGTGCCGTCCTGGGTGCCCGGCCGCAACGCGAGCAGCCGCGTGCCGGCCGCCTCGACCAGGTGCTGGGTGGCCGACTGGGTGCTGTCCAGCAGTTCGGACAGCAGCCGCAGCGCCGCGATCGGCGGCAGGCCGATCCGGTGCAGCTCCAGTGCGGACAGCAGCGCCCGCGGCCGAACGACCCGGACGACGCCGTCATCCGTCCGGCCGACCACGCCGTGCCTGGTCAGTGCGTAGAGCAGCGCCGGGTGATCGGTCTCCACCCTGCCGATCAGCATTTCCAGCGTCGCGCCGCCACGCTCGCTGCGATGAGTGCCCAGCATCGCCTCGATCGACACCAGGTTGAAGCCCTGGCGCTGGAGGCCCTTGATCGTCTCCAACCTGCGGACGTGTGACTCGTCGTAGTACGCCACCCTGCCGCGCCGGACCGGCGGCGGCAGCAGCTTCCGGGCCTGGTGGGCTCGGATGTTGCGCGGCGACATGCCGACCTTCCTCGACAACTGCTCCACGGTGTAGCCGCCGTCGGTGTCCGTTACGGCTGCGTATGGGTCTGCTGTCTGAACACCGCGTTGCGGCATGTCGGATCCCTCCCGGGCCCAGGTCCATCGATGTCGTCAATCGATGGTTTCGAGCCTTGGCGCCGGGTATCCGCGCGTCGAGGCGTTGCCCGTCTCCCGTGCCGGAATGGGAAACAGGGAAACGGGCATGCGTCGCGCGGCGTGCCCGGTTCGTCCGACTGGTGGTAGCACTGTGCGACCGGCCGAATACATATACGCAGGTAGGTGCGCTTTTCACAGTCGCCGTTGCTCTGTTTGGACCCTTCGGTTCGGCTGGCGCCTGGGTAACGTGAGCCGTCGTTCTGAAAGTCAAAAGGAGGCCGCGTCGGGGTGGAAGAGTCGCGGGCCGCCGGCAAAACCGGCGTTTCTTCCCGAGCATTCGGGGAACGTCTGCGTACCCTCCGCACCGAGCACGGTCTTTCGCTCGCCGACCTTTCCACCCGTGTGCATTACAGCAAGGGATACCTGAGCAAGGTCGAGAACGGCGACAAGCCACCCACCGTCCAGTTGGCGCGCGGCTGTGATCAGGCGCTGGGCGCCGACGGCAGCCTGCTGCGCATGCTCATCGCAGCTCCCAGTACCGGTTCGGGAACTGGTGTTCCCCGATCCACCAAGGCAACCACGCGCCGTGACACCTTCCAGCGACCCGCTCAGCTGCCGGCCGCGGTGGCGGATTTTGCCGGCCGGAATTACGAAATCGGCCAGTTGGATACGATGCTCGCCGGCCGCGCACCGGGTGGCATGCTGATCGTGATGATCGAAGGTCTTGGCGGCATCGGCAAAACCACGCTCGCCTTGCACTGGGCACACAAACTGCGGCCCCGATTTCCTGATGGCGCATTGTTCGCGGATCTTCGCGGCTATCACCCGACCGGAGTACCGGCTAGCCCGTCGGATATCCTTGCGGGATTCCTGCGTGCACTCGGTGTGGCTCCGGACGCCGTTCCGCAGGATGATGCCGATCGTTCCGCGTTGTTCCGGAGTCTGATGGACGGCAAGCGCATGCTGCTGGTGCTGGACGACGCCAGCGACGCCGACCAGATCGAGCCGCTGCTGCCCGGCTCGGCAGGCTGCCTGGTGCTGGTGACCAGCAGGGCTCGCCTGTCCGGCCTGGTCGTCCGGCACGCCGCCCGCAGGCTGGGCCTCGGTGGCCTGCCGGCCAGGGAGGCAATGGCCCTGCTGGGTGGCATCATCGGCGAGATCAGGGTGGCCGCGGAGCCGGAGGCGGCGGCCGAACTCGTCGCCACCTGCGCCAACCTGCCGCTCGCGCTGCGCATCGTCGCCGACCGGGCAGCGAGCAGGCCAGGGCGGCCGCTGGCCGACCTGGTGGCCGAACTGCGCTCCGAACGCGACCGGCTGGACGTGCTGTCCGTCGCCGGAGACGACGCCGCTGCCGTCGGCGGGGTGTTCTCCTGGTCGTACCGGGCGCTGCCGGAGCCAGCCGCACGACTGTTCCGATTGCTCGGACTGTTCCCGGGCCTGGAGCCCAGCGTGCCGGCCGCGGCCGCGCTGCTGGGCACGAACACCTCGTACACCCGCAAGCTGCTGGACAGCCTGGCGGCGGTCCACCTGGTCGAGGAGAGCGGTGTCGACGGCTACCGGCTGCACGAGCTGGTCCGGCTCTACGCGGCCGAACGGGTGCGGGTGGAGGATTCCGACGCCACCAGGGACGAAGCGCTGCGCCGACTGCTCACCTGGTACCTGCACACCGTCGATGCCGCGGACCGGACGCTGATGCCGCAGCGCAGGCGCCAGTCGCTGGACACCACGACCACGGCGCCCCCGCTTGAGTTCGCCGACTACGGCAGTGCGATGGCCTGGTCCGAGGCCGAACGAGCGACGATCGTGCAACTTACCCGGGATGCCGCCGATCGGCGGATGCACGACCTGGCGTGGCGGCTGCCCACCGCGCTGTGGGGCTACCTGGCGCTGCGCAACAGGTGGGCCGACATGATCGACACCCATCAGGTCGCGCTGGCGTCCGCGCGGGCCACCGGTGACCTGCTCGGTCAGGCGATCGCGCTGAACAACATGGGCATCGCCAACGCGAACACCGGCCGACCGGACCACGCGCACACGTTGCTGTGTCAGGCGCTGTTGCTGCGCAAGGAGATCGGCGACGTGTGGGGCGAGGCGGCCGTGTCCAACAACCTCGGCTTGCTGCTCGCCGAGCGGGGCGAGTTCGGCACCGCCGCCGCCCACCACGACCGGGCGATCATGCTGTTCCGGCAGATGGGCGACCAGTGCGGCGAAGGCCAGGCGCTGAACAACCTCGGCAACGCACATCTGGCGCTGGGCCAACTCGGTGAAGCCGTTGACTGTTATCAGCGGGCGCTGGCCGCGTTGGTCGGCATCGGCGACCAGTTGGGTCAGGCTGAGACCCTGGTCAGCATGGGCGGTGCGCATCAGGCGATCGAGGACTACGAGGCAGCGGTGGACTGCCACCTGCGCGCGGTACTGATGTTCCGAAGCCTTGGTGACCGGGCCGGGGAAGCACGTGGTCTGGATAACTTGGGGCTCGCGCTGTCCGGCAACGGATCCGGTGCGCTCGCTCGGGATTCGTGGCAGCACGCGCTCGTGCTCTACGAGGAGGTCAACCCGGTGCTGGCCGCGCAGGTCCGCGCCAGGCTCTCCGGGGTCGACGCCGGCGTGGGTTGAGGCCGGACAACGGCACCCCCTTGAAAGTCAATAGCCCGCGGCGGCTAGGTTTCGTGCAATCGTTGCTGCACACTGAAGAACGCTGGCCGATCGTCCGGCACTCGCAGCGTCACGAATCCGTCCCCACCCGTGGACAGAGGGAGTGGTTCATGTCCAAAAACCTTGTCCGATGGACAGCGCGCACCATTGTTGCCGGGTGCCTCGTTGCCGGCACCCTGGTTCTCGGAAACGGAACGTCCGTAGCAGACACCAGTCTCCCTCCGCCCATGCCGACACCTGTCGCGGGCTCCCCGAACGGAGCCATCTGGATCGGCGGCTGAACACCGCCGGCACGTCGGCAGCAGTACCGGACCGTCGTGACCTGAACCCGGGAAGGTAGTCACGACGGCCCGGCCTCCTGCTTACGGGTGTGTGCTCACCCGCCGCAGTAGCACGGGGAACGGATCTCGGCAGCCATGGCCTTGTGGGTCGATGGCGTTTCGTTCCGTTCGGTCGGACTGTCTCCTTGCGCCCTTTGTAAAGGTCCTGTTTCCATCGTGGTTCGGATGCCGACGGAATGCCACCCGTCGGCGCGGATGACACGGAAAGGGACATTGCGCGGCAGCTCACGCACGCAACCGAAGGCCTCGCGGTGTGGCACGGAAACCGGCGTCCCGCAATACTTCCGCCAGCCGCGAGGTGAGTGCTGCCTCGCCGTCGGCCCGCTGCACGGCCAGGTCGCCGAGCCAGCCGTCGTGCACTGCCTTGGCCAACCCCTCGGCCGCCATCCGCAGGGCCGCGTCGTCCTCGGTGAAGGACAACAGTGACCGGCCGCCACGTTCCACGTACAGCACCGGTTTCCCGTCCACCAACACCACCAGCGCACCTGCCTTGCGGCCCGGCCGGTGCTTCGTCTCACCGATCGCGGCCGGCCAGTCCAGCGCGGCACCGTAGGGCTGGGCCGGATCGGCGGCCGCCAGCACCACGACCGGCACCTGCTGACCCGGGTCCGGGCCGCCGGGCCGGGACGCCGCACGTAGCCGGTCCACCGCGCCCCGGGCCGCGAACTGTGCCGCGCCAAGCCCTTCCACGACGTAGCCGCGCACCACCTGGCCGGACTCCTCCATCGCCCGCAGCACCCGGTAGACCCCGCTGAAGCCGCCGGTGACCCGTTCGGTGTCCAACGCGCCCCGGGTCAACACCCCGTGCCGTTCCAGGAAAGCCTCGGCCCGAGCGTGCGCCCGTCGGGTCGGCTCGGTCTCCCGTGGCACAGCGAGCGACCACCGGCCGGCCACTGTCGCCGGACCGGTCCGGCTGGGCATCCGGACGTGCGCCGCCCGCATCGTCGGCGCGCGCATCGACGCGTAGCGGCCGCGTGGCGCCGACCGCCGTGGCTTGTGTGCCGCGCCCTTGCCCGACACCAGGGAGCGCAGCGGAGCCAGGGTGTCGTTGGTGGCCAGGCCGGCCCACACCAGTTCCCACAGCGCGACGATCAGCGCCTCGTCCTGCGGTATCCGCTCGCCTTCGGCGACCAGCGCGGCACCCGCCCGGTCGGCCAGCTGCCGGAAGAACAGCGCGCCGCCCTGCAGCGCCGACACGATCGCGTTGTGCAGGGGGCTCTCCGGCACCGTCTCGATGTCCGGCAGCAGCAGCTCGGCCACATCCGTTGGCGCCAACGCGATCCAGCCGTCACCACCGGCCAGCGCACCGCAACCGGTCCAGGTGACCTCGCCCGCGGTGGTCAACTCGTCCAGCAGCGCGGGCGAGTAGCCGGGCAGCCGGGCCGGCAGGATCAGCGACTCGACGGCACTGGCCGGCAGCGGGGCGCCCGCCAGTTGCTCCACCACGTTCAGCACGTCGTCCGGTGTGGGCGCCGAGAACAGCCGGCCCGAGCGCGGCCCGATCCCGTGCCAGGACGGCAGGAACCGGCCCAGCGCGGCCTTCTCCACCGGCTCGACCTCCGCCCGCAACCGGGCCAGCGACGCCCGGCGCAGCCTGCGCAGCACCCCGGCGTCGCAGAACTCCATGCCGCTCGCGCCCGGCCGGTCGTCCGGGGTCGGCCGCAGTTCGCCGCGCACCAGCCGACCGGTGCCGGCCATCCGCTCCAGCACCGACGTCACCACGGCGACGCCGATGCCGAACCGTTCAGCGGCCTCGGCCGCCGTGAACGGCCCTCTGGCGCGCGCGTACCGGGTGAGCAGGTCGCCGAGCGGATCGGCCACCGGCTCGACGAAGGCGTCCGGCAACCCGACCGGCAGCGCGGTGCCCAACGCGTCCCGCAGCTTGCCGGCGTCCTCGATGCCCGCCCACCGGTCCTGGCCGGCGATCCTGACCGCGATCACCCTGCGCTGCGCGACCAGCTCGGTCAGCCAGGCGGGCTCGACCCCACGGGCCTCCGCTTCGGCCGTGGTGAGATCACCGAGGAACCGCAACAGGTCCGCGGCACCCTCCAGGTCCCGCACCCGCCGACCGTCGGACAGCCGTTGCAGGTCGGCCTCGATCTCGGCCAGCACCTCCGGGTCGATCAGCTCGCGGATCGCCTCCGCGCCGAGCAGCTCGGCCAGCAGCGCGGAATCCAGCGACAGCGCGGCAGCCCGGCGTTCGGCCAGTGGAGTGTCCGCCTCGTACAGGAACATCGCGACGTAGCCGAACAGCAGGCTGCGCGCGAACGGCGATGCCGCCTGGGTTTCCACCTCGACCACCCGCACCTTGCGGGCGCGGACATCGGCCATCAGCTCGCGCAGCCCAGGCACGTCGTAGACGTCCTGAATGCACTCCCGCATCGCTTCCAGCACCACGGGAAACCGCTCGTACCGGCTGGCCACCGACAGCAGCTGGGCGCTGCGCTGCCGCTGCTGCCACAGGGGAGTCCGCCGACGCGGGTCACGCCGGGGGAGCAGCAGCGACCTGGCGGCGCATTCCCGGAACCGGGCCGCGAACAGGGCGGACCCGCCGACCTCGGCGACCACCACCTGTTCCACCTCGTCCGGGTCCAGTAGCACCTCGTCGGCGGTCGGCGGCCGTTGGGTGCCCTGCTCGTCCAACGTGTCCGGCAGCCGGACCACGATGCCGTCGTCGGAGTGCGCCACCTGCACGTCGATCCCGCGCAGTTCCTGCAACCGAGCGGTCAGCACCAGCGCCCACGGGCCGTTCACCTGCGCGCCGAACGGCGAGTGCACGACCAGCCGCCAGTCGCCCAGCTCGTCCCGGAACCGCTCCACGACGATCGTCCGGTCGTCCGGTACGTGCCGGGTGGCGGCACGCTGCTCGGCCAGGTAGGCCAACAGGTTGTCCGTCGCCCACTCGTCCAGCCCGGCGGCGGCAGCCCGTTCCCGTGCCTTCGGTTCGGTCGCGGCACCCACCTCGCGGACGAACTTGCCCAGCGCCCGGCCCAGCTCCAGCGGGCGGCCGACCGCGTCACCCTTCCAGAACGGCATCCGAGCCGCCTGGCCCGGCGCCGGGGTGACGATCACCCGATCGTGGGTGATGTCCTCGACCCGCCAGGACGACGTGCCGAGCAGGAACACGTCACCGACCCGTGACTCGTAGACCATCTCCTCGTCCAGCTCACCCACCCGGGAGCCGTGGCCGCTCTCGTCCGGCGGGGTCATCACGGTGAACAGGCCACGATCCGGGATCGTGCCGCCGGACGTGACCGCCAGCCGCTGCGTCCCCGGCCTGCCCCGCAGCTCACCGCTGATCCGGTCCCACGTGATCCTCGGCCGCAGCTCGCCGAACTCCTCGCTCGGGTAGCGGCCGGACAGCATGTCCAGCACGGCGTCCAGCGCCGACTCCGGCAGCGCCGCGAACGGTGCCGCCCCGCGCACCAGGTTCGCCAGATCGGTCACCGTCCACGGCTGGATGGCCACCATCGCCACGATCTGCTGGGCCAGCACGTCCAGTGGGTTGCGCGGGTAGCGCAGGGCCTCGATCGAACCGGCCGACATCCGCTCGGCCACCACAGCGCAGGACACCAGGTCACCCCGGAACTTCGGGAAGACGACACCCTTGGACACCGCGCCCACCTGGTGCCCGGCCCGGCCGACCCGCTGCAGGCCGGACGCCACCGTCGGCGGTGCCTCCACCTGGATCACCAGGTCCACGGCACCCATGTCGATGCCCAGTTCCAGCGACGACGTGGCCACGACACACGGCAGCCGGCCCGACTTCAGGTCCTCCTCGACACCGGTCCGCTGCTCGCGGGACATCGAGCCGTGGTGGGCTCTGGCCAGCACGGGCGGAGCGCCGTAGGCGATGCCGGACTGACCGACCGCCTCGGCGGGGAACCGGTCCAGGTCCAGCACTTCCTCGGGCTGGGCGGCCAGTTCGTTCAGCCGGGCGGTCAGCCGCTCGGCCAGCCGTCGCGAGTTGGTGAACACGATGGTCGAGCGGTGCTGCCGGACCAGGCCGAGGATGCGATCCTCGACGGCGGGCCAGATCGACGAGCGCCGCTCCGGTCCGGCCGCCGACCCGGACACCTCGCCGCCACCGTCCTGGCTGACCGGCTCACCGAGCCGCGACATGTCCTCGACCGGCACCTGCACGCTGACCTGCACGGTCTTCGTGTTCTTCGGCTGCACCACGGTGACCGGCCGGCCACCGGCCAGGAAGGTGCTGACCTCCTCGACCGGCCGGACCGTCGCGGACAGGCCGATCCGCTGGGCGGGCTGTTCGAGCAGCGCGTCCAGCCGCTCCAGGGACAGCGCGAGGTGGGCGCCGCGTTTCGTGCCGGCCACCGCGTGCACCTCGTCCACGATCACCGTGCGCACACCGCGCAGCGACTCCCGGGCAGCCGAGGTGAGCAGCAGGAACAGTGATTCCGGCGTGGTCACCAGGATGTCCGGCGGGGTCCTGGCGAACGCCCTGCGCACGTCGGCCGGGGTGTCCCCGGTGCGCATGCCGACGGTGGTGGCCGGCTCCGGTTCGCCCAGCCGGTGGGCGGCGGCCCTGATGCCTGCCAGCGGTGCGCGCAGGTTGCGTTCCA
Organism: Pseudonocardiaceae bacterium; assembly: GCA_036279295.1. GTDB lineage: Bacteria > Actinomycetota > Actinomycetes > Mycobacteriales > Pseudonocardiaceae > DATEPR01. The sequence goes on along the minus strand of DASUJK010000061.1, from coordinate 8,105 downwards.
CGTCCACCGCCAGGGCCTTGAGCGGTGACACGTACAGCACCCGGCAGCGCCGTCGCGGCTCCTCGGGTGGTGGTTCGGTGGCCAGCGTGTCCAGGGCGGACAGGAAGGCGGCCAGCGTCTTGCCGGAGCCGGTCGGCGCGACGACCAGGGCGTGGTCACCGGCCGCGATGGCCTGCCACGCGCCGCGCTGGGCGTCGGTGGGCGTGGCGAAGGCGCCTGCGAACCATTCCCTGGTCGCCGGCGCGAAACCGGTCAGTGCCTCGTCAGCCACTGGTCCATGGTGCCCTGGAGTACCGACTATTTCTTCCGTCTGCCCTGCCAGAGCGCCCGGACGCCGACGACGGCGGCTGCCAGCAGGACGGCGATGACCGCGATCCTGCCCAGCGGCGAGGACAGCCCGGTCGGGTCCGTTGCGGCAGCGAGCACACCCCGAGGCTACCTGCGATCGTGGGACGTAACCTGGTGTCGATGCGTACCACCGTTTTCCGCACCATGATGAGCGACGAGTTCGGCGACATGCGCGCCGGCAGCATCGCCAGGGACCACGTGTTCGGCGAGTTGGGCGGCCGCACGGTCGACGAGGCGCTGAAGGCGGGCGTGCCGCCGCAGCGGGTCTGGTTGGCCGTGTGCGAGGCGTTCGACGTGCCGAAAGAGCGGCGTTGAAATCGGCTTGACAGCTGGTTCGGCAGCGGAAACCAAGTAGCCACCGTCGATCGGCGTGTCGGTGCCGGACTCGAACACCTGTTCGGCTACAGTGTTGTCCACAACGGGGCCAGCGATCCACAACTCGTGGCGTTGGTCTGAAATCGTCGGGCCGTCGCCGTAGCGTCGGCGTCAACGAAAACCGACCGGCACGACTCAACGAGGTGGACTTCCAGATGCCAGCAGCACCCGACCGGGATAAGGCACTCGATCTGGCCCTCGCCCAGATCGACAAGCAGTTCGGCAAGGGTTCGGTGATGCGCCTCGGCGAGGAGGGCCGCGCACCGATCGAGGTCATCCCGAGCGGCTCGATCGCGCTGGACGTCGCGCTGGGTATCGGTGGCTACCCGCGGGGCAGGGTCGTGGAGATCTACGGCCCGGAGTCCTCCGGTAAGACCACGGTCGCCCTGCACGCGGTGGCCAACGCGCAGAAGGCGGGCGGTATCGCGGCCTTCATCGACGCGGAGCACGCGTTGGACCCGGACTACGCGAAGGCGCTCGGCGTGGACACCGACGCGCTGCTGGTGTCCCAGCCGGACACCGGTGAGCAGGCGCTGGAGATCGCGGACATGCTGGTCCGCTCCGGTGCCCTGGACATCCTGGTGATCGACTCGGTGGCCGCGCTGGTGCCCCGGGCCGAGATCGAGGGCGAGATGGGTGACAACCACGTCGGCCTGCAGGCCCGGCTGATGAGCCAGGCGCTGCGGAAGATCACCGGTGCGCTGAACAACTCCAACACCACCGCGATCTTCATCAACCAGCTGCGCGAGAAGATCGGCGTCATGTTCGGCTGTTTCAATTACTCCACCCGAGTGACGCTCGCCGATGGCACCCAGGAAAAGATCGGCAAGATTGTCAATCAGAAGCTGCCGGTTGAGGTGTTGTCCTACGACGCGGAAACCGATCGAGTCGTTCCCCGCAAAATCGTCAATTGGTTCAACAACGGTAAGGCGGAGCGGTTTCTCCAGTTCACCGTGGCCAAGTCTGGTGGCAACGGCAGGTCCCAGTTCGCTGCCACCGAGAACCATCTGATCCGTACCCCTGGTGGCTGGCGGCAGGCCGGTGAATTGATCGCAGGCGACCGGGTGATGTTGGCTGAGGAGCATCGGCTCGGCCAACAGCAGTGGCAGGTTGTGCTCGGCGCGTTGATGGGCGATGGGAGCCTCTCACCGAACGTGCGTGATCGGTCCGGCGCCCGGTTCCGGCTGGGGCACGGCGTCGCGCAGAGCGCCTACCTGGACTGGAAGGTAGCGTTGCTGGGCAACATTCCTTGCAGTCGGTCGACCAACGTCAAGGAATCGGTGTTTGCTGATTTCATGCCGCTGGCCGAACTGGGTGAGCTGCGACGTGCCGTCTATTTCGGTGACGGCAAGAAGCACCTTTCCTGGGACTATCTTAAGGCGTTGACGCCGCTTGCCCTGGCAATCTGGTACATGGATGACGGTTGTTTCACAATGCGGTCCAAGGGTGTCCAGCAGCGCACCCAGGGCGGTAGCGGGCGGATCGAGATCTGCCTAGAAGCAATGAGTCCTGGCACCCGCGACCGCATGGTCGAGTATCTGCGGGACACCCATGGCCTGGACGTGAAGCTGACTATCCGCGGCGCACGACAGGTTTCCGTTCTCCAGTTCACTACGGCAGCGACCGAGCGATTCCAGGAAATCGTCGCACCCTATGTCCATCCGTCCATGGAGTACAAGCTGTTGCCGCGATTCCGGGGGCAGCATGCGGTGCGGCCGCAGTTCGTAGAGCCAGAGATGCGACCGGTCCCCGCACGAATTATCGATGTCCAGGTGAAGCCGCAGACCAGGTCAATGAACCGGTTTGACATCGAGGTAGAAGGAAACCACAACTACCTGGTGGATGGTGTGCTGGTACACAACAGCCCCGAGACCACCACGGGTGGCAAGGCGCTGAAGTTCTACGCGTCGGTCCGGCTGGACGTGCGCCGCATCGAGACCATGAAGGACGGCGGCGACGCGGTCGGCAACCGGACGCGGGTCAAGGTCGTCAAGAACAAGATGGCGCCGCCGTTCAAGCAGGCCGAGTTCGACATTCTCTACGGCCACGGCATCAGCCGCGAAGGCTCCCTGATCGACATGGGTGTCGAGCAGTCGATCTTGCGCAAGTCGGGTGCGTGGTACACGTACGAGGGCGACCAGTTGGGCCAGGGCAAGGAGAACGCCCGCCGGTTCATGCGGGAGAACCCGGACGTGGCCAACGAGATCGAGAAGCGGATCAAGGAGAAGCTCGGCTTCGGCGCCAAGCTGGACGCCGAAGAGGCTCCGGGCCCGGTGGACTTCTGATCCTGGTATGTACGAAGAGGAATCCAGCGGTGGTGGCCGCGCCCGTCGTGGTGGCAGGGGACGTTCCGGTGCTCGTACTCGCTCCGGTTCCCGCTCCCGCGACGACGCGGCCACTCCGGAGACCGCCCCGGTCGACCAGGTCGGCAAGGCCCGCGAGATCTGCCTGAACCTGCTCGCCACCCGGCCGAGGACCAGGACCGAGCTGCGCGCCAAGCTGCTGGAGCGCGGCATCGAGGAGCCGGTCGCCGACCAGGTGCTCAGCCGCCTGAACGAGGTCGGCCTGGTGGACGATGCCGCGTTCGCCGAGATGTGGGTGCGGTCCAGACACAACTATCAGGGCATGTCCCGTCGTGCCCTGTCATTCGAGTTGCGCCGTAAAGGTGTCGCCGACGAGCTGGCTGCCGACGCGGTGTCCGCGGTGGACAGCGAAGCCGAGGAAGCCAAGGCGCGAGAACTGGTCCGCAAACGCATGCGCAGCGTCGCCGGCACCGCCCCCGAGCAGACGCTGATCCGTCGCCTGGTCGGCATGCTGGCCCGCAAGGGCTACAGCGAGGGCTTGGCCTACCGCGTGGTCCGCGACGAAATGCGCAACGCCGGCAACGACACCGACCTCCTGGACGACGCCCTACCGGACTGAGCGCACCGGTCGTCGCCGTGCTATCAGCGGCGGCGCCGTCGGCAGGTCGGCTCAGAAGACCGACAGGATGGTGATCAGTGCGGCGACCAGGGTCAGCACAGCCGCGACCAATTCCTTGTTCTCCTTGATGAACGTCACGACCGAGCCGCGTTGAGGTGCGTGCTCGCCGTGCTCCGCGGCGACAGCCCGGACTGTCTCGGCCGTGGTCAATGGGGTTCGTTCGAGCTGGGACGGGCGACCGCTGAGCAGGAACGTCAGATAGGCGGGATTGACCATCATCGGGCTGTCCGGCAGCCCTTGGTACTCGCGAATCGTTCGTTCGGTGATCCACCTGTCCTGCTGGCGTATTCCGAACTCTCCGGTGACGGACACCCCGAACAGGACACAGGGATACCGCGCCAAACTGCCGGCGTTGCCACTCAGGCTGTAACCGATGATTGGTTGATCGTTGAGCTGGGACAACGCCACGCGCTGCGGTGAGATGCCGAGTTCTTCGGAGATCTCCCGCTTCAGTGTCACATCGAACCGGCCGTCGTCCTCGGGTTCCTGTTTTCCGCCGATGAAGTTGAGTTTGTGCCAGTCCTTGTTGATCTCAAACAGGTAGCAGCTTTCCCCCGACTCGTCTCGGGCATGGAATACTCCGAATGCGACAGGTCGCTCGGCCAGCGGCGGTGGGAAGATGCCGGCCTGCTTGTCGAGTTGGATTCGCCTGAGCTCCAGTTGGTGCACGAACTCGATCGCGTTGAGTTGATCTTGCTCGATGACGCCGGACCGGTCCCAGTTGTTGATCAGGGAGTAGCCGTTGAATATGTAGAGGCGCAGTATCTGTGGTACATGTTTCGACAGTCGCCCCGAATTCTCCACCACGGCGCTGTTCGCGTCATGAGATATCCTCACCGCGCCCAGTGCGGCGAGCGTTGAGACGAACATTCGCAGATGTGCCGGTATCTTGTCGAGGTTGGATCGAAACTCGAATCGGCCCACCGTGGCGATGGCATCACAGAAATTCTCCAGTTGCCAGCTCTCATCCGCGGTCAGCCATGTTGAGGTGGACGCGCCGGCGGTCATGCTGGCAGGTTGACGAGGTTCCAGATCTTCGCGACTGAAGAATCGCAAGGCGGGCTGCCGTGGCTTCGCGAGATTCATCTGGTTGCTGCCACCTCTCAGTCTTCGTCGGAGACGAGCGTACCGGTTCCCTGATCTGTGATGATCGACAGTTGATCGGGCGTATTGGTGAATATTCGGAGCTCGCGGTTGTGGTCCGCGTGGGCGCGGGTTTCCGAGCGGCGCCACCGGTGACTGTTTTGAGTAGGAAGTTCCGTTCAGGCGATGTGTGCCTACGCGTGGACGTCACACGAGGCTCCGAGTGCTAACGGTTCGCTACGGGCGGCGGGCACAATTTTTGTTGCGTGCCGGACTCGCATAATGTTCCGATTGAGAGGTATGGCCGGACGCTGCTGAACCCCGTGGTGACTACTCCTCGACCCGAGAGGAAGCCTGACGTGACGGCAGCAATCGACGAGCGGCTGGATGCCACCTTCGCCGCCCTTGCGGACCCGACTCGCAGGGCGATCGTGGCGCGTCTGGCTGCCGGTGACGCGACGGTCGGTGAACTCGCCGCTCCGTTCGACATCAGCCTGCCGGGGATTTCCAAGCACCTGAAGGTCTTGGAGCGCTGCGGGTTGATCACCCGCACCCGGCACGCGCAGTTCCGTCCGTGTCACCTGGAGCAGGACGCACTGGACGCGGTGGTCGGCTGGATCGAAGCCAGCCGCCGCGTCTGGACCGAGCGGTTCGACCAGCTTGACGAGCACCTGCGGCAGGTGCAGCACGCGTCCGGCCCCGCCGAGCAGGATTGACGATGAACCCCCGGCCCGAACTGGTCCTCACCCGGATCTTCGACGGACCCCGGGAACTGGTGTTTCGCTGCATGATCGAACCCGCACACCTCACGCACTTCTGGGGTCCGGCCGGCGTCAGTGCGCCACAGGACGCGATCACGGTCGACGCCCGGCCCGGCGGCGTCTTCGAGACGGTCATGGTCGACGACACCGACGGTAGCCGCCACCCGACCAGCGCCGTCTATGTCAAGGTCGCCGAACCCGAACGGCTCGCGTGGACCGAGACACACAGCGGCATGGCGGTCACGGCCACCTTCACCGATCTCGGCGACGGCCGGACACGGGTGCACATCCGCCAGACCAACGCGCTGACGTTGCACACCGATGTGCTCATGACCTGGTCACCGGTACCGCGCAGCACGACCGACGTCGTGTCCGACTAGCGTCAAGGGCATGGTGGATGGTTCAACCGCGTCGCGGTTGCAGGGTGAGCGGGTACTGGTGACCGACGCGGCGCTGGCCGACGGGACATCGGACAGCGTCGTGCAGAACGTGTCGCTCCTCGTCGATCACGGCATCCTCGCGGGGTTATGGACGGACGGCAACCAGCCCGATCCCGGTGAACTGCCCGGTGCCACCGTCGTGGACGGCGTCGGCGCCACGATCGTGCCCGGGATGGTCGACTCACATGCCCACATCTCGATGCCCGGTGGCGCCGACTGGGTCAACCGCGGGTTCGACTCGCTGGACACGCTGCTCGCGGTCGGCGAGGAGAACGGTGAACTCATGGTGCGTGCCGGCATCCGCTGGGCACGGGATGTCGGTGCACCCCACAGGATGATTCCCGAGACGGGAAAGCCGCGCGCGGCCAGCCTGCTGCTGCGCGAACGCTGGCAGGGTCGCCAGGACCGCCCCTACATCCGCGCCGCCGGCACCTGGCTGGTGCGGCCCGGCGCCCTGCCGACCGGCCTTGGTGTCGAGATCGAGCACGCCGCCGACCTCGCAGACGCCGTGCGCCACCAGTTGGACGACGGCGCCGACCTGGTCAAGCTGTACCTGGACGGCCCCGACCCGGACACCTCACCGTTCAGCGCCGCCGAGGTCGCCGCAGCCGTGCGGGTCGCACACGAGCGCGGCGCGAAGGTCGCCGCCCACGCCACCACGCTGCCCGGCAACCGGGCCGGCGCCGAGGCCGGTGTGGACAGCCTGGAGCACGGTTTCCAGATCGACGCCGACATCGCGAAGATCATGGTGGCCAACAACGTCACGCTCGTGTCGACGCTCGCCGTCGTGCACTCCTGGCGCACGTTCGCCACGACGACCACCATGCCCCGGTTCACCGAGTCGGAGATGCGCGGCAAGCTGGACGAGCGGTTGGAGACCGCGATGACCAGCGTGCGCACCGCCGACGCGGCCGGTGTGGCCATCGCGGCCGGCTCGGACTTCGGTGGCGGATCGTTGCGTGCCAACCAGTTGGTGTGGGAGGTCGACGCGATGATCCAGGCCGGCATCGAGCCGAAGACCGCGCTCGCGGCGGCGACCTGGCGTGGCGGTGAACTGCTCGGCGTGCCGCACGCCGGCCGGCTGGTGGTCGGTCAGCCTGCCCACTTCAGCCTGGTGCACGGTGATCCGCTGTCCGATCCGGCCGCGCTCTGGCGGGTGTGGCTCACCCGCTGACGAGGCTTCTGCGAGGTTCACCCGAAGAGTGGACATGAGGTCAGTTCCGGTTAGTTCGATCTTGCTCGGTGCGACGTTCACTGTGAACGCCGGTTTCATCGAGAGGATCACACGTGGACGACGACTTCACCCCGGCACATCGGGTGCTGGTCCAGCGGCTGGTGAGCAAGAAGGTGCCTGCCGACCAGGTTGAGGACCTGGTCCAGGACACCCTCCTGCGGGCGGTCAGCGGCCTTCGTGAGATGCCGCTGCCGCCTGCCAACCTGGCCGCCTGGCTGACGACCGTGACCAGATACCAGGTCGCCGACCACCTGAGGGCCAAGGCACGCGGTTTCCAGGAGACCGAGCTCGACTCCTGTGCCGACAGGCTGCCGCCCGACCCGGATCACGCCGACCAGGTCATACCGAGGGTCGGCGTGCACCAGTTCCTCGGCGAAGCGGCGGGTTTGCTGGCGTCACAGGACATCGAGCCCCTACGGCCGTACCTCCAGGTGGCGAACGGGGCGATGTCCCGGGACGCGATGGCCGAGGAACTGCACGTACCGCGCAACTTCAACCAGTTCCTCGCCCGCTGGCGATCGCGGTTCCGGGAAGCCCTGCTCGTCCTGGCCTATCTCACCGAGCCCGGTGTCGACGAGCACTGCGACTTCCTTGCCACCGCACGGCAACAGCCGCGGTCCTCGGCCCTGCGGAGGGACGTCGCCAAGCACATCGAGCGATGCCCCCGGTGCCTCGAACATCGCCCCGAACTGGACAAGCTGGTCAGGACCATGGCGAGTGCCGTGCCGGTCGTGCTGCCGGCGAGCGTCGGGTTTCGGGTCAAGCTGCCCCTCATCGGAGCCGGGATCGCCGCCACCGCCTGCCTTGTCATCGCTGGTGTGTTCGTCGGCGGCGGTCACCAGCGTGATGCCACCGCCCGGCCCGCGGTCGGGGAGCAGATCA
>DASUJK010000060.1:0-9016 GCA_036279295.1 Pseudonocardiaceae bacterium | reverse complement strand
TGTGGCTGCCTGCGCCTGCTGACCGTCCTGTACCTCGTCCGCGCGGAACCACTGGGACAGGACGGCTTCGTAGATCGGCAGGCGTTCGGTGGGGGCGTCGACCTCGGGACGGCCGCCGTTCCCGTTGCTGTGACCGTTGCTGGTCGGCTGGGGCTGCCAGGCCCCTTCGGTCGGCATCGCGTCGGCGGCGGTGTGCGCCTCCCACAGCGACGCCGAACTGCCGGCGATGGTCTGGGTCTGCGGGCCGCCCAGGTCCTCCAGCGAGGAGGCGTCCAGCTTGCCGGACGGCTCGAAGTCACTGGCCCAGAACGACGTGGCCGGTTCGAGCACATCGGGTTCGACCGGAGCGGGCGCGAGCCGGGGGCCACCGCTGCGGCTGCCGTTCGAGCCGTTCGTGTCGTCCCGTCGACCGGATGCCAGGCCGAACGCACCCGCGATACCGGCGGCGGCGCTCGCGGCACCGGCCAGGTCGGGCTCGGACGGCGAGCCTGGCGGGGGGAACGTGTCGACCATGCCGGCCTGGCTGGCGGTGGGCGCCAGGTTGTCCACGGTGCCCAGCGGGCCGTGCTGCTCCTCGCCGGGCCGGTGGATCAGGTCCTCCGGGATGACGATGAGCGCGACGGTGCCGCCGTCGATGTCCTCGTTGGCACGCAGCTTGACCCGGATGTTGTGCCGGCGGGCCAGCCGCGCGACCACGTACAGACCCATCCGCCGGGTCACGCCGACGTCGATGTCCGGCGGGTTGGCCAGTCGCTCGTTGGCCAGCCGGACGTCGTCCTCGCTCATGCCCACACCCCGGTCGGTGACCTGGATGGCCAGTTCCCGGGACCGGGTCCTGGCGATCCGCACGCTGACCCTGGTGTTGGGCTCGGAGTACGAGGTGGCGTTGTCCAGCAGCTCGGCGATCAAGTGGATCAAGTCGTTGACCACGCGGCCGAGCACCGAGGCGGCAGGCGGTGCGCCGACGTCGATCCTGGCGTACTGCTCGACCTCGGACACGGCCGCACCGACCAGCTCACCGATCGGCACCGGCCTGCTCATCCGCTTGGCCAGGCCGCTACCGGAGAGCACCAGCAGGGACTCGCTGTTGCGCCGCATACGAGTGGCCAGGTGGTCCAGTTCGAACAGGTTGGACAGCTGGTCCGGGTCCTGCTCGTCCTTCTCCAGCCGGTCGATCAGGGCCAGCTGGCGTTCCACCAGCGCCTGGCTGCGGCGGGACAGGTTGATGAAGATCGCGTTGACGTTGTCGCGCAGTACCGCCTGTTCGGCGGCCAGTCGGACGGCCTGGCCGTGGACGACGTCGAACGACCTGGCGACCTCGCCGATCTCGTCGGCGGTGAACACAGGTACCGGCTCCACCGCCTGGTTGGACGCCTTGATCGGGTCCGGGTCGGCCAGAATCCGCTGCACCGACTGGGGCAGCTTGGTCCGGGCGACCTCCAGTGCGCCGGACCGCAGCCGCCGCAGCGACTGGACCAGCGACCGGGCCACGAACAGGGTGACCAGGAAGGCGATCAGCAGGGCGACGGCCAGGATGCCACCGTCTCGGATGGCCTGGTTCTTGGCTTGCGTCGCCAGGCTGTTGGTGACCGCCGTCAGCTCGTGGTCCAGGTTCTCCTCGGCCAGTTCGAGCTGGGTGGCGCCACCGTCACCGGCGTGCTGCACGGTGGTCGGCTGGACGCTGGCCAGACCGACCGGCGGCGGGCCGAGCTTGCCGTCGGCCCTGCTCTGGATCAGTGTCAGCAGCTGGGCACGGGAGTCGACGTCCGGGCCGGTCACGGTGTCCAGGTACATCTGCTGGTCGGCCGGGGACGCGCTGTTGTTGAACGTGGTGACAGCGGTCTGGTACCCGGCCTCCGCCGCGTTGAGCTGGGTCTCGGTGCCGGGCAGGAACTGCCAGCCGCTGCTGGACGTGCCGTCCGCGTTCTTCACCGGGGTGACCGTCATCATCAGGATCGCGTTGGTGAGGGTGTACTGCTCTTTCGCGGTCCGGATGTTGAACAGGCCGGACACCAGCTGCGCGACGCGGGCGTTCGGGGCACCGGCGCTGACCAGTTCGGTGCTCTGCACCAGGGTGTCCAGAATCTGGTTGTAGCCGGCGAGTACGTCGACCTCGGGGAACTTGGTCGACTTGGCCAGGGAGCGCAGCGAGTTGAGGTCGGTCAGCGCGTTGAGCGCGTTGTTCACCGCGGTCTCGGTGCCGGCGTCCAGGTCCGAGTCGGTCGCCGCGAGCTGGCGGAAGGACACGATGGCCGCGTCGGTCTGCGACGTCGCCGCACTGCCGGGCGGGCTGCCCGCGGTGCCGCCGGAGGTCACGAACAGGGTGATCTGCTCGCGTTCCTTCTGCATGTTGTCGATGACCTCGTCCAGCGCACTGGCGAACGAGATCTGATTACTGATCGTGTCGTAGACACTGGCGCTCTGCAGCTGGCTGGTCACCCGCAGCGCGCCGAGCGCGACGGCGGTGATCAGCGGCACCAGGAGCACGATGAGCAGCTTCCAGCGCAGCCGCCAGTTGCTCAGCCGCCAGCGGGCGGTGCGGTGGCCGGTCGGCTGGTTGGGCGGCACGGGCGACACCGAGCCGATGCCGGTCGGGGTCACTCCCTCGCCAGCACGCTGCCTGCTCCGAACCGGTGCGGGCGCGGTCGGCCCGTCCTGCCGTATTCTTCCTGGCACCCCTAGCACACTCCCGCATCTGCGGCGCCGGCCTGGCCGGACACCTCACCGAGCGCGGCGGCCGTGCTGTGGCGCACGGCGTCGCTCGGTATCACCAGGGACAGGTGCGCGTACCGGCCGACGGTGGTCCCGGGGCGTACGGCGCGGGGCGCACGGTGAAGGGTTGCCACGGTCAGGACCGAAACGCCTGTTTCGCGCCGGGTGCCGACAACAGTATCGGCAGGCCACGCGGCGCGAGCGGCCCCGCTCATCTGGTCACTCCCTCACCTGTTCACCTCTCCGCGACGACTGTCGTAGCTCAGGTAGCTCCGATGCCCCCCACACGCGCGCACAAGAAGGTATCGAATGTCACCGAGAATGTCAGCCCATCGGGGACTAAACCACACAAGAGACACGCTCTGTGTCAGTCGACCCGCAAGAGCATGGCACCTTCCCTCCCGGAAAGCCACTCCCCCGGCGAACCGGTCTGAATCACCTGACCCAGCGCGACCAACTGCACGAGTGATTACCCAACTATCCGAACTCTGGGTGTCGGTTCGACCACTCGCCGCATCCGGCCGGACGGTCGGCAGCCTCCGCATCGTGCCTGATCAGACAGCGAAACCAGCAGGCCGAGGGCATATGCAGGCGGTTTGTTTCGCGTTCGCCGGGATCCGGTCGCGGTTACCAGAAGTGAAAACATTGTCAACAACATGAGTGTGGTCTCATCCGGAATCGGATAGTGTCGACACTACCGGACTCATCGACGCCGGTGTCCGCCGATCAGGTGTATCACACTCGGCCAACAGGGCTACTTGTGCACAGATGGTAGGCTCCCTGGTCCGTTGGGTGTCTTCACCAGGGCGTTCACCGCTGTACGGGTGACCCGGTGCGACATCGTCGACGTGCCCGACAGGCAAGGATCCCCGGTATGGCCGAACCCGCGTCACCAATGGTTGAACCGACCGGCGATCGATCAACAATTTTCGGCACCATTTTTTTTGGCGCGAAATTCGACGTGCTGCCACTTGTCGAGACGTATCAATTCGATGAGCAGCCCCGTGATCTTTTCGGGGACAATGTGCGCGCACGCATTCACCCGCGCGCGATGATCGCGGACGCCGAAATTGCCGCCGACGCACTGCTGCCGGCCCGGGCCGTCCGTCGCCGGACAGCCATGGTCACCTTGCCCACCAACGGACCGGACCGGACCGCCCCCGGCGCGCCACCCTGCCTCCGGGTCCGGGTTCGACCAGCTACCGTCCGAACCCGGACCGCTCCAATTGGCATGCTCATAGCTGTTGAATGTATGCCGCCGTCCGTCACGCGTGTGCGCATTGGCGGCCCGGCGCATTCCCCAGGAAGGATCCACCAGCCATGCTGGAAGTGACCGATCTCGGCCACACCTACGGGGCCGGCTCACGTGCGTACACCGCCATCAAGGACGTGTCCTTCCGGGTGGACGCCGGCGAGATCGTGTGTGTCGTCGGCCCGTCGGGATGTGGCAAGTCCACCCTGCTGAAGGCCATCGCAGGCCTGCACAAGCCGACCAGGGGCGACATCGAACTACAGGGCAGCCGGATCAACGGCGTGCCCGGTGACCTGGCCGTCGTGTTCCAGGACTACAGCCGGTCGCTGTTCCCGTGGCTCAACGTGGCGAGCAACGTGGAGTTCCCGCTCAAGGGCAGTTCGCTCGGCCGGGGCGAGCGGCAGGAACGGGTGCGCGAGGCGCTGAGCTGGGTCAGCCTGGAGGGCGTCGGCCGCAAGTACCCGTGGCAGCTCTCCGGCGGCATGCAGCAGCGGGTGTCCATCGCTCGGGCACTGGCCTACCGGCCGGCCCTGATGCTGATGGACGAGCCGTTCGCGTCGGTGGACGCCCAGACCCGGGGCGACCTGGAAGACCTGGTGCTGAAGGTCCGCAACGAGCACGACATGACGATCCTGCTGGTCACGCACGACATCGACGAGAGCGTCTACCTCGCCGACCGGGTGCTGGTGCTGTCCACGGCGCCGACCACAGTGGTGGACACGCTCAAGGTCGACCTGCCCAGGGAGCGCGACCAGATCGCCACGCGGGCCTCCGCCGAGTTCGTCCACCTGCGCAGCGAGGTCGCGCGCATGCTGCGGCACTGATCGCCCGGCATTGATCTTCTCGGGGAACAGGGTGGCGGCCGGCCGCGTTGCTGCTTACCTGAGGCGGCACACTGATGAGTGCTGTCATGGGGAGGAGCACATGTGTCCGACGGACCGCTGATCGTCCAGTCCGACAAGACCCTGCTACTGGAGGTCGACCACCCGCTCGCGGGCGAGACGCGTACCGCCATCGCGCCGTTCGCCGAACTGGAGCGCGCCCCCGAGCACGTGCACACCTATCGGGTGACGCCGCTGGCGCTGTGGAACGCGCGAGCCGCTGGGCACGACGCCGAGCAGGTGGTCGACGCCCTGGTCACCTACTCGCGCTACCCGGTGCCGCAGCCGCTGCTGGTGGACATCGTCGACACGATGGCCAGGTTCGGCCGGTTGACGCTGGTCAACGACCCGGCACACGGCCTGGTGATGAACACGACCGACCGCGCGGTGCTGGAAGAGGTGCTGCGCAACAAGAAGATCGCCCCGATGCTGGGCTCCCGGATCGACGACGACAGTGTCGTCGTGCACCCCAGCGAGCGCGGTCGGCTCAAGCAGATCCTGCTCAAGGTGGGCTGGCCGGCCGAGGACCTGGCCGGTTACGTCGACGGCGAGCACCACGACATCGCGCTGGACGAGAGCGACTGGCAGCTGCGGGACTACCAGCGCCAGGCAGCCGACACGTTCTGGGCCGGCGGGTCCGGTGTTGTCGTGCTGCCGTGTGGCGCCGGCAAGACCCTGGTCGGCGCGGCCGCGATGGCCAGGGCCGAGGCGACCACGCTGATCCTGGTCACGAACACCGTGGCCGGTCGGCAGTGGAAGCGTGAGCTGGTGGCCAGGACGTCGCTGACCGAGGACGAGATCGGCGAGTACTCCGGTGAGCGCAAGGAGATCCGGCCGGTCACCATCGCCACCTATCAGGTGATCACCCGCAAGACGAAGGGCGAGTACCGGCACCTGGAGCTGTTCGACTCCAAGGACTGGGGCCTGATCATCTACGACGAGGTGCACCTGCTGCCCGCGCCGGTGTTCCGGATGACCGCCGACCTCCAGTCCCGGCGTCGGCTCGGTCTGACGGCCACCCTGGTCCGCGAGGACGGCCAGGAGGGTGACGTGTTCTCGTTGATCGGCCCGAAGCGGTTCGACGTGCCGTGGCGGGACATCGAGGCGCAGGGCTGGATCGCGCCCGCCGAGTGCACCGAGGTCCGGGTCACGATGACCGACGCGGAACGGTTGGGCTACGCCGTCGCCGAGCCGGACGAGCGGTACAAGATCTGCGCGACCGCGAGGACCAAGATGCCGGTGGTGCGCAGGATCCTGGACCGCCACCCGAACGAGCCGACGCTGGTCATCGGCGCCTACCTGGACCAGCTGGGCGAGCTGGGTGAAGCGCTGGACGCGCCGATCGTGCAGGGCTCCACCCGCAACTCGGAGCGGGAGAAGCTGTTCGACGCGTTCCGCAAGGGCGAGTTGCGCACGCTGGTGGTGTCCAAGGTGGCCAACTTCTCTATCGACCTGCCCGAGGCGTCGGTGGCGATCCAGGTGTCCGGCACGTTCGGTTCCCGGCAGGAGGAGGCGCAGCGGCTGGGCAGGCTGTTGCGGCCCAAGGGCGACGGCCGGCAGGCGCACTTCTACTCGGTGGTCTCGCGGGACACGCTGGACACCGACTACGCGGCGCACCGGCAGCGGTTCCTGGCCGAACAGGGCTACGCGTACACGATCATGGACGCGGACGACCTGCTCGGGCCTGCCCTACCGGAGATTCCCGAGGTCGAGTAGCACGGCGTCGGAGTAGGCGGGCCAGACCCGCTTCGCCCAGTCGCCGAAGATCCGGTCGGTCAGCACGACACAGGCGACGCCGGCCACCGGATCGACCCACAGGAACGTGCCTGCGCGGCCGAAATGGCCGAACGTGGCCGGTGAGTTGTGCGCGCCGGTCCAGTGTGGACTCTTGTGGTCACGCAGTTCGAAGCCGAGACCCCAGTCGTTGGGCCGCTGGTGGCCGAGGCCGGGCAGCACACCGGTCAGGCCGGGGAACACCACGCTCGTCGCCTCGGCCAGCGTCGACTGCGCGACCAGTTTGGGGGCCTGGAGTTCGGCCGCGAAGCGCACCAGGTCGGCACAGGTGGATTCACCGCCGAAGGCCGGTGAGCCGTTCAGTTCGGTGGCCGCCATACCCAACGGGCCGAACACGGCGTCGGCCAGGTATTCGGCGAACGGAATGCCACATGCCTGTGCCACCGTGTCGCCGAGCACCTCGAAACCGGCGTTGGAGTACAGCCGACGCTCACCGGGTGGCGCGACCACCTTGTGCTCGTTGAACGCCAACCCGGACGCGTGCGAGATGAGGTGCCGCACGGTGGACCCCGGCGGCCCTGCGGGCTGGTCCCACTCGATCGCGCCCTCCTCGACGGCGATCAGGGTGGCGTACGCGGACAGCAGCTTGGTCACCGACGCGAGCTGAAACCGCAGGTCCTGCTGGCCGTGTGCGCCGAGCACCGTGCCACGGGGGTCGACGACGGCGGTCGCCGCCCGCTCGACCGGCCACTCATCGATCATCCGCACGCTGTCCATGGCACAGACGGTACGAGACCGGCCAGAGCCGCCGCGGCCAAGGGTGACGGCTGTCCTCATGCGTGGGTACCCCGATTGGGAGTATTGAGCACGGTCGGTCGGCAAATTGGCAGAAATACAGCCGTGTGGCGATTCACCGACGAGTGAACTCACTATTCGATCAAGCGAGCAACCGGCAGGTCGTGCTTACCATCGGAGCGCAATTCTTTCGGAGGACGGAATTGCTATCCGTGAGGAGGAGTTCTTTATGACCCGCAGGTGGCTCACCTTCCTACCCCTGGCGCTGGTGTTGGCCGGTTCCGCTGTACTGCCGGCGACCGCGTCGGCCGCCGGGCACGACGATCCGCCGGCCGCGGCGTGCACGCAGGACACCCAGGAGGTGACCGACCTGACCACCGTCGTCACCAACCTCGGCGACGCGGTCAAGGCCACCCCACCGGACCCGGCGACGCTCAGTCAGGTCTCCGGCGACCTGTTCAACGCCGTCACCGCTGCTCAGACCGCAGGCTGTCTGCCGGCGTTGCCGACGTCCCCGCCCGCTGCGCCGCCCGCGCCCGCCCCGCAGGACGCGTCGAACTGCGCATCGGACACCGTGCGGCTGCTGTCCGGTGCGCTCGGCGAGATCGCCGCCGGCACCGCGACCGCACCCAACCCGACCGCCGTGCTGGCCGCCGCCACGAACCTGGCCACCGCGATCACCGCGATCAACACCGACGGCTGCCTGCCGGTGAGCCTGCCGGTGCCGGCCGTGCCGGGGGCACCCACCGTGCCGCCGGTCCCGCCCGTGCCCTCGGCTTCCTGACAATCCGCAATTGCCGCCTGGCCGGTGCACCGCATCCCGGTGCGCCGGCCAGGTTTCCACACGCATTTTTCGTGCCATTCAATTCGGTGCGAAGATGGGGACGTGGACAGCGAACTCGTAGATCTCCTGTCGTGGCCTGCGCACGTCTATTCGGTGCCGATGCGCACCCGGTTCCGTGGGATCACCGTGCGCGAGGGGATGCTGCTGCACGGCCCGGCCGGGTGGGGTGAGTTCAGCCCGTTCCTGGACTACGACGAACGCGAGTCCGTGCCGTGGCTGGCATCGGCGGTGGAGACGGCCACCCTGGGCTGGCCGGCGCCGGTGCGGGACCGGATCCCGATCAACTGCACGGTGCCGGTGGTCGACCCGGTCACGGCCCACCAACTGGTCAGCGCGTCCGGCTGCGGCACGGCGAAGGTGAAGGTCGCCGACCCCGGGATGCCGCTCGCCGCCGACTGCGAACGGGTCGCCGCCGTGCGCGACGCGCTCGGCCCTGGCGGCCGGATCAGGGTGGACGCCAACGCGGCCTGGGACGTCGACACGGCCGTGACCGCGATCCGCGAGTTGGCCCGGGCCGCTGGTGGGCTGGAGTACGTCGAACAGCCGTGCCCGTCACTGGACGAACTGGCTGCCGTGCGCAAGCGTGTGGACGTGCCGATCGCGGCCGACGAGTCGATCCGGCGGGCCGAGGACCCGATGCGGGTCGCGGTGGCCGGGGCGGCCGACATTGCGGTGATCAAGGTGGCGCCGCTGGGTGGGGTGCGGCGGGCGCTGGAGGTGGCTGCCGCGTGCGGGCTGCCGTGTGTCGTGTCGTCGGCGGTGGAGACCAGCGTCGGGCTGGCCGCCGGACTGGCGCTG
>DASUJK010000059.1:0-11858 GCA_036279295.1 Pseudonocardiaceae bacterium | reverse complement strand
CAAACGCGCCCGCCACAACAGTTATCGCGTGAAGAAGCCCGGTGAGCCAGCCAGCATCCGCCATGACCGACCGGCCACGGTCCGCCTGTACACGGTCAACCCCCGCGCAGCATGATCAAACTACGCTACGTGGCATTGGGTCAAGGTGTCCATATGTGGAGCACAAATGACAACGGCTGGTCCGGTTGGCGCGAAATGTGGAAATCGGACCTTGTCGATGTGGCCGCTGACTCACCCAAGGCGGAGCTGATCGACTGCTTCGTCATCGACCGCGATGGGAATATTTGGCACCGGTGTTACATGCAGGGGTGGTCTGAATGGGAACCCTGGGGCAGACCTGGCGCCGCCGTCGTTGCAATCAGCTCTTATCGCCAGGCCAATGACAGACACGAGATGTTCGCCGTTTCTGCTGACGGTGACCTTGTCCATCGGTGGGATGGTAATCCTTGGTCGGATTGGGGGTGCATGGCTGGTCCTGCGCGGTTCGTGAATGTTGCTGGGGCTACGACGAGCAGCGATCGGCCGCAGTGCCTCGCCGTGGATGTCCATGGAGCGCTGTGGCACCGGTTCTTCGACGATGGTTGGTCTGCGTGGCAGGAGGTTCCTGCTCAACTGACTGACGTGTGATTGCAGGGTCGGCTCAATGCGTGTATGTCACTGGACGGACCGAGTCTGTCGGTGCTGCATTTCGATACCTGACGAACATCCGCTTCTGCCGCGGGCCGTGCGTTCCACCGCACTCATCTGCCGACGAGCGCGCACGTTTGAGCCGGCCGGCATCGTCTCCTTTGCCCGTCAGTTCATCGCCAACCCTGACCTGGTCACGGAGTGCGTCCTCGACCTGGACCTCGACACCGCCGACAGGGCCCTCACCTACGTGGAAGTCCCGTGGGCTACGTCTGCTCCAGGTCGCCTACCCTCGACGCCAGAATCGCTTTTTGGTTGGCTGATCACCGACGCGCTGCTGCGAGCGGGCCAGATTACTCAGGGCGAGAACCAGACTCTGCTGGTACACGGGATTGTCGGCGGCCAGTCGCCGGAAGATCCTAGCGGCTTCGACGAGGTGACCGACCGCGTCGGCGTGGCGCCCCATCTCGGCGAGCCGGGAGCCGAGATTGTTCAACGCCTTCGCGAGGTCGGACAGGTGAGCTGGGTTGCCGGCGGCCAGGGGCCGAAAGACCTTGACCGACTCCTCGTCCGAGGAGACCGCGTCCTGGAGTCGGCCGACCGCGCCATAGGCATTGCCGAGGTTCAACAGCGCCGTGCCGAAATTTTGAGGTGAACGGGATTCCGCTCCGCGAGTCGTCGGAAGATCGTTACGGATTCCTCCGCGGCGGCAAGGGCATCCGCTTGTCGACCCATGTCTTCGCGGCGGTTGGCCAGGTTGGTGAGCGCGGCCGCGAGATCGGGCAGGTGATCGGCGTTCTGGGCGGCCTGCGTCCGGCGCAGTTCGACAGCCGCCTCGGCGGGGCCGATGGCGTCCGCGTGTCGACCGGCCTCGCCGTACTCGTTACCGAGATTCATCAACGCCAGCGCGAAGTTGGGCAGTTGGGTGGGATCCTGCGCGGTCAAGGACCGGTAGAGCGTGACGGCCTCCTCCGAGGCGGCCACCGCCTTGTCCGACTGACGGACCCCGGCGTATCGGCCGGCGAGGTTCGTCAAGGCACCGGCGAGGTCCGCCGTGAGCGCCGGGGTCTCCGTCGCCAGGTCCCGCCACACGGTGACGGCTTCCTCGGACTGGGCGATCGCGTCCACGTCTCGCCCGGCCGCACTGTAGAAGACACCAAGATTGTTCAGCGCGCGGGCCAGAGCTAGTCGGTAGCGGGGGTTGTCTGCGGCCATCCGACGCCACGCCGCAAGCGCCTCCTCGGTCGGCTCGACCGAGTCCGTGTTCCTACCGCTCTGGTAGTAGGCGATACCTAGGTCGTTCAACGCCTGCGCGAGATCGGGCAGGTGGACCGGGTCATCGGCCGCTCGTGCCCGACACGTATTGACCGCTTCCGCCAACACCGTGACCGCATCCATGCCCCGTACCGCCTTCCCCCTCGAACCCATGCTGGTCTACGTCGGCCACGAATCATAGGCAGATCGACTCGGTTGCTGTCCGGAAATTGAGGGATATCCGGCGGCTTATTGGAATGGCTGGTCAGGGCAGATATGTCACGGCGGTGGGAGCATCGAGCAGGGCGGCGGGCTGGGCCGTTGGGATAGCGATGGACTGCCCACGCGAGCTTCTTGCTCGGGTTCTGACGCTCTCTCTTGCCGCGTGAGTCGCTTCACGGAGCCGGGCCTATCGCGGCTCTTCGAAGTTAGGCGGGGTCGAGGAAGCCTCGTCCTTTGCGGGTGGTGGCGCAGCGGGTACGGAGTCGTTGGCTGACCGGGTTGCGGAAGCCGTAGGCATCCCGGGCGACGGTCTTGATGACCCGGTTGGTGCCCTCCGACCCCGCGTTGGTGATACCGGTCTGGAGGAACGTGAGGATTTCGGGCCACCAGACCGAGACCGTGTTGGCCAACCGCTCCAACTCCAGCAGGCCCGACGCGCCGCACCGCTGGTAGAACCGCGACAACCGGGTCCAGATCACGGCCCGGTCAGGGTGTGTGCGGGCCAGGGCCAGCAGATCCAGCAAGTCTTCCTTGGCGTTCCACGCGGCCAGGATGGGCTGCCCGATCCTGGGCGGAAGTGCCTGCAGGTCATCGACCATGGGGTCCAGGTGTTTCGCGTGCATCCGGGCAGCGGAGCGGGTCAGCCGGTTGCGCAGTTCCCACTCCCGGTTACCCTTGCGGCCCCGACGGCCCCGGACCTGCACGGTCACCCGGCGCCGGACCTCGGTCAGGGCCTGGTTGGCCAAGGCCACCAGATGGAAATGGTCCACGACCAGCCTGGCCTGCGGTAACGCATCCCGGATCGCGGACTTGAAGATCGTGCACATGTCGATCGCCACAAACCGGACCCCCCGACGCCAGTCCTCGTCGCGCTGCTGCAGCCAGTCCTTCACCACGGTGCTGGTCCGGCCCTCGACCTGCCCGAGCAGGCCCTGACCGCCGGCCAGGTCCACGAACCCGACATGCCAGCGATCCACCGTGACCTCCCAACACTGACGGTCTTCATCCCATGCCCACTGTGGACGACCTCGGCGGATCTCGTCGATCCCCAGCACCGCCACCGGTTCGGGCTGTTCGGGTAACACCGCCGTGGCCTGTGCGGTGAACGCGGCCGACACGACCGGCCAGGACAGGCCGTGATCCCGCGCGGACTGCACGATCGTGCGCCCACCATCGGCGACCGCGCCACCGGCCGCCCACCGCAGCCGCTGGGTCAGCCGGGCCCGGGCCGGGACCTCGTCCACGGCTTCGGTGAAGGTCCTTTTATGGCATCCTGGCTGGTCGCATAGCCACCGGCGTTTACGCCACCGCAGATCGACCGGTCGGCCGGCGACGGGGAGATCGCGTGGTCGGGTGGTGACCCACTCCTTCATCCGGGTAGCCCGTACCTGGCATCCCGGACAGGTGCGGGCCTGCTCGTTCGTGGTGATCAGGTGCACCACCAGACCATCGTGTGGTGTGTCGTCGACCCGAATGACAGCCAGGCCGGTCAGGCCCAGCAGCCGGGTCGTATCGTTGTGCATGCCCGTGGCTCTTCTGTTGTGATCGTTCTGCGTCGACAACAGACATGATCACCACATGAGCCACGGGCATCTTCAGCGGGACACGGGATGGTCAGGCTGGCTCTGGTGTAGCAGTTGCCGGTATCAGACCCCGATCAAGTTCGAAGAGCCCCTATCGCTCGCGCGGCACGTTGACGCTGCCGCGCGTTGGGAAGCAGTACGCGTTTCCGGACCGGCGGGGACCGCCGGACTCTCCTGTCAGACTGGGCGGCCTTATCTGTGCGTAGGGGGAACTGATGGCGGTCTTCGCGTGACGACGGCGAAAGGGCCGAACTGGGCATCCGCACGCGGTATCCGGGAGCAAGCCGGTTGGGACGACCATGCTCGTTTTCGACGCCCTGGTCGAACAGGACGTCGTCATACTCGGCGGATCGATAGCCAGCACGGACGAGGCAGTTGTCGCACTGCTCGCGGTCCGAGCAGCTGATGAGCAGGAACTGCTCGCACTGTTCGCCGACGACCCGTGGGCGTCCAACGGCGTCCTGCGCATCAAGGACGTACGCGGTTGGACGCTGTGGCTCGACAGCCGGCATGACTCGGGCCCGACTCGTTGATCGATCCCCGGCGGGGCTCACCCAGTGACCGAGGTGTGGTTGACGTCCACCAGTCCGTAGCAGCGGCCAGAGCGGCTGGCCGGCTGATGACCTGCGAGTCGGTTGCGTTGGTCGATCGTGCTCTGGGACTGACAGTGCGCACTCGCCGGACGCCCTCGTGCGCTCGTGCCGAAGACCGGACAGCTGGGTGGCGTAACGCTGCGCACCACAGGTTCGACCAAACGATGGTAAGGCTGGTTTCGATCAAGGGGGTTCGGTGGTTGAAGGAAACGGGCCAGCTCTGGACGTCAAACTACGACTCGGCGTGTTGGACATCGGCATGTCCAACATCCGGTGGCGGAAGGGTACAGGTCGCAGGCCCTTCATGATCGTCGATCGGTTCAAGGGCTTGGCACTTGACACTGCCCACCGCCACGACCCAGGGTCGATGCCTATCATGTGGCCGCCGAATGGTGAGGTGCAGCAGTTGTGGCGAATCAATCGCGTACGAGGCACCCGGGAGTACACCATCACATCGGTCCAGAACGGTCTGCGGCTTGATGCCGGCGATGAGTTTACCTTGTCGCGACATCCGGCCATGACCACGCCGAAACAGCAGAGCACGCAACGATGGGGTTTCGTTCCTGGTCCCGAGAAAATCGGCTGCCTCATCTTGTCAAGTTATAGCGGTCACGCTCTCGACTTTCCTCGAAAAGATGACCGCGATCGACCCCCACACCTATTCGCCCGGAACAACGAGTTGCAGCAGCAGTTCCTGCTGCTTGTTCCAGCGGTGAGCCGGATGGCAAACTGGTGACGTGTCCTGTAAGGGCTTGCAGATGATTAACACGCTGTTTCGATCGCCTCGGTCGGGTTCCACCTCGGGATGTGTGACGGCAGTCCCACGGCTGTGGTGGCGGGCTCGATGACGTGGCCGAGCCGGTCGAGCAGACGTTGGGTTTCCTTGACCGTCCGGTAGATCGTGCTGGGGCTGGTGCCCAGCAAACGGGCCAGGGTGTCGTCAGACAGTGCCAGACGTCGCCGTAGCACGGTGGCGATAACACGATCGGGGAACGGGAAGGTGAGTGGCCGTCCCGCGCGAGGCCGGTGCCGGGCATCCTCGGCCGGGTGCTCACGTGCCCGCCGCGTCCGATGTGCCTGCCACAGCTCGGTCAGCCGTGTGATCAACTCGTCCAGTTCAGATGCGGCCATTCCGGTCAACTCGGGCATGGTGGGCGTGTGCTGGGACTGTGAATCCTCCGGATCGGGGTAGGCCATGGCGTCGGCGATGCCGGCGTGCAGGGTGTAGTTCCAGTCGGGATGCCAGTCGTGGCGGCTGATCAGCAGCGCGTCCATCTGGGCGTTGCTGACCTCGACCCCGAGTGCGTAGGTGTCGGTGTCCAGTTCGGAGTGGACGGTCAGCCCAGTGCGGGTGGTGGTCGCGGCGATGCTGTTGACGATGACCTCGTGGCTGGTCAGCGGCCTGCCCCGCCAGTTCATGGTGATATGGCAGAACAATCGGTGCTCGATTGTGTTCCACTTGGAGGTGCCGGGCGGGAAGTGGCACACTGTGATCGCCAGACCGGTCTGGGCGGCCAGCGCCGCGAGTTCGGTTTTCCACGCTCGGGTGCGGTAGCCGTTGGAACCACCGGCATCAGCGGTGACCAGCAGCCGGGTCGCGTGTGGGTAGGTCAGCCGCCCGGCCCCGTTCCACCAGCGGCGAATGGACTCCACTGCGAAGGTTGCGGTGTCGTGGTCGGTGCCCACATTGACCCAGCCGGTGTTAGTGGCCAGGTCGTAGATTCCGTACGGTACGGCCTTGCCCAGTTCCTTGTCCGGGAAGTCATGGGTGTTGACCTGGGTGGGGTCGCCGGCGGGACGCCATTCGCGTCCGGCGTTGGTGAACTCGCCGACGATTTCCTTCTTTTTGGTGTCCACGCTGACGACCGGTTCTCCAGCGGCGTGGTGGGTCTTGACCTGCTCGTTGATGTAGCGGAACTGGGCGTCCCGATCGGGATTCTGTTTGCCTTCCAGGGTCTTGGCGTTGCCTTGCAGGCTGAAACCCTGTTCCCGCAGTATGTCGGCGACGGTGTCGGCGGAGACTCGGTGTCCTTGGGTGGTGAGTTCGCCTGCCAGGTGGCGGGTCGAGAGCGTCGTCCATCGCAGTGGCGACATGGGATCGCCTCGGGTGTCTGGCTCGACCAGGGCCAGCAGGGCTGGGCGTAGTCCGGGGTCGGTGTCGACCACGCGTTTGCGGCCTCCGCCGGGGCGGCGGACCCGTCCCAAAGGAGGCGCTCCGGAGTCGAGTTCGGTGATGCCCAAGGACACGGTGGCCTCGCGGACGCCTGCGGCGCGGGCAACGGTTCTGATTCCACCGTGTCCCAAGGACCGGGCCTCGGCGGCCAGCAGCAGACGTCTGGGTCTCGTCAAGTGAGTTGGTTCTGGCCCGTATTTCGTGATCGACATGGCCGGCGATCTGTGATCATGATCAACCGTGTGATGATCACGGTCTGGGTGTCCTGTTACCGCACTTGGCGGACGTGTCGATCGACCGGGTCGAGCAGATCCGCAACACGGTGTGGCTGCATGCTCGTGCTCGCGCCCTGACGGCGGTGTGCCCTCGATGTGGCCAGCAGTCGGCCCGAGTGCACAGCCGCTACGACCGCCGGGTGGCCGACGCCGCGGTGGCGGGCCGGCGGGTCGTGCTGCGCCTGCGGGTGCGCCGATTTGTGTGCCGCACCGACGATTGCCAGGCTACGACGTTCGCCGAGCAGGTCGAGGGCGTGACCACGCGCTACGGGCGGCGGACCGTGCCGCTGGCGGAGATGGTGACCGCGATCGCACTGGCGTTGGCCGGTCGGGCCGGCTCGCGACTGGCCGCCCGGCTGGGTCTGGCTACCGGCCGCAACGTGCTGCTGCGCTTGGTGCGCGGCCTGCCCGATCCCGAGATAGGCGTGGTGGCGGTGCTGGGGGTGGACGACTTCGCGATCCGTCGTAACCGTCGCTACGGCACGGTTTTGATCGACATGGACACCCACCGGCCGGTCGACGTGCTGGCCGACCAGGAGGCCGACACGCTGGCTGACTGGTTACGCGAACACCCTGGCACCACGGTGATCTGCCGGGATCGTGCCGGCGCTTATGCCGAAGGCGCTCGGCGGGGCACGCCGAACGCGACGCAGGTCGCCGACCGGTGGCACCTGTGGCACAACCTGGCCGAACAGGTCGAGAAGACCGTTGCCGCCCACCATGGTTGCCTGCGCGAGTACGAGATACCGCCGGAGGTGCCAGCCGCTGCGGCGTGCGCGGATCTGGTCGCGGCGGCCGAGGCAGTGCACGTCGCCCGCCGGAACAACTCGGGCCTGGTCGCCCGGAGCACAGCCCGCTTTGAGCAGGTCCAGGCGCTGAAGGCGCAGGGCAAGGGCATCAAGACGATCAAGCGGGAGTTGGGGTTGGCCAAGGAAACCGTGCGCAAATTCTACCGGGCGGCCAGCGCGGCGGATGTCACCGCGACCTCCCGTGCCGGGCGACCCAGCGTGCTGGATGAGTTCAAGCCCTACCTGCACGAACGCTTCAACGCCGGAGTCACCAACATCAGCGCGTTGTTCCGGGAGATCCGCGAACAGGGCTACCGGGGCAGCCTGAGCACGCTGGGTGTGTACCTCGCTCCGTTTCGCGCGGTGGGAGCCGCACCAGCGGCCAAGCCCGCGGTGCCGAAGGTGCGGCACGTGAGCTCGTGGATGCTGCACCACCCCGACGACCTCGACGACGGGCAGCGCCTTCAGCTCAAGCACGTTCGCAGCAGCTGCCCCCATCTGGACGTCACCGCCGGTCACGTCGGCACGTTCGCCGAGATCCTCACCGGCCGGCACGGCGAGCGGTTGGACGCGTGGATGGCCGCGGTCGAGGCCGACGACCTGCCCCATCTGCACCGGTTCGTGCGTGGCCTGCGCCACGACTACGACGCGGTCCTCAATGGACTCACGCTGCCGCACAGTTCCGGTGCGGTGGAAGGCAACGTCAACCGCATCAAAATGATCAAGAGACAGATGTACGGTCGCGCCAAGTTCGACCTGCTACGTAAGCGCATCCTTCATGCAGCCTGACCAGCGAGCAGTCGATTCGATCACGAAATACGGGCCAGAACCAAAATTCGACTGCCGTTGACAGTACTCGGTACCGGCAGGTTGGTGTTGATGACGAGTACCTCAACCAGTGACGGGTACTGGGGTGCGTCGAGTCCGTGGAGGGCAGGTCGGAGCCAACCCACGTAGTTCTCGATCACACCGGGGGGTGCTTCTTTGCGGGAATGGTCGAGGATCGACAGTTGGCTGCCGCGGCCGACGCCGTACTGGGACGGCTGGCCGAGGTACTTGGCGCAGTCCTCGACGGTGACGGCTTTGGTGCGTGCGACCTTGAGTTCGGCGATGATGTCGTCGTGCAATAGGTCGTCGAAGCCACCGGCGACAGGGTCGCGGCGGGTCAGCCGGCCGCCCAGCGTCGGGTCGGCGCGCAGGCGCTGTTCCAGGGCGTCGTGGAATATCGCCTCGGTCACGCGGGTTCCGCGGCGGAACACCTTGTCGAACATGATCGATTGAGCGGCAGTGACACACGCGGTGAACAACCGGCAAAAGGCTCTTACGTCCTCAGTGTCGAACGCCGCATCGTGGAGTCGGTCGTACATGACCAGCAGCCGCTGGTCAGTCTGTTCGTGTTCGGTGAGTTGGTCGCGGCTGGGGTCGAACGGGCGCACGCGGAGCCGACGGTAGCCCGCTACCTGGACGCGCTCCTCTCGGTCTGTGTCGTCGGTGAATCGGACCACGAGTGGACAGTCGAAGGCCGGGGACTGGATGGGCTGGTTCACGGCGCAGTGCAGGTGGTCGATTCCGGTCGCCAGCAGCAGGCCATCGTCCTGTGTTGCGGCGTCCGCGGCAGTGAAGGTGAAGGTCGGCACGGCAAGCGCGGTGCGGCTCAGCCTGGTGAGGGGTTCGACGTGGCACTGCGTAGCCCATTCTGGCCAGGCCGGAAGACAGACGGTCATCTCGATCGGGTACACCTCGTTCGGGCGGGCGACGAACACGTCAGTGATCGGCGTGCCCTGGTAGGACGCCACGCACACGGCCAGTGGCTCGTCCTCAGCCGGTGCTGCCTCGGACATGGGGACCTGCCATGTCGCGTCGGGCAGGCGCACCAGAGGGATGGGCACGCCAATGCGCGCTGCGGCGGCAAAGGTCGCTGGCAGGTCGTCCGTGGACGTCAGGCCACGGACGGCTGTACAGAACCGGCGCAGTGGTTCGAGGACGGGCACGTTGGGTTCAGCGCCCCGCCGGGCGCCGAGTACCTCAGCTTGTCTACGCGCGGCCTCCAGCAAGGACGGTGCGTTCGGATCGGCGGCCCGCACGGCTGCGTCGTAGCGGGCCAAGAGGCCGGCGATGCGCCAGGCCGTCGCCGTATCGTGTCGCTGTTTTCGTCCTGATGGATCTGCCGGTCGCCTGGCACGTCGAGCACTGTTCCAGCAGGGCGCCCAGGTTCGGGTGGCGCTGCTCCCGCTGGAGGGTATCGGCCCGGTCGACCTGGACGCGGTCTTGTTCGGGGTGGATCGGGCGCCCGGATTCCGCTTCGTCCATATCGGTGGACGGACTCCCGTGTCGCTGCTGCTCGCCCGGCTCCGCGAGCAGCACGGCGACCGGATCGTTGTTGACGCCGACTTGATCCGCACCCACTGGCATGCCCTGAACCTGGTGGTCAGCCACGTGTTCGCCTGCTGGCACCGGTTGGATCAGGATGCGGTTGAATGACGGACATGACGCTTGAGCGGTGGCTGACCGAACTGGCCACCGACGCCACGCCGACCGCAGGTCTGGTGTCCCTCGACTCGGCGCTGGTCGAGGAACTAGCCGGCGTCCTCCTCGTCGACCCGCGCGAGTTGACGTTCACCGTGAGCTGTCTGGCGGATGTCCACGCCGGACCGGCGCCCGCCTATGCCATCCGCTCCGGCACCTGGCGCATCGACCTCGCTCCCGCCGTAGCCCAGGCGGTCGTCCTCGGCGCGGTGGTGACCACCCTCCTGCAACACGTCGGCGTGGCCGGACTGCCCGTCGGCGTGCTCAGCGCGATCGCCGTGGTGCTGCTGCGCGTCCAGCGGGTCGAGATCACCTCCAGCGACCTCGTGGTCCACACCGCCCTGTTGCACAGGGTCAGCGCGGCACCGCACGACCTGGACACGCTCTACCAGGCGCTGCCGCCCGACGTGCGCGCCGAACTCAGCCGGGCGGAGCTGGCCGACGGCATGGAGCGCCTGCGCCAGGCCGGGCTGGCCGGTTGGAACGGCACCGGCATCACCATCCACCCAACCGACCAACCTCGCCGGATACGGCTGGTGATCCGTGACCTCGACATCCCCTCGGCCAGCCCCGCGCTGGCCACATCGCCCCAGAAGGACACCGAGCCACACATGCCCACCGGACCGGACCTGTCGGCCAACCGCTCCCAGACCGGCGGCAACACCAACCCCCAGCGGGAACCGACGGTGTTCATTTCCTACGCCCACGATTCGGCCGACCACAGACTCGCGGTGCTCACTCTGGCGGAACTGCTCAACCGAAACGGTATCGAGGTCATCCTCGACCAGTGGGCCGGCGCCGACCGCAAGGACTGGGGCGCGTGGGCGCTGGGCCACATCATCAGCAGCGACTTCGTGATCATCGTCGCGTCGCCGGACTACCAGCGGGTCGGCGACGGCGTGATCGCCACCACGAATAACCCGGGTGCGCAGTCGGAGGCCGTGGTGATCCGCGACCAACTGCACCACGACCGCCCGACCTGGACGCGCAAGCTGCTGCCCGTGGTACTCCCCGGCCACCGTATCGACGAGATTTCGTCCTTCTTGCAGCCCTTCAGCGCGGACCACTACGTCATCGACGAGCTGACCGACGCCGGCATCGACGACCTGCTGCGGACGCTGACCGGGCAGCCCAGCCGTGTCCGGCCGCCGCGCGGCGGCCTGCCGCACCTTCCGCCCCTGCCACCCGTACTGTCGCACTCTCCAATGGCCGCCGCTGCCGCCGAGGTGGGCGACCACGCGCCGCGCTGGTCGGTGCTCCCGCAACCGCTCGACGTGACCTGGCGCGCGGCGCTGCTCAACGACGGGTGGGGCATGCAGCGCGCGGCCACATTGGAAGTCCACGTCGTGCCCGACGGCGGCGACCCGTTGTCCGCCAGCCACCTGCGTCGCATCGCGGCCACACTGACCTCGCTGGGCCGCCGCCACGGTCTGTTCGCAGAGACCGAGGGCGTATCTCCGTGGTCGGACCAGACCGCGGTCGCGGCAACCACCGACGGCTTCGCGGGTTGCGGTGTCGCGGCACTCCGCAGCGGCCAATGTGGCGCATGGCGGCCACTGCCCAAGGCCACGATTGGCTACGTCCTGGACGAGACCGATGTCCGCGACCGCGTGACGGCGCTGCTGGCCCTCCTCGCCGAGATGGACATTCCCCGACCGACACACGTCGTGCCCACGCTCGGGATCCAGCCGGCCGCCTCCGTATGGGAAGGGTCCGTCTCTGACCTGAACCGCAGCAGCGTGCGGATGTCGCTGCGCCAACCAACCCATATCCGGCTCCCGGCGGACGAACGGCTGGCCTGGCATGAAGTGGTCAAG
>DASUJK010000058.1:0-14160 GCA_036279295.1 Pseudonocardiaceae bacterium | reverse complement strand
TCGGCGGGCGGGCAGCCCTACGAGACCGGCTGGTTCGCCGGGCGCGGTGCCATCGCGGCGGGCGCTCGGGCCATCGGCAGGATCACCACCCACCGGCCGGACCTGATGCTCAGCGACGGTGATCTGGACGCCGTCGACGTGAGCCTGGCCGCGCTGAACGGCGAGCGGATCATCATTCCGAAGGCGACCATGAGCTGCACCGACCTGACCGCGCTGCCGGCTCACGGTGGTGTGGTGCTGATCCGGCAGGACCGCGCCGGCACGTGTGACCTCGGCTCGGTGCTGACCCGGTTGGCGGGCCAGGCCCACCAGCGGCACCTGCACCCGAGGGCACTGCGGAGCCTGACCGCATGAACCGGCTGACCTCGGCCGCGTTGGCCACCGGAGTGGGTGCCGTGACCGCGCACGCGCTGCCGGCGACGACGTTCTGGCCTCCGCTGCGGGCCCGCTTCCTGCCGGCGCTGGCCGGAATCGGCGCGGCGCACCACGTCGCGCTCACCTTCGACGACGGCCCCCACCCCCGGTCCACACCGTTCTTCCTGCGCGAACTGGACCGGCGCGGAGTGCGGGCGACGTTCTTCCTGCTGGGCAGCGAACTGGCCAGGAATCCCCGGCTGGCCGCGGAGATGGCCGCCGCCGGGCACGAGATCGCGGTGCACGGCTGGCACCACCGCAGGCTGGTCTGGTACGGCCCCGGCCGTACCTACGACGAACTCGCCCGCGCCCGGGATCTGGTCACGGCCACCACGGGCAGCCGGCCGACGTGGTTCCGGCCGCCCTACGGCGTGCTGACCACGGCCGCGCTGCTCGCCGCCCACCGGCTGGACATGCGGCCGGTGCTGTGGACGTGCTGGGGTTGGGACTGGAGCAGCAAGTCCACACCGGACAGTGTGGTGGCGACGGTGACCAAGTCGCTGACCGGTGGCGGCACCGTGCTGCTGCACGACTCCGACGTGACGTCGGCCGTCGGCTCGTGGCGTGCCACGCTCGGCGCGCTCCCCCGGCTACTCGACGAATGTGCCCGGCAGGGTTGGACGGTCGGGCAGCTGCGGGACCACGGCGTGCCCGCTCAGTCGATCACCGGGATCGGTCGCTCGCTGGCGATCACCTCGCGGTAACAGCCCACCAGCGCCTCGGTGGCCGCTGGCCAGCCCCACTTCTCGGCCTCCAGCCTGGCCAGCGACGTCAGGTCGCCGGTGGCGTTGTCCTGCCGCACCTGGCGCACCAACTCGGGCAGTCGGTCGGCCAGTTCGGCGGAGAACAGTCGGCCGGCCGGGCAACTGGCCAGGATCTCCCTGCTGGCCGGGCTGTCCACGGCGAGCACCGGCAGACCGCTGGCCAACGCCTCCACCATCACCAGGCCGAGTGTCTCGGTGGTGGACGGGAACACGAACACGTCGGCGGAGCGGTAGGCGTCGGCCAGTGCGGACCCGTGCAGCAGCCCGGTGAACGTCACCGTCGGCACCGGGAACCGTTCGGCCAGTTCGGACCGGGCCGGTCCGTCGCCGACCAGCATCAGTTGGACACCCTGGTCCGGCGCGGCCAGCGAGGACAGCAGGTCGAGGCCCTTCTCCGCGGCCAGTCGGCCGACGTAGAGCGCGACCGACGGCCGGTCGGCGTCGAGTGCATCGGTCGGCCGGGGCGCGAACAGTTCCAGGTCGACGCCTCGGGGCCACAGCCGCACCCGGTTGATGCCCTGGGCTCGCAGCTCGTCGCAGGTGGACGACGACGTGGCCAGATTGAGCGCGGCCCTGCCGTGCAGTCGGCGCAGCAGCCACCACACGACGGGAGCCAGGAAACCGAGGCGGTAGTAGGCGGCGTACTTGGCCACATTGGTGTGATAGGACGCGACGAGCGGGAACCCGGCCCGGCGCGCGGCCAGCACCGCCGCGATGCCCAGCAGCACCGGGTTCACGACGTGCACCACGTCCGGCCGGAACTCCCGTAGGTGTCGGCCGACCCTGGGCAGCGGTAGGCCCCAACGCTTGCCGCCGTAGATCCACCGGAAGCCCACCGTCGGCACTCAGCGCACGGCGGCGCCGACGTAGCCGGCATCGGCCGGGCCGGGTGCCACCACGAGCACCTCGTGCCCGGCGGCGCGTAACTCCCGCACGGTCGACGTGATCCGGGTGACGACGCCGTCGGTGGACGGCAACCACGTCTCGGTGACGAACGCGATCCGCATCGCTGGACGCTCCTGTCCGTCGACCACCCATTCGGTCGTACTCCTACCTGGCGCCTGTGAACGGCCTGGGACCAGCGGGTATCGAGTACGTTGCGTCCCGCATTGTTCACGCTCCGGCCAGCGGCCGGCCATCGAATCCACTTTTACAGTGCTGTAGATTCGAGGTGTGCGAGGACGGTCGCCGAACGGCAGCCCCGGCGCTCGACACGGGCGCCGCGGACCAGGCGAGCTGGAGGCGGAGGTGCTGGCCACGCTGTGGTCGGCACACGCCGCGCTGACGGCTGGCGAGGTGCAGGAACGGTTGGCCAGTGCGCTGGCCTACTCCACCGTGGTCACGATCCTGTCCCGGCTGCACGTGAAGGGCACGCTGGAGCGCGAGCAGCACGGCAGGGCGTACGCCTATCGGCCGGTGGCCGACGAGCCCGGCCTGGCGGCGCGGCGGATGCGGCAGGTACTGGATGCCGAGACCAACCGGCGGCAGGTGTTGGCCAGGTTCGTGTCCGATCTGTCCGATGAGGACGAACTGATGCTCAGAAGCCTGCTGCGGGACGGGCCGCCGACCGGCCCCCGGTCGGACGACGGACCGGGCTAGGGCCATGATCTTCGCCGTCTACCTGCCCTTGGTCATGCCCGCGCTGGCAGTGCCGATGGTGCGCTGGGTGGCGGCGCGGCTGCACCCGATGCTGGCCAGCTGGCTGGTGTTGATCGCATCGCTGGTGTTGGCCACGTGCGCCACGGTCGCGCTGGGCCTGTTGATGTTGGCGGCCATGTCGGTGATGAGCGTGTTCGCCCGGCTCGGCCACTGGTCACCGAGGGAGGTCCGACACCTGGATGCCGTGCACCTGCCGATCGACCTGTCCGCCAGCGTGCTGCTGATGGTGTTCGCGGTGATGGCGGTGGCGGCGGCCGTGAGCCGGATCCGCGCCCTGACCGAGGCACACCGGATGGCCCGGGAATGCCCGCACGGCAGCGAGTTGATGGTGCTGGTGGACGAGCGCCCACTGGCCCACGCGCTACCCGGCCGGCCGGGCCGGATCGTCGTGTCCACCTCGATGCTGGCCACGCTGGCGCCCGCCGAACGCCGTGCGCTGCTGGCCCACGAGCGTGCCCACCTGGCCGGCGCTCACCACCTGTTCGTCGCCGTGGTCGACGTGCTGGCCGCGGCCAACCCACTGCTGCGGCCACTGACCAACGTGATCCGCTACACCACGGAACGCTGGGCCGACGAGGTCGCGGCAGGCCATGTCGGCGACCGGTCGGTGGTGGCACGCGCAGTCGGCAAGGCCGCGCTGGCCGGCCGTGGCCACCACGCCCGACCCAGCATCGCGCTGGCCGCGACGGCAGGCCCGGTGCCGAGGCGAGTAGCCGCCCTGCTCAGCACACCACCGGTGTACCGCCTGCTCTCCCCGGCCGGCGTGTTCGCGATCCTGGCATTCACCCTGGTCACCGGCTCGGTCTGGTTCTCCCTGGACGCGGCAACCGACCTGCACCGAGTACTCGAAATCGCCCAGCACTGAATTAATGTAGACTCGATCTACATAGATCGCGGCTACCTGGAGCGGTGGATCTCGCCAGTCTGCGGCGCGGTGCCCAACACGTCCCGGGACTCGATCCAGACCACACGGGTCTGATCGTCGTGTCCCGTTCGGGAATCGCTTCCGATGTCGACGCGGCGGATGTCGACCTGGTCTGGGGGCCGGCCGAGGTCCTCGACTCGTGGCGATGAGCGCTACGGCCGCAGTGCCGCCAGGACGAAGTCGGCGATCTCGCTGCCCAACTCCTCGGCCGTCTTCGAGCCGTCCGGGCGGTACCAGACGGGGAGCTGGTTGACCACGCCCATCGCGATCTGCACCACCGTGTCCGGCGGGACCGTGGTGGCGAACTCACCGCTGCTCTGGCCGCTCGCGATCACCTGGCGGAAGCCCTCGTGGTAACGGCGCCGGTCGGCCCGGAACGCGGCGTGCCGGTCGGCGTCCAGCTTGTGCGCCTCACGGAAGAACACCTGCGCCTCGGGCAGCCTGTCGACGGTCGTGCGCACCACGTTGACCAGGATCGCGCGCACGGTGTCGGCCGCGCCGAGGCCGCGCGCGGTGATCTCGTCCAGCGCCGCGGTCTGGGTGCCGATCAGCGCGTGGTAGATCTCGTAGAGCAGGTCGTCCTTGGCGTCGAAGTAGTGGTACAGCGCGCCTTTCGTCACCTCGGCCCGGTCCACCACCTGCTGCACGGTGGTCGCGTCGAAGCCCTGTTCGGCGAACAGTGTCACGGCGGACGCGATGATCCGGTCCGCCATCGGGCTGCGCTCGCCGTCCGATCGAACCGCCCGAGCACCACGCACGGCGCGATTGGTCGTGGAGCGTGCCATCACCCCACTCCCTTCCGGCCTGCCGACGAATCGGAACGGCCCATTGTGCCGGTCACCCCGCGGGTGCCAGCGCCCGCACCATCTCGACCGGATCGGCCCCGGTCGGCAGGATCGCGATCGCCGGGGTGTCCAGGCCGTTGGCCACGTACTCGGCCACCCGCTCCCGGCATGCCGCCGGGCTGCCGTGCACGATGAGGTCGTCGACGACCTCGTCCGGGATGGCCGCGTTCGCCCCGGCCCGATCGCGGGCCGCCCATGCCTCGTGCATCGGCTTGAGCAGCTCACCCCGGCCCAGCCAGTCGTGGAACGCGGCGTACACCGGCACGGTCAGGTAGCTGCTGATCAACAGCCGGCCCAATGCCCGGGCCGCGTCGACGTCCTCGGTCGGGCACACGAAGATCCGCGCCGCCAACTCGACGTCCGGCCCGATCTCGGCCCGGACCGTGCGCACGTCGGCTGGCGCCAGCCAGTTGGTGATCGCGCCATCGGCCTCGGTCGCGGCCAGCTTCAGCATGCCGGGGCGCAGCGCGGCCAGCATGATTCTCGGCGGCTGCGCGGGCGGGCGTTCCAGCTTGAACCGCTTGACGCCGAACGTCGGGTACTCCTCGCTGACCTTCTCCCCGGCCAACGCGGCCCGCAGGAAGCGCAGTGTGTCCCTGGTCCGCGCGTACGGCTCGGTGAACCCGGCCGCGTTCCAGTCGTGCACGATCACCGGCGACGAACTGCCGATGCCCAGCACGAACCGGCCGGGCGCGAGTTCGGCGATGGTGGCCGCCGTCATCGCGAGCAGGCCGGGTCCCCTCGTGTACACGGGGGCGATCGCCGTGCCCAGCCGGAGTTGCGGCGCCCACTCGGCGACCAGCGCCAGCGGGGTGAACGCGTCCGTGCCCGCCGTCTCGGCCGACCACACGTCGGTGTAGCCGAGATCGGGCAGCGACCGCACGACATCCCGGTGCGCCGCCAGTGGCACACCGTTGAGTGGCAGCGTGATCCCCCAGCGACCCGAAGCCATCCGCACTCCTTCTCAGCTGACCGACGGCCGGACGATCGATCCGCCGTCCACCACGAGCGTCTGCCCTGTCATCCACGACGAGTTGTCACCGGCCAGGAAGATCGCCGCGTTCGCGATGTCCTCCGGCTCGCCGATCCGGCGCAGCGGCAGCACCGACTTCAGCCGCTCCTCGTGCTGTTCCCACAGCGCCCTGGCCAGTTCGGTGCGCACCAGACCGGGCGCGATGCCGTTGACCCGCACGCTCGGCGCGAGTTCGGCGGCGAACTGCCTGGTCAGGTGGATGACGGCGGCCTTGGTGGCGTTGTAGTAGCCGATGCCCAGCTCGGTCACCAGGCCGCCGACCGACGCCATGTTGACGATCGTGCCGCCGCGCTGGGCCATGGACGCCTTCCAGGCCAGTTGCGTGAACAGCACGATCGACATCTGGTTCACCTGCACGGTTTTCTCGGCCCGTGCCACGTCGATGTCGACCAGCGGGCCGAAGTACGGGTTGGTGCCGGCGTTGTTGACCAACACGTCGACCGAGCCGAACTCGGCGACACACGCGTCGACACACGCACCGGCCGACACCGGATCGCCGACGTGGGACGCCTTGGCCAGCACACCGACCGACGGCGCGGCCGCCTTGATCTCCTCGGCCACCTTGTCCAGACCGTCCTGCTTGCGCGAGGTCAGCACCACGTTGGCACCCTCGGCGGCCAGCGCCAGCGCGATCGCCCTGCCGATCCCCCGCGACGCGCCGGTGACCAGCGCGGTCCTGCCTGCCAGACCGGTACTCACCCGGGCTACCTCCCTTGCCAGCGGTACTGCTCGGCCGTACGGTACTACATACCGACTAGTCGGTATACCGGGCAACAGGGGGGTCGACGTGCGGCTGGCGAACAAGGTCGTGGTGGTCACCGGCGCTGGTCGTGGCATCGGTGCCGCACTCGCCACCCGGTTCGCCGCCGAGGGCACGGCCGGTATCGTCGTGTCCGATGTGGACGGACACACCGCCGAGCAGACCGCTGCGGCCATCCGAGATGGTGGCGGCCACGCCGTCGCCGTGCGCACCGACGTGTCCGATCCGGAGCAGGTCGCCGAGTTGGTGGCAGCGGCCGAGTCGGCGTTCGGCCCGGTCGACCTGTTCTGCTCGAACGCCGGCATCGCGGCAGGCCAGGGCCTGGACGCACCCGCCGAGGCCTGGTCGCGGGCCTGGTCGGTGAACGTGATGGCCCACGTGCACGCGGCCAACGCCGTGCTGCCCGGAATGCTGGAGCGCGGCGAGGGCTACCTGTTGCAGACCGTGTCCGCGGCCGGCCTGCTCACCTGCCCCGGCGACGCGCCCTACACGACCACCAAGCACGCGGCCATCGGCTTCGCCGAGTGGGTCGCGATGACCTACGGCCCGGCCGGCATCCGGGTCAGCGCGCTGTGCCCGCTCGGCGTGCGGACGCAGATGCTGATGCCCGGCGTCGAAGCCGGCCACCCGTCGGCCCTCGCGGTGGCGGCCAGCGGCAAGATCATCGAGCCGGCCGAGGTCGCCGACGCCGTCGTGGCCGGACTGGCCGACGAGCGGTTCCTCATCCTGCCGCACGCCGAAGTGGCGAAGATGTATGCGCACAAAGCCGCCGACCCGACCGAATGGCTGGCCGGAATGCGGCACGTCTTCGGCGCACGAAATGAGACACCCGGTACCGTCGCGCGGTGAACAGAGTTGGCGCGATCGAGGCATTGTGGCGTTATCCGGTCAAGTCCATGGCCGGTGAACAGCTGACACAGGCTCCGGTCGATGCCAGGGGCATCCTCGGTGACCGGCTCTACGCGGTCCGGGACACCGACGGCAAACTGGGCAGCGGCAAGAACACCCGCCGGTTCCGCCGAATGGACGGCCTGCTCGACTTCCACGCCACCTACCTGCCTGATCTCACCCCGATCATCACGCTGCCCGACGGCAGAACGGTGCGCGGCGACGACGAGCACGTGCACTGGGCGGTGTCCGACGGGCTGGACCGGCCGAGCGTGACGCTGGTCAAGGAAAGCGTGATCTCACACTTCGACCAGGAGCCGTTGCACTTGGTGACCACGGCCAGCATGACGTGGCTGTCCGATCTGGCGCCGGACAGCGACGTGGACGCGCGCAGGGTCCGGCCGAACATGGTGATCCGGGTGGACCAGACCTCCGGCCGACCCGAGGACGCCTGGGTCGGGCGGGAACTGCACATCGGCAGCCACCTGGTGATCGACATCGTGGACACCGTGGAGCGCTGTGCGATGGTGAACGCGGGCCAGGACGACCTGGCCGACACCGCCGAGGTGCTCCGGGCGATCACCGAGGCGGGCAGCCTGCTGTTCGGCGTGTACGCGCGAGTGGCGATGCCCGGCCGGATCAAGATCGGGGACGACGTCTTCCTCGCGTGAGCTAGCGAGCTCGCGACACATAACCAGGTCGGCCCCAACCTCCCAGGGAGGCTGGGGCCAGGCCTCAGCCGTCCATCCCCAGCGCCTGCTTCAGCCAGCCGACCAGGAGCACCATGAAGTTCTCCGACTCACGCTCGTCGGTCGGCCCCATGTGCGTCGCACCGGACAGCGGCAGCATGGTGTGCTGCTTGCCGGCAGCCAACAACGCCGAGGACAGCCGCAGGGTGTGCGCGACGAACACGTTGTCGTCCACCAACCCGTGGATCAGCAGCAGCGGCCTGCTCAGCTTGTCGGCGTCCGCGATGAGCGAATTCCGTTCGTACACATCGGGATTCTCGTCCGGGTGGCCGAGATAGCGCTCCGTGTAGTGGGTGTCGTACAGCCGCCAGTCGGTCACCGGAGCGCCGGCCAGCGCCGCGTGGAACACGTCCGGCCGCCGCAGCACGGCCAGCGCCGCGAGGTAGCCGCCGTAGGACCAGCCGCGGATGGCGACCCGGTCGGTGTCCAGATCGGGATACCGGGCCGCGACCGCCTGCAGCGCGTCCACCTGGTCGGCCAGCGTCACATCGGCCGGGTCGAACGCGAGTGCGCGGTCCCAGTCCGGGCCACGGCCAGGTGTGCCCCGGCCGTCCGCGACGAGTACCGCGAAACCCTGGTCCGCCAACCACTGCGGGGTCAGGTAGGAGTTGCGGGCGTGCAGCACACGCTGGCCGTGCGGGCCGCCGTACGGGTCGAGCAGGACCGGCAGCTTGCCGCTGCCCCGCTGGTAGCCGGTCGGGAACAGCAGGGCACAGCGCAGCTCCCGCTCCCCCGCGGTCAGCCGCGTCACCACCGGGGTGATCGACGGTGTCACGGTGAGCGACGCGATCTCGCCGATCGCCCTGTCGCCCCGGTACACGGTCACCGTCGAACCGGAGTGCGCCATGCCCCACGAGACCAACACGGTCACGTCGCCCGACCGCACAGCGGAGTGGATGCCATCCACAGTGGACACTCGGACCGGGTCGGCGGCACCCACCGTGTACACGTGGATCTGACCGGGGTCCTCGGCCGACGCGGTGACGAGGACGTCGTCGCCACCGGCGTCCAGCACCGCCCGCACCTGGAGGCTAGGACCGCTGACCGGTTCGCCGTCGGCCAGCAACTGGTACGCGCCGTCCCGCGCCGCCACCGTGAGCAGCCGCCCGTTCGGCGTCCACGCCGGCACGCCGGGCACCACGTCCACCCAGTGCGGGTCGGTCAGTTCCTGCGCGACAGCGGTGGCACCGGTCGCCGGGTCCACGGTCAGCACGACCATCCGACGCTGGTGCCTGGCCTGCACGGCGAGCAACGGCAGGCCGCCGTCCGACCAGTGCACGGCCGTCAGGTACGGCAGGTCGGTGCTGTCCCAGTCGACGGCCACCCGGCTGCCGTCCAG
Source organism: Pseudonocardiaceae bacterium (assembly GCA_036279295.1). GTDB lineage: Bacteria > Actinomycetota > Actinomycetes > Mycobacteriales > Pseudonocardiaceae > DATEPR01. Next base: position 4,784 of record DASUJK010000058.1, on the reverse strand, counting down.
GCCGAGCACGAACAGGCTGACCACCACGTTGTCCGTGCCGGCGGCCGGGTAGGCCACAGTGCGGGCAGGCTGGTCCGGATGCGTCGGATCGGCGATGTGCCACCTGCGTACCGCGGAGCGGTCGGTCCGGGCGGTCAGGATGTGCTCGCCGGACGGTGACCACCAGAAGCCGCGCGTCCGGTCCATCTCCTCGGCGGCCAGGAACTCCGCGAGACCCCACGCGATGTTCTCGGTGTCGCCGTCCTCCGGCTCGGCCAGCACCCGGTCGCCGGAGCCGTCCACCTCGGCCACCCGCAGCGCGCCGTCGGACACGTAGCCGATCCGCTGTCCCGTCGGGTCCAGGCGCGGATCCATGATCGGTCCGGTCACCGCCAGCTCCCGTACCCCGCCGGCCAGCAGGTCGACGACGTACAGCTTGCCGGACAACGAGAACGCGGCCAGGCGGTACTCGTCGTCCGTGGTGTAGGCGACCACACCGCCCGCCTGTGTCCTGGTGCGTTCCCGGGCGGCCCGCTCCTCGACGGACAGCTCCTCGGTGTCGCCGAGCAGGTTGGCCGGGTCGACGAGCTGGGTCTCCTGGCCGCTGCCGACGTCCAGACTCCACAGGCCGTGCCTCGGGTCGGTGCCGGAAACGGAGCGCAGGAACAGCACCCGGCTGCCATCCGGAGTGATCCGGATCTCCCTCGGTGTCCCCAGGGTGAACCGCTGGGTGCGGGCCTGGAGACGGAGGAACGAAGTCGCTGATGTCGGGTCGGTGGCCACCGTGTCGTCGGTCGTGTCGTTACTGCTCACGGGCATGACACTGTCAGATCCCGGTTCGGCCGCACCAGCGGCTCTCGCGCAGGGTGGGCGTTCGGCGGACCGCCCGCCGCCGGTCGGCGCAGGGTCGTGGGGCGCCAGCGGCCTAGCCACGCAACACATCACCGGCCGAAACGCGGACGGCACAATGAAACGCCCGAACGTGCAATGGATGATGGCTGAAATCGCCGCTGGGAACCACGTAGCCTGGGGCCATGACTACCACCGACCTCGCTGTCGACAGCGCCGTGCCGCAGACCGACCCGCACGAAACCGCCGACTACGTCGCGCTGGACGAGCGGTGGAGCACACACAACTACCATCCGTTGCCGGTCGTGATCGCCGAGGCAGAAGGCGCCTGGGTGACAGACGTCGAAGGCCGCCGCTACCTGGACTTCCTGGCCGGCTACTCGGCGCTCAACTTCGGCCACCGGCACCCGGACCTGGTCGCGGCCGCCGTCGAGCAGTTGGGCCGGGTCACGCTGACCAGCCGGGCGTTCCACCACGACCAGCTCGGCCTGTTCTGCCGTGAGCTGGCCGACCTGACCGGCACCGAGACGGTGCTGCCGATGAACTCCGGCGCGGAGGCCGTCGAGTCGGCGATCAAGGTGGCCCGCAAGTGGGCCTACCAGGTCAAGGGCGTGCCGGCCGACACCGCCGAGATCGTGGTCGCCGGCTCCAACTTCCACGGCCGCACCACGACGATCGTGTCGTTCTCCACCGACCCGGTCGCCCGCAACGACTTCGGGCCGTTCACGCCGGGGTTCACCGTGGTCAAGTACGGCGACGCCGAGGCACTGGCCGCCGCGGTGACCGAGCGGACGGCCGCCGTGCTGGTCGAGCCCATCCAGGGTGAGGCGGGCGTGCTGGTGCCGCCGCCCGGCTACCTGCGGGAGGTGCGCAGGATCTGCGACGAGGCGGGCATACTGCTCATCGCCGACGAGATCCAGTCCGGTCTCGGCCGCACCGGTGACCTGCTGGCGCTCGACCACGACGGCGTCCGTGCCGACCTGTACACGCTGGGCAAGGCGCTGGGCGGTGGCGTCCTGCCGGTGTCCGCGGTGGTCGGCAGCCGGTCGGTGCTCGGCGTGTTGCGGCCCGGCGAGCACGGCTCGACGTTCGGCGGCAACCCACTGGCCTGCGCCGTCGGCCGCGCGGTGATCCGCCTGCTGCGCACCGGCGAGTTCCAGGCCCGGTCGGCCGAGCTTGGTGCGCATCTGCACGGCAGGTTGGGCGAACTGGTCGGCCGTGGCGTCGCCGAGGTCCGCGGCCGGGGGCTGTGGGCCGGTATCGACATCGCGCCCGGCGGCCTGACCGGCCGGCAGGCCTCCGAGGCGCTGGCCCGCGAAGGCGTGCTGTGCAAGGAGACCCACGACAACACACTGCGTATGGCGCCGCCGCTGGTGATCAGCAAAACTGATCTCGACACGGGTATCGACGCTTTCGCCACGGTGATCGGCGCCCACCGACAGTAATCTGTCATCAATTTGTCCTACCACCCCGACAATGGACACCCAGGGCCGGCCGGTAATCTCGATTATCGGCCGGACGTCCACTGTCGGCAAGGACTGCTCAGATGCACAGGGTGTTCGTCAACTACCGTACCGGGGACGCGGAATGGGCGGCTACCAACGTCAACATCGCCCTGTCCGACGAGTTCGGCGCGCATCGGATCTTCTGGGCACCAAAATCAATTCCGCCGGGTGCCGATTTTGAGCGGGACATCCTTGGTTCACTCCGGAAGTGCTCGGTTCTGCTCGCACTGATCGGGCCGAAATGGCTGACCGCGACCGGCGCTGACGGACGCCGCAGACTGGACGACCCGACGGACTGGGTGCGCAGGGAGATCGCGGCGGCGTTCCGGCTGGGCATCACCGTCGTGCCGGTGTTGATCGACGGGACCGAACGGCTGACCAACGCACGGGTACCCGACGACATCGACGAGATCCGGCGTGCCCAGTCCCTGTTGCTGGACCACGGCACGGTGTTCAGCGGCATGGCCGCAATGATCGCCGCGGTACGCGATCGGGTGCCCGACTTGGCCCCGGACGAACCGCCGTTGTCCCCGGCAGGCGATGGGCCACCGCCGGACCAGACGTGGCGCGGCGGCGATGAGATCGAACTGTCGAACCGGCGCTATCTCGTGCACGACGGCGTCGGCGAAACGGTGCCGCGCGACCATTCCTGGGTGTTCCGGCACGCCGACACCTACCGGCTCGACCGGAATCCGAGTGTCGTGCGGTTACGTCAGGTTCGTGTTCTCAGCGATACAGCGGCGGCGCGACGACGCAGGGCCGCTCTGCTCCAGGAGGCGACCGTGCTCACCAGCCTGCTTCCGGTGACCGGCATGCCTCGGCTCGCCGAGACCTTGACCGGGCCGGGCAGTGTCACGCTGGTGCTGGACCAGCAGGCCGGCAAGTCGCTGCGCTCGGTGTACGGACCGTGCGAGTGGCCGCTGGACTACTTCCGGGTCAACACTTTCCTGCGGGTGCTGCGTTCGCTCAGCGCGGTACTCGGCGAACTGCACCAGCGAGGCCTCAGTCACCGGGCACTCGACCCGGACGTCGTGCTGCTGCCCAGCGGCGCGGCGGTGTGCCTGCGGGATGTCGGCCTGGCCACGGTGACACCCGGGTTCGGTGAGGGCACGCCGCCCTACCAGGCGCCCGAGCAGTGGCGTGCCACCCGGCCCGCGATCGGCAGCCGGGTCGACGTGTACCAGGTGGCGGCGATCGCCTATCACGTGCTCACCGGCTATCCGCCGACGGCAGGGACGTCACCGCCGGTCCGGGCCGTCGACTTCCGGCTGCCCGGCGCGCTGGACGACCTGCTGGGCCGGGCGCTGGCCGCCGATCCGGCGTTGCGGCCTGCCGACGGAACGGCGTTGGCCGCCAGGTTCGGCCAGGTGCTCGACGCGACGGCGGGCCGGATATGAGCGTCCAGGTGCCACTCGGTGGTCCGATCGCGCTGGTGCCCGGGCGGCAACTGCCCGAACGGCTACACGACCTGCGACTCCGCTTTCCTTATGTACCAGACCTGTCCGGCATCCAGGCTGAGCTGCGTGGACTGGCAGCGAACGGCGGTGTGCCGGCCACGGTCACCGGCGGCGAGCGGCTGGTGGTCTACGGCCAGGACTTCTTTCTCTCCCTCTATCCATCCAAAATGGACGACTGCTACACCGTCGGTTACGTGGATCGCCTGCGCTGCCGTGATCACGACCGGCTGGCCAAGGGCGTGCTGCTGCTGCGGCCACAGGACTGGCAGCTGTTCGGCGAGTTCCGTGATGTGCCGCGCGGCGGCTACACCAATCACTGGCAGCCGATCAAACAGGCGTGGCACGACCTCGGCGCCACGGCCGACCGGTCGCCGGCCGCGCACACGGCCTATCTCGACCGGGTGGCACAGCTCGCGGAGCGGACCCGGGACATCGAGGCGGCCGCACTCGACGGCAGGCCGTCGATTCGCTACCGGGCGGTCCGAGCGACCGGCGAGCAGCGTTACACCAGTCGCGGTGTGTACCTCTTCGAGCTGGCCAGATCGGCACAGGTGACCGCGGGTCAGCTGGTGCAGGTGGACGACGATCCGCTGCTGCGCGGCAAGGTGTTGCGGCTGGAGGGCACCGAGCTGACCGTGCGGTTCGGCTCCGCGATCGACTTCGGCCGCCTGCGCCAGCAGGGCACGCTCCGCGAGGTGCGCACCGACGCGGTGTACCGCACCCAGTTGCAGGCCGTGGCGAAGCTGCGGGAAGGCAGCAGTGCCAACGCATCACTGCTGCCGCTGCTGGTGGACGGCGAGTTCACCCCGTTCCAGCCGGACCGGTCGGCCCAGCCCAGCGGTGCGCCCGACCCCGGTCAGGCCACCGCGTTCGCCAAGGCGTGCACGGTGCCGGACGTGCTGCTGGTGCAGGGTCCGCCCGGTACCGGGAAGTCGTGGACGATCGCGGAGATGGCCCGTGAGTCCGCGGCTCGCGGGAAACAGGCCCTGGTCAC
>DASUJK010000057.1:0-23659 GCA_036279295.1 Pseudonocardiaceae bacterium | reverse complement strand
CGCCGGATCGGACAGCAGGCCGTTGCGGCCGGTGACCACTTCGAGCAGGTCGGCCGACGCGGACACGATGCTGAACACGACATCCCGGTCGGCCAGCTCCGCGGGTGTGTCCACCGCGACCGCACCCTTCTCCACCACCGGGGCGCATTTCGACTTGGTCCGGTTGAAGATGGCGACGTCATGGCCGGCATCCACCAGGCGCCCGGCCAGTTGCAGCCCCATCCGGCCGGCACCGATCCAACCGATGCGCGGTCGGTCCAGACGCTGATAGGCCATCGTCGAGTCCCTTCACGAGTAACGGTCTGCGCAGGTCAGGCGAGCTGCTGCGCGACCCAGTCCGCGGTGCGGTAGCGGTGCATGGGGGCCACGTTGGCGCAGCCGTGGTTGCCGATGTCGATCGCGAGCAGCCGCGCACCTGCCACCTCGTCGGCCAGCCGCTGCGCGTCCTGCCACGGAATGAGCCGGTCCCGCTTGCCGGCGACGACCAGCAGCGGGCAGGTGATCTGGCCGGTCCGGCCCGCCATGCCCAGTTCGAGGGCGGCCAGCCGGGCCTGGTCGTCGGAGTCGGTGTAGCTGCGGACCCGGAACGTCTCGCGGGTCAGCTCGGGCAGGCCGCCCCAGACCTCACCAAAGTTGTAGGGACCGCACAACGCCACGCATGCGCGGACCCGCTCGTCGCCGCTGGCGATCCGTGGCGCGTAGTAACCGCCGAGGCTGACACCCCAGACGGCGATGCGGTCGGCAGCGATCTCCTCGCGGGCACCCAGCCAGTCCAGCAGGACCCGGCCGGGTACCTCCCAGTCACCTCGGATCGGCAGGTCGTACTCGGCCTCGCCCTGGCCCGGCCCGTCGATCGACAGCGTGGCCAGGCCGCGTTGCAGGAACAGCTCCTCGGTGGAGCGCAGCTCCTCCTTGGTGGAGTCGAGTCCGGGCACCATCAGCACGGCAGGGTGTGGCCCCTGGCCGGCCGGCAGCCGCAGCACCCCGACCATCGTGCCGTTCTCGAACGGGATCTCGATGCGCTCGCCGGGCGGGTCGAGATGGGGCAGTGCCCGCATCAGGCAGCGCACCGCCGACGCGTGCGCCTGACGCATCTGGTTCAGGTCTTCGACGAACACGAACTTGGCGAAATGGTAGTACGTGGCGGCCTGGGCATAGTGCGCGCCCGCGGACCGCATTCGTTTGTCGTCAAGTGCTTCGTCACCGAGCGCCTCGTGCTCGGCGGCGACGTCGCTCCATGCCCCACACCACTGGCTCCAGCTGGCGATCGAACCGGTGATTCGCGCGAAATCGCCTGCGGTCACACCGTTCGTGGTGAACCGGGGCGCCCAGTGCGAGATCGCGGACGCGAGCCGATCGTCCACCGCTTCACCTCCACCGACGCAGGACGACTGCAATCGAGTGCACTCTGCATTGTCGGACCATCGCGCGTCAATGCCCGGATCGGGTTCGTCACAGTCGGATACCCTTCGCACATGCCGCAGTTGAAGGTCACCTTGCGCGATGTCGCCGCACATGCCGGCGTGCACCCCGCGACGGCGTCCAGGGCGCTGAGCGAGGCCACTCGCCACCAGGTCAACGTGGAGACCGCCCGACGTGTCGTCGCGGCGGCGCACGAACTCGGCTACGAACCTGATCTCACCGCCCGTACGCTGCGCACCGGGCGCACGGCCACTGCTGCCGTGCTGATCCCGGACCTGACCAACCCGCTGTTCCCGCCGATCGTGCGCGGGATCGAGGACACCCTGGCCGAGCGCGACTTCACCGCGCTGATCGCCAACACCGACAACGACACCGAGCGGGAGCGCCGCGTGCTGCGTGCCATGCGGGCACGCAATGTGGACGGATTCATCCTGCTCACCGCGCACCGCAACGACGAGACGCTGGCCGCGCTGATCCGCGACCAGATCCCGGTGGTCACGGTGAACCGCACGGCGTCCGGACCGGACATCTCGTCGGTCAGCGCCGACGACAACGCCGGTATCGCGGCGATCGTGGACCACCTTGTCGCACAGGGACACTCCCGCATCGCGGCGGTCGTCGGCCCGCGCACGCTGTCCACCGGTCGGGCGCGCTACAAGGCGATCACCGCGGGCCTGCGCAAGCACGGTCTGCAACTGCCGCCCGAGCGGACCGCGTTCGCCCGCGCCTTCTCCGAGGAGGAGGGCCGCCGGTGCATGACCGAACTGCTGGCCGGCACGGACGCCACCGCGGTCGTCGCGGCCAACGACACACTCGCCGTCGGCTGCCTGGACGCACTGCGTGACCACGGCCTGACCTGCCCGAAGGACATGTCGGTCACCGGTTTCAACGACATCCTGTTCATGGACAAACTGACCCCACCGCTGACCACGGTGCGTATCCCGCACACCCAGATGGGCGTCGAGTCGGCGCGCATCCTGCTGGACCAGATGCTCGGGCGATCGGCGGCCACGACACACGCGGTGCTCCCGATCGAGTTGATCGTCCGTGAGTCCACGGCCGCGCCCACCCGGTAACGAAACCGGCGTTGACAGTCCATCCGTGGCTGGTTACGTTGCCGGACAGCGAACGATTGCAGTAAGCCTCAACGGAGGAGGCGAACGATGGCGTACGAGGTGTCGTCCTCGTCCGGCTTCACGGTCCTGTCCCACCACGATCTGGGTGGTCGACCCGACGGCATGCAAGTCGTGCGCAGCGATGACTTCCTCTACGTCGGCCACACCGGTACGACCGGCGCCGGCACGAGCATCCTCGACGTCAGCGATCCCGCCGAGCCGAAACTGGCCGAGCAGTGGGCGGCACCGGCCAACTCGCACACCCACAAGGTCCAGGTGGCCGACGGCCTGCTGCTGGTCAACCACGAGAAGTTCCCGTACCGCAAGCCACCGACCGGTCCGGTGTCGGCGGGTCTGGCGGTCTACCGATTGGACGATCCTGCACATCCTGAGCAGATCGGCTTCTGGGAATCCGGTGGCCTCGGTGTGCACCGCGTCGTGTGGACCGGTGGCCGGTATGCCCACATGTCCGCCACGCCGGACGGTTACCGCGACCGCATCTGGATCGTGCTGGACATGGCGAACCCGAGCGCGCCGACCGAGGTGGCCCGCTGGTGGTGGCCCGGCCAGCGTCGCGACGAACCGCCGACGTGGCAGGCCGGCAAACGCTACGCGGCACACCACGCCCTGCTTGCCGGCGATCGCGCCTACCTCGGCTACGACGACGCGGGCATGGTGGTGCTGGACATCAGCGACCTGAACCACCCGACGATGCTGACCCGCCTGGAGTGGGGTGGCGGCGCGACCCACACCTGTCTGCCGCTGGCCGGCCGCGACCTGGTCGTGGTCACCGACGAGCAGCAGCACGACGGTCCGAACGCGCCGGAGCGCACGATCCGCGTCATCGATGTGTCCGGCGAACCACGCGTGCTGGCGAAAGTGCCGCCACCGCAAGGCGAATTCGGTCAGCTACCGATGCGGTTCGGCGCGCACAACCTGCACGAGAACCGAGCGGGCTCCTACCGCAGCGAGCGCATCGTGTTCGCCACGTACTTCGGCGCCGGCCTGCGCGTCTACGACCTGACCGACGCGCAGGCGCCGACGGAACTCGCACACTGGGTCGGGCCGACGCCCACCGGTCAGGAAGTGCCGCAGGCCAACGACTTGTGGGTCGAGCGGAGCGGACTGGTCTGGGTGACCGACCGCGTGGGCGGCGGCCTCACCGCGCTGCGACCGGAAGCCGCGCTGCGGGACCGGCTGGACGAGGCGCGGGCCGCATGACGACCCAGGTGGTGAAGAAGAAACGGCTGCGGGCCTGGTCCGGCTACGCGGTCGGGCTGCTGCTGGGCATCGTCGTCTGGCAGGTGGTCGGCCTGCACATGAGCAGCGAGACATTCGTCCCGCTGACGACCACGCTGCACAGGCTCGGCCAACTCGTCGCCGACGGCACACTGCCCGGCGCGCTGTGGACGTCGTTCCGCTCGTACCTCGTCGGTATGGCGTTCGCGTTGGTGCTCGGCGCGTTCCTCGGTCTGCTGCTGGCCCGCAGGCGCCTGCTGCGCACGGCGTTCGAGCCCTACGTCGTCGCGCTGTACGCGACGCCGATGGTCGGCGTGATCCCGTTCCTGTTGGCGCTGCTCGGTTTCGGCTTCTGGTCCAAGGTCGTCGTCATCGTCGTGTTCGCGTTCTTCCCTGTGCTGCTGAACACGCAGCGCGGCGCACAGAGCATCGACCAGGAACTGCTCGACGTGGCCCGCTGCTACCGGTCCGGCGAGTGGGACGTGTGGCGGCACGTGATCATCCCGTACACGCTGCCCTACCTGATGACCGGCGTGCGCCAGTCCCTGGCCCGTGGCCTGGTCGGCATGATCGCCGCCGACTACTTCCTCAGCTCCGACGGCCTCGGCAGCCTGCTGATCACAGCGTCGGAACGGTTCGACACGGCCGAGATGCTCGCGGTCACGCTGACCATCACCGTGATCGGCCTGATCCTGATGGCGATCGGGCGACTGGCCGAGTCCTACTTCGCGCGTTGGCGGGTGGGCGGATGAGCACTCCGGTGTCCACCGAGATCGCACCCGCTGTCGGGCCCACCGACACGCAGGCCGGGCAGGGCGGGAGTCGCAGGCTGCTGCGGTCCGGCGCGCTGAAGGTCGGCGCCGGTGTCCTGCTGCTGCTCATCTGGCAGTTCGGCGTGCGGCTGTTCGCGCCGAGCTACATCGCGACGCCGCTGCACACCGTGCAGCGCATTCCCGCCGTGTTCGCCGACGTGCAGTTCGGCGCCGACGTCCAGACGACACTGCTGGCCATCCTCGAAGGACTGGGCATCGCCGTCGTCATCGGCACCGTGCTGGGTCTGGTGATGGGGCGACTGCCCGACCTGAACCGGGTGCTCGGCATGTATGTCGGCACGTTCTACGCGATGCCGCTGATCGCCGTGGTCCCGCTGCTCACCGTGTGGTTCGGCTACACGCCGACCGCCCGGCTGGCGATGGTCGTGCTGGAGGCGGTCCTGCCGATCATCTACAACGTCGCCGAGGGCGCGCGGCTGGTCCCGACGACGTTCCTGGACGTGACCCGCATCCACCACGCGCCGTGGTGGCGGGTGTGGCTCGGGGTGGTACTGCCCAACGCGCTGCCCTACGTACTGGCCGGCCTCGACCTGGCCATCGGCCGGGCCCTGATCGGCGCGGTGGTGGCCGAGTTCGTGACCGCAATCCCCGGTCTCGGCTACTACATCCTGTTCAACGTCCGCTCCTTCCACGAGAACGAGGCGATGGTCGCGCTGCTCGTCCTGGTGGCGTTCGCGCTCGCGTTGCGGGCACTGATCAATCTCGCTATTGCCCGCGGGCTCCGCTGGTACCGACCCGCTTAGGAGGCCCACTGTGCCGGTCCACGGCGACACGAAGATCCGGGTGGACAGCCTGGCGATGAACTACGGCGACCGGCCGGTGTTCTCCGACGTCAGCTTCGACGTGCGGGAGGGCGAGGTCGTCTCGATCGTCGGCCCGTCCGGCTGCGGCAAGACGACGCTGCTGCGCTGTGTCGTCGGGCTGGCCCGGCCGACCGGTGGCGCCGTGGAGATCGGTGGCGAGCGCGTGGTGGACCCGCCGGAGGGTGTCGCCATGGTGTTCCAGCACTTCGGCCTGTTCCCGTGGAAGACCGTGGCCGCGAACGTCGCCTACGGCCTGACGGTCCGCCGTATGTCCAAACGGGACGCTGGCCCGAAGATCGCGGCGCTGATCAAGCTCGTCGGCCTGGAAGGTTACGAGAAGTCCTATCCCTACCAGCTCTCCGGTGGCATGCAGCAGCGCGCCGGCCTGGCCCGCGCGCTGGCGATCGAGCCGAGCGTGCTGGTGATGGACGAGCCGTTCGCCGCGCTGGACGCGCAGACCCGCGACGTCCTCCAGTTGGAACTGCTGCGGATCTGGGACACCAGGCGCGCGGCGATGATGTTCGTGACGCACTCGATCGACGAAGCCGTGCTGATGGGCGACCGCATCGTGATCCTGCGCGGCAGGCCGAGCGGCATCTTCGACATCGTCGACGTCGGTATCCCCCGGCCGCGTGGCCGGGCCACGGTGGACACCGAGCGGTTCCGCGTCGTGCGCGACTACGTGTGGCGCGCGGTCATGCAGGACGACGAACTCGGTGCCCCGGAACGGCCGGCCGACGACACCACCAGCGTCGGCCACTAGCTCCATGTACTCGTCCCACTGATTTCTTACAGGCACGGAGGAAGCGAACATGGCACGACTGTCGCTCTCCCGACGCATCGCAGCGTCGGTAACGGCTGCGGTGCTGGCAGCCCTCGCGCTGGCCGGTTGCGGCAGCGCGAGTTCGTCGTCGTCGCAGGGAGCGAGCTCGAACAGCTCGCTGCCCTCGCTCACACTCGGGTCACCGGGTATCCCGCCGGTGATCTCCGGCCTGCTGCCCTACATCGCCCAGAAACAGGGCTTCTACCAGAAGTACGGCGTCAACGTCACAATCAAGAGCTTCCAGACCGGCACCGACGCCACCCGGGCGGTGGCGGCAGGCCAGATCGACCTGGCGATCATGCCGCCCGCCCAGCTGCTCGAACTCACGTCGCAGGGCCAGCAGCTGGTCGCGTTGCAGGGTCAGCAGTTCCCGGACTGGGTGGTCGTGTCGACCGACGCGGGCGTGAACTCGTGCAGTGCCCTGAAGGGCAAGACGATCGGCGTGGACGCGATCGGCGGCATCCGGTACATCGCACTGTTGCAGATGCTGCGCACGTGCAACCTGAGCATCAACGACGTGCACCCGTTGGCGTTCCCCGGCAACGCCAACCCGCAGGCGCTGGTGGCCGGCCAGTTGCAGGTGTCCGTCCTGCACCTCAACGAGGTGACCGACGTCAACGCGCAGGGCAAGAAGCTGACCACAGCGGTGAAGATGTCACAGGCCGTGCCCAACACGATGTACGAGATGTACGGCACGACCAAGGCGAACCTGGCCAAGAACCGGCAGGCGTACGTGAAGCTGATCGCCGCCCAGATCGCCACGATCAAGTGGATGAACGACCCGAAGAACTCCGACCAGGTGGCGCAGCTGGCCACGGTGGTCGGTGACCAGAAGGCCTCGCTGCTCAACTCGATGGCGCAGTACCGCGCGCTGAACTTCTGGAGCAGCACCGACGCCGCCCTGCCCGAGCTGAACATCAACAACACCATCAAGTCGCAGGTCGCGGCCGGCAACGTGAAGGCCAACCAGGCGCCGACGTACGCCCAGATCACCGATCTGACCGTGTACGCCGACGCGGCCAAGCTGGTGGCCAGCAATCCGTGAGCGGCGGCGCCGCTCCCGTCAGTGCGGGAGCGGCGCGCAACGCTCGTCGATGATGCCGGTGTCCAGTACCGAACCACCGGCGGCGGTCAGCGCGGCGGTCAGGTCGGCGACCGCACCCGGCCTGCCGTGCCGGGATCGCAGCGCCAGCACGCTGTCCAGCGCGGCCGGGTTGATCCGGCCGTCCGGAATCAGGCCCTCGTGACCGTCGTGCAGCACTCCGCGCATCTCGTCCGCGGCGGAACCCGTGACGTCGAACGTCTTCTCGATGATGGCGTCCCTTGTGGGGTCGTCGGTCGCGTCGAGGACTCTGTCCACGCCGAGCTGCCACGCGGCGCGGAAGCGGTCGACGTCGTCGGCGTGCCGGTCCAGCCAGGGCGTCGCGCCGGCCAGGACGGTGCCCAGGTAGGGCCGGACATGCTCGGTGAGCCGACCCAGTTGGACGCAACCGTCGGCCCGGGCGGCGATCGTCAGACCGCCGTAGAGCAGGGTCGCGTCACACTGGCCATCGGCGAGCGCGACGGCTCGCCGTGGCGTGGCCCCGAGCGAGACCACTTCGTAGTCGGCGTCGCGGCGCAGGCCGTGGTCGGCCAGGAAGTCGTAGAGCCAGAACGCGAAACCGGACTCGGGCACGTCCACTCCCAACCGCATGCCACGCAGCTGCCCTGGAGTGTCCACACCCGGCTTGGCCAGCAGGGCGAGGCCGAGACCGCCGTTGACGGCCGCGATGATCCGCACGTCCAGTTGCTCACCGAGCGGGTTGTTGCTGCCGAACCGATAGGCGGCGACGTTGTCCGGGCTGGTCAGGACCAGGTCGTACTCGCCGTCGACGAGCGAGCGGAACTGGGCCGACGACGACTTCACCGGTTCGGCGCTCACGGTGAGGCCGTGGGCCGCGAAAATGCCGTCGTCGGCCGCGGCCAGCACGGCCGACGCCGAGAAGTAGCCGATCCGTAGCGGTTGAGACACCCAGGTCCTCGTTTCGGTATCGTGGTGAATAGTCCAGGGCAGGAGGTTGAGCGCGATGTTTTCGTTGCGGGTCAACGGTGTCCAACATCAGGTCGAGTGCGAGTCTGCCACTCCCCTGCTCTACGTGCTACGCAACGATCTCGGGCTCACCGCGGCCAAGTTCGGTTGTGGCCTCGGCTTGTGCGGCTCGTGCAACGTGCTGATCGACGGTCGACCGGCGCACTCCTGCGACACACCGGTGTGGTCGGTGGCCGACAAGGACATCACCACGCTGGAAGGTCTTGGCGACGAGACCCAGCCACACCCGCTGCAGACCGCGTTCATCGCGGAACAGGCGTTGCAGTGCGGCTACTGCACGGCCGGGATGATCGTGACGGCGGCGGCCCTGCTGGAGCGCAGGCCGGATGTCACCGATGCCGAAGTCCGCACCGAACTGGCCGGCAACCTGTGCCGGTGCGGTGTCCACAATCGCGTCGTGCGGGCCGTGCTGTCCGCGGCACAGTGCTGTCCAGAGATGAACACGGGACGGTAGCCGCCATGGCCGACCTGTCGCCGAGCCTGACGGCGAACCCGAATCCGGAGGTCTGGATCAGCCCGGCCGCCGAGCACACGATCCACGTGCGCACCGGCAAGGTCGAGCTCGGGCAGGGTGCGCTCACCGCGCTCGCGCAGATCGTCGCGGACGGGCTGCGGGTGCGGATCGAGCGGGTGCGGATGATCCCGGCCAGCACCGACGGCAGCCCGAACGAGGGCTACACGGCGGGCAGCCTGTCCATCCAGCACTCCGGCGCCGCGCTGCGGGCCGTGGCGGCCGCATGGCACGCGTGTCTGCTCGATACGGCCTCGGCGGCCTTCGGGGTGACCGACTCGCTGGTGGTCGAGGACGGCGTGGTCACCCACGACGGGCGTACGTTCACGTACTGGGACCTGCCGGCCGACGCTCAGCCGGAGGTCGGGGCGACATCACCGGTCGAGTACGCGGTGGTCGGCACCAGCGTCGGCAGGCTGGACATACCCGGCCGCGTCTTCGGCACCCGCCGTTACCTCCAGGACATGCGCCTGCCCGACCAGCTGTTCGGCCGGGTGCTGCGGCCACCGAGCCGAGGCGCGCGGCTACTGAACGTGGATGACACGAGGGTGCGGGCGCTGCCAGGTGTCGTCACGGTCGTGCACGACGGCGACTTCGTCGGCCTGGTGGCGGATCGTGAGGATGTCGCCGTCCGTGCGCTCGAACTGCTGGCCGCCGACTGTGCGTGGAAGCGGGAACCGAGCCTGCCCGACCAGCATGACCTGGCCGGCTACCTGCGTGCCGCGCCGGCCGAGCGGGCCGTGCTGGTGGACCAGGGCCCCGAGAGCGACGCGCCACCGTCGGTGGAGGTGTCGTTCAGCCGCCCGTACCTGGCCCACGCGTCCATCGGCACGGCGTGCGCGATCGCGGAGTGGCACGGTGGGCGGCTGCGGGTCTGGTCGCACAGCCAGGGCATCTACCAGTTGCGGGCCGAACTGGCCCGGTGGTTCGACATCCAGCCCGACCAGGTCGTGGTGACCCATGTCGAGGGCGCCGGCTGCTATGGCCACAACGGTGCCGACGACGCGGCAGGCGACGCCGCCCTGCTGGCCGCCGCGGTGCCTGGACGGCCGGTGCACGTCGTGTGGTCCCGCCAGGACGAACTGGGCTGGGCTCCGTTCGGGCCGGCCATGGCCGTCACGGTTCGGGTCACGGTGGACGATGCAGGCCGGCCGTCGCACTGGACCCACGAGATCTGGAGCAACGGGCATTCCGGCCGACCGGCGTCGGCCGGCAGTCCACCGCTGCTGGCCGCGATCCTCCAGGCGGGCGACACCGATCCGGTGCCGTCGACCGAACCGCCGCTGAACCGAGGTGGCGGCTCGGCACGCAACGCGGTGCCCGGCTACCGGGTACCGAACGTCCAGGTCGTGACGAACCGGCTGGCCACGATGCCACTGCGCACGTCGGCGCTGCGGTCGCTGGGTGCGCACCTGAACGTGTACGCGGTCGAGGCGGTCATGGACCAGCTCGCCGTGAACGCGGACACCGATCCGGTCGCCTACCGGCTGGCCCTGCTGGACGATCCGCGTGGCCGGGCCGTGATCGAGGCGGTGGCGGAGGCGGCGAACTGGGGTGTCGGCGGCCAGGTCCCGGACACCGGTCGCGGCATCGGCTATGCTCGGTACAAGAATCTCGGCGCCTACTGCGCCGTGGTGGCCGACGTCGAGGTGACATCGCGCGTCACGGTCACGCGGCTGACGATCGCCGTCGATGTCGGGCTCACCGTGAACCCCGACGGCGTGCGCAACCAGATCGAGGGTGGCGCGATCCAGGCACTGAGCTGGACGACGACCGAGCAGGTCCGGTTCGACGCGCACGACGTGACGAGCCGGACGTGGGAGGACTACCCGATCGCGACGTTCCCGGACGTCCCGCCGATCGAGACCGTCATCGTGGACCGCCCCGACCTGCCGTCGCTGGGCGCGGGCGAGACATCACTCGGCCCGACAGCGGCCGCGATCGGCAACGCGGTCCGCGACGCACTCGGCGCGACCATCCACGACCTGCCGCTCACCGCCGAGAACCTGATGCGTTCCCTGTGAACCCGATGAACTCCTTCTCCGACACGGAGGTCGCGGCCCGCTACGACGTCCAGAAACCCCTGGGAGATCGGCGGCCACCCCGAGAACGCCTACGTCTCCGGTCTGGTCGCCGGCGCAAACGCTGTCCTCGACGTCGGGTGTGGCACCGGCAGCATGCTGCACGTGGCCAGGAGTCAGGGCCATGTCGGGCGCCTCGCCGGGATCGATCCGGACCCCGCGATGCTGGAGCGCGCACGGCGGCGTGACGACATCGAGTGGGTCCTGGGGAAAGCGACCGACATCCCCTGGGCGGCCGAGTTCGACCTCGCGACGATGAACAGCAACGCCTTCCAATGCCTGGTCACCGACGACGAGCTGCACGCGTCCCTCGTGGCGATCCGCGCGGCGCTATGGGAGGGTGGCCGATTCGCCTTCGGGACCAGGCACGTGCAGGCGCGCGCCTGGGAGTCCTGGAATCCGTCGAACGCCTTTCACACGACGCTGCCCGACGGCCGGGTGCTGCGGATGTGGCACCACGTGGAGTCGGTGGTGGGCGATGTGGTGACGATGACCGAGACGACCGTGCTGCCGGACGGCACGGTGTTGCGGGTGGACCACGCCGCCCTGCGCTTCTTCGACGTGGCCACGCTCGATACCGCTCTGGCCGACGCCGGCTTCCGGGTCGATCAGCAGTACGGCGACTGGCATCGCGGTCCGGTCACCGCCAAAAGCCACGAGATAGTCACCATCGCGCGCAGAGTCTAGTGTCCCGCGCCTGAATTCGGTGGCTGAGTCCGGTGATCCAGACGGTGGCTGGCAAGGCGGAGAAGGTCCAGCTACCTTCGTTGTACCTGGGCCGACGACAACGCAGCCAGCCATCGTCTGGGCGCCGGAATTAGTTGCCAGATTTTCAGGCGCGGGCACTAGGCCAGAATCCGCAATGGCTGTTCCAGAACGGCGAGGAACACCCGCATCCATTGTGCGGCAAGGGCTCCGTCGATGGCCCTGTGGTCCACCGACAACGTGACCCGCAGTACCGTCGCGACCGACAGTTCGCCCTCCTCGTTCACTACCGGTTCCTTGCGGGCCGCGCCGACGGCGAGAATCGACGACTGCGGCGGGTTGATGATCGCCGCGAACTCCTCGGTGCCGTACATGCCCAGGTTGGTGATCGTGGTCGCGCCACCCTCCAACTCCGCCTGCCGCAGCCCACCGGTTCGAGCCCGCTCGGCCAGTTCCCTGGTCGCCGAGGCCACCGCGCCGACGCTCAGCCGCCGCACGTCCCGCACCACCGGGGTCAGCAGGCCGTCGTCGGTGGCCACGGCGACACCGAGGTCGACCGAGTCGAACCTGCGCATGCCGTCGTCGGTCCAGATCGCGTTCACACCGTCCACTTCGGAGTGTGCGATCGCGACCGCCTTGAGCACCAGGTCGTTCACCGAGATCTTGGTCGGCGACACGGCGTTGAGTTCGGCACGCAGCGCCAACAACTTGTCCACCCGTGCCGTGCCGCGCAGATAGAAGTGCGGGATCGTCTGCTTGCTCTCGGTGAGCCGCTGTGCGATGGCCCGCCGCATCCTGGAGTGCGATCCGGCAACCGGGGTCGGCGGTGGCGATGGCGTTGCCGGTGCGACAACAGCCGGCTGTTGCGCGAGAACGGCTTCGACGTCACGTCGAGTGATCCTGCCGTTCGGTCCCGAGCCGGTCAGTGTCTCGTAGTCCAGACCGTGTTCCTTGGCGATGCGCCGGGCCAGCGGGCTGGCGAACACGCGATTGCCGTTGGTGGCCACGGGCTCCGCCACGACAACGGCTGGCGCAGCGACAACAGGCGCGGCAGCCGCCGCGCCGACCCCGAGGCGAGCCAGTACGGCGTCCACGTCGTCCACCTGCTCGTCCGGCGCGGCCAGCAGGGCGATCGCGTCACCGACCCGGACGTCCGTGCCCGGCTCGACGAGCATCCGGATGATCACCCCGTCGGCCTCGGCCGCCACGTCGACGGCCGCCTTCGCCGTCTCCACCGTCGCGATCACGTCGGCCGTGCGGAACGGCTGGCGTTCGGGCACCGGCCAGCTGGCCAGCGTGGCTTCCTCGGTGTTGGCCGCGATCTCGGGCATCCGCAACAGTTCAGGCACCGGTACCCTCCACGATCGCACGCAGCGCCGACGCCACGTCGCCGGTTCTGGCGATGGCCGCGTCCTCCAGCTTCTTGCTGATGCTCGGCGACGCGATGCCGCCGGTGACCCGCTCGACGGGCGCGTCCAGCCAGTCGAAGAACCGCCGCTGGATCTCGTCGGCCAGCCAGCTGCCGTACGACGTGCCCAGCGGCCCCTGCTCTGCGATCAGGATGCGGTTGGTCTTGCGGATGCTGGCGCCGATGGTGTCCCAGTCGACGCTCGCCCGGTCCAGCCACCGCAGGTCGATCACCTCGGCGTCCACCCCGGTCTCCTCGACCGCCGTCAGCACGAACCCAGTCATCGCGAGATACGACAACGAGGTCACTGCCGAGCCCGTCCTGCGCACCGCGGCCTTGCCGACCGGCAGGCAGTAGTCCCAGTCGTCACCAGGCCCGGCACCGGTGGACGCGTAGAGGTCGACGTGTTCCAGCACGACCACCGGGTCCTCGCACCGCAACGCGCTGTTCATCAGGCCCACGTAGTCGTACGGCGTGGACGGCGCCACGATCCGCCAGCCGGGCGCGGTGGCGAACACTCCCGCCGGGTCCATCGAGTGCTGTGAGCCGTAGCCGGTGCCCATGGCGACCTTGCTGCGCAGCACGAACGGCACCGGGTCGTCGCCGCCGAACATGTGCCGCGCCTTGCCGATCTGGTTGAACAGCTGGTCTGCCGCCACCCACATGAAGTCGGCGTACATCAGCTCGACGACCGGCCGGAACCGCCCGTCCAGCGCGACCCCGCCACCGAGGCCGCAGAACGCGTTCTCGCTGATCGGGGTGCCGAGGACCCGGTCGGGATACTTGTCCTTCAGACCTCGCGTGGCGCCGTTCGTGCCGCCGTTGAGCCGGTGCACGTCCTCCCCCAGCACCACGATCCGGTCGTCGGCCGCCATCCGCCGGTCCATCACACCCGCCACGGCGTCGATGAACTTCATCTCGGTGGTCGTCGGCCCACTCGAAGCCGTAGGCGCGCCTTCGAACTCGCTCAGGTCACCGCGTACGCCGACGTCCACGAAGGCAGGGTCGGGCCACTCGGCAGGCTTGATCCGGCGCTGGCCCGGCTTGCCGCCCGCCACCGGTTCGAGCAGCACTCCCCCGATCTCCCGCAGCAGTTCCTTGGCCCGGGTGTCGGCATCGGCGAGCTGGTCGTCGGTCAGGATGCCGCGCCGCCGCAGCTGACCGGCCAGCTGCGTGATCGGGTCACGGTCGCGCCAGAGCTGCTCCTCCTCCTTGGTCCGGTAGCGGAACGCGCTGCCAGGGAAGGGGCCGTTCTGGTGGAAGTAGCGGTACACGTCGGCCTCGACGACGGCCGGTCCGTTGCCGGCCCGCATGTGCTCCAGGGCGTCCCGCATGGCGAGGTACACGGCCAGCACGTTCATGCCGTCGACGTGGTAGCTGCGGATACCGAAGCCGGGGCCACGGGCGGACAGCCGTGGCTCACCGGTCGCCTCGGACACCACGGTGGACACCGCGTACAGGTTGTTCTCGATGAAGAAGCACAGCGGCAGCCGCCACGCCGATGCCAGGTTGAACGACTCCAGCGTGGAGCCGATGTTGCTGGCGCCGTCACCGAAGTAGGTCACGGCGACCGCGTCGGTGCCGGCGTGCCGGTGGGCCCACGCGGACCCGGCGGCCAGCGGCACACCGCCGCCGACGATCGCGTTGGTGCCGATCGCGCCGGCAGCACGCCACTGGAGGTGCATCGAGCCGCCGCGACCGTGGCTCCAGCCCCGGTCCAGCCCGCAGATCTCGGCCAGCGTGCGCAGCACGACGTCCCGCACGTCGGCCGAGTGGTCGGCCGTCGGATCGATGCCCTTGGGTTCGACATGTGCCAGCGCCTTGGCCAGGAACTGGTGGTGGCCCCGGTGCGAGCCGTTGACCGTGTCCCGGTCGGCCAGCGCCAGGACCGAGCCGACCGCACCGCCCTCCTGGCCGATGCTGGAGTGCGCCGGACCGTGCACCAACCCGTCGGCGGCCAGTTCCAGCACGTACTCCTCGAATGTCCGGATCAGCACCAGCTGCCCGTACATGGCGGTGAGCAGCTGTGGTTCGGCGTCGTCCCAGTCGGTGTCGCCGACCTCGAAATCGACCCAGTCGGCGTTCGGGTGCAGCGGGCTGCGTGTGGGCATGTCCCGAGTCTGACATCAAATGGATCCAATGCTCAAGACTTTGGCCGTCATATGCTGCTAATCTCAGCCTGCGAAGCTCGACTTGGATCCAAAGGAGGGCCTGGATGTCCAGCACGTTGCCCGGTGTCACCGGGGTCGACCACATCGGCTTCACCGTGCCCGACCTGGCGCAGGCGCGCGAGTTCCTGGTCGACGTGCTCGGCTGCGAGTACATGTACACACTCGGCCCGTTCGAGCACGACGACGACTGGATGTCCCGCCACCTCGGCGTCGACGACCGGGCCGTCATGCGTGAACTGCACTTCTTCCGGTGCGGCGGCCAGGCGATCTTCGAGGTCTTCCAGTACGAGGCACCCGATCAGCAGACCCACCAGCCGCGCAACAGCGACATCGGCGGCCACCACGTCGCGCTCTACGTGGACGACCTGGACGCGGCCGTGGCGTTCCTCCGGGAGCGTGGCGTGACGATGCTCGGTGAGCCGACGGCCAGCCGTGGCCCGAGTGAAGGCCAGCGCTGGGTGTACTTTCTGGCCCCGTGGGGCATGCAGTTCGAGCTGGTGTCCTATCCGGACGGTAAGGCGTTCGACAGGGCGTTCGACCGGGCATGAGCGGGGGTGCGGTGGAGCCGATCGACGCCGACACCGGCGCGGCCAGCCAACGGGTGGCCGTCCACCTGCGGCGAGCCATCCTCGACGGGCTGCTGGCCCCCGGTCAGCGCATCCGCCAGGAGGAAGTCGCCGAGCAGTTGGGTGCCAGCAGGCTGCCGGTGCGCGAGGCGCTGCGCATGCTGGAGTCCGAAGGCCTCACCGAACTGGAGCCGAACAAGGGCGCGCGGGTCATCCGCCTGGGCGCCCGGGAGCTGGACATCGTCTACCAGATGCGGGAACGCCTCGAACCGCTCGCTCTCGGTGAGAGCATGCCGGCGCTGACCGACTCCGAGATCGAGCGCCTGGCCGTCATCGAACACCGCATCGAGGCCAGCGCCGACGTCGAGGACTTCCTGCGGCTGGACCGCGAGTTCCACCTGCTCACCTACCGCCACTGCACCACGGAACCGCTGGCCGGCACCGTGATCCGGCTGTGGAACTCGACGCAGCACTACCGCAGGGTGTTCATGGGCGTCATCGGGTCGGCGCAGCGCTGGATCGTGCACGCCGAACACAACCTGCTGATCGACGCGGTGCAGCGGCGGGACACCGTCGACGCGGGCCGCTACCTGGAGGGACACATCCGGCGCACGCGCGTGGAGCTGTCCCGGCATCCTGAGATTTTCGAGGACCAGGGCTGACGCGATACGCCCATCAACGAACGGACTAGTACCAACGTCCAATGGCAAATCGGACCAGTCGCCCCCAACCATCTACTTACGGCACACCGACGGACGCGTAGAGCTACACGGGTCACCCTGAAGCGGAGTACCGCACTGGCGAAGGCCACCTGCGTCCGTCGGTGCCGCCCCTGCCTTTCAGCTGGTGTAGGGCATGAACGGCGCCGTCCAGATGTGGCCACGCTGGGTCCTGGTACCACCGAGTGGATCGTCGGTGATGTAGAGCGTGCCGTCGTCGGTGTAGGGGTTGACGAACAGGCCCTGCGCGAACCGGAACGACGTCAGGCCGCCCGCCGGGTAGTTCGGATCGGCGGGCCGCGTGCAGGTCAGCGAGCAGTACACGGTCGTCGCTGCCGATCCGGCCGGTGGCAGTTGGCCCTGCGACAGGTAGAGCCGGGACGTGCCGGATGCCACGTCGTACTGGTAGATCGTGGCCGCCGCCGAGTCCGGCGACTCCGACGCGTACACCAGGCCCGCCGCGCTGTGCTGCGGGTTGGCGTCCACGGCCAGCGCGGTGCCGGTGATCGACCCGAAGATGCCGATGTTCAGCGGGATCGTGCCGCACAGCGAGCCGTTCACACCGCACGTACTGGCGTTGTTGACAACGGTGAACCCGCTGTCCTCGGGCAGGTAGAGGCGGTCGCCGAGCATCGCCATCTCACCGTTGATGCCCCGGCCTACAGCGCCGTTCTTCTGGTCGGTGGTCTCGGCGACCACGTCCACGGTCTGGTTGCGCGGGTCGTCCTCCGGGTTGTTGATCCGGCGGATGAAGCCGTCCAGCAGACCGGCGACGTAGAGCGAGTGCTTGCAGGTGGTCGGGGCACCGGCCTTGCACGGGCCGAGCGCGAGACCGTTGGCCTTGTCGCCGTCCAGGCCGGCGTTGGGCGCCATGATGACCGCGGCACCCGGCACCAGGTCACCGGCACCGCCGTTCGCGCTCGGGTCGAAGGTGAACCGGACGACCCCGGGGCTGAGGTGGTCGTTCTGCGCCACGTACACGTAGTGCTGATTTGTCGTGCCGGACACGACCGAGTCGTCGTACACCGCCTGGCCGCCGGAGCCGAGCACGGTCCCGTCGTCACAGGCCGTCGAGTTGACCGCGTGCAGTTCAGGGACCTGCGGCACGACATCGAACCGGCACAGGCCGTTGTACTCGTCGGCCAGCCACACGTGCCCGCCGTCGTCGCTGGGCAGGAACGTCAGACCACCGGCCGGTGACGTGATCCCGTAGCCGTACAGGCTGGCCGTGACGGTGCCCGGTGGTACCGGCGGTGCGCACTTCACCGTGGCCGTGCCGGTGCAGTCGGCCGGCGCCGTGCCGGTCGAGTCGCCCGCGATGCGGAAGATGTGGCCGACGGCAGTCTCGCCGAACAGCTCGTTGAGCAGGGTCGGGTCGTCGGCGATGTACACGTCGCCGGTCTCCTGGTTCACGGCCAGGCCGCCGATCGCGGTGTAGGTGGACACGGTCTGACCGGGGTTGAGCAACGAGTCGTACGGGGTCACGGTGCTGGACACGACGTCCTGGAAGCCCGTGGTCGGGTGGTAACGCAGCACGTGGGCGGTCGTGTTCTCCGGTGAGTCACCGACGTAGAGGTAGCGACCGGTGCCGTCCGGGTTGTCCTGCGTGACGATGCCCTGCGCGAAGTTCGTGGTGATGCCCCGCACGATCGTCGCCGCGCAGCCGCCGAACTGGTTCACCGGCGGGTTGACCGAGCCGGGCACCGGCGAGCCCTCGGACGGCGTGCAGGTGGCGACGTCCTTGACGACGGACACGCCTTCGCTGCCCAGCTCGTCGATGTAGAGATCCGTGGTGCCGTCGGCATTGCGGAACGACGCGATGCCGTACCGGACGCCCTTGCGCACGTCGTCGGTCTGGGAGATCGTCTCGATCGACTGTTGCAGCAGTGGCTGGTCGACGAAGTTGATGCGCTCGATCCGCTTGGAATTCTCGAACGCCACGTACAGCGCGGTGCACGGCGTCGTGATGATCGCGGCACACGGCCCGAGCGCCACCGACGAACTGCGGAAACCGCCGGTGGAGTCACCGAAGAACCCGACCGTGCTCTCGCCGCCGAGGATGTTGGCGCTGTTCGGCACGATGTCGCCGAGGCCACCGTCCGCGTTCGGGTCGTAGACCATCCGCAGCGGGCCGATGCTGTTGGTGGACATGTCCGAGACGTAGATGTAGTAGGTGCCGTCCGCGCGCTGTGGGCCGACCGCTACCTGCGTCGGTTTCTTGGACTGAAGGTCGCATGTGGACAGATTCTCGACCGAACCGCTCGACGTGTTGTCGACGCGGCAGATGCCGTTACCGTTGACATCCCAGTAATGGCCGCCGTCCTGCGAATCCAGCCATACCCCGTTCAGTGGAGTCAGTACACCGGAAACCGTGGTGGCACCGGGCGCTGCCGAAGCGGTCACGGCCAGCACCGTGACCAGCAGCGAGCACGCCGCGATGATGGCCAACAGCCGCCGGACACGTACACGCAGAGACAGCCCCATGCACCCAGCGTGGACCATCCACCTTCGGATGATCTTGGAATCACACGGGATCTGGTAAGACGACTGATCCGGCCGGGCATGTTCACCCGGCCGGATCAGTGTTTCCGGCAGATGCTCAGACTTCGGCCGCGACCGGCTCGGGCACCGCTATCACGGGTTCACGATGTGCTGTCGCCTTCCGCACCACGACGACCGCGGTGATCGGGCCAGCGATCGCCAGGACGGCGCAGATCAGCCAGGTGCTCTGCACGCCGACCACAACGGCGATGGCACCGAACGTGGCCACCGAGAACGGCGTGGTGCCGATCCCGGCCAGGCCGAGCGTGGCCATCGCGGCGCCCATCTGGTCCTTGGGCACCAGTGCCTGGTACAGCGTGACGATCGACGGACCGTTGAGCCCGGACGCCATGCCGACCACGAACGCCACCGCGGCCAGCCACCATGCCGTCGGCATCAGGGCCATCGCGAACAGCCCGACCGCGATGACACCCGCCGTGGCCACCAGGCGGATGCTGAGCGACAGCCGGTGGGCGATCAGCGAACCGACCGCCGTGGTGACCAGAGCACCGGCGCTGAACGCGGACACCGCGACGCCGACCGCGTCGACTCCCCAACCGTGCTGCTGGGCCATCAGCGGCAGCGCGGTGGACATCGGCCAGCCGAACGTGAAGTCGATGACGAACGCGCAGACGAACAGCCAGAGCAGCGCGTTGTTGTCGCGCAGCAGATGCAGACCGCTCCAGGACCGCTTGAGCAGCGACACCTTGCCCGGCGCCGCGGCCGGCCTGCCCATGCCCTTGGTGACGTAGGTCAGGCAGGCCAGCGCGCCGGAACACGTGACCACCACGATGGACATGGCGACCCACAGCGGATTCGTGGCGATCATCCACGCGCCGAGCGGGGCACCGGCGATCGGCGCCAGCCTGGTCACCATCGAGTAGAGCGAGTTGGCCCGCATCAGGTTCGGGCCCGGCACGATTCTGGGCAGGATCGACCCGAACGACGGAGCGCCCAGCCCCAGCAGTGTGCCCTCGATGCCGGCGACCACCAGCACCGCGACCATCGACTGGGCGAAGTACATCACCACGGCACCGGCGGCCAGCAGCACCACCCGGCCCGCTGTGGTCTTGAGCAGCATGAACCGGGGGCCGAACAGGTCGGCAACTGCACCGCCGAAGATCAGCATGAGTCCCTTCGGGATAGTGGCGCACAACAGCAGTGCGGTTACCCCGGCGGCACCGCCGAGCTGGACGGCGGTCCAGGCCACCGCGATGTTCAGCATGCTGTCGGCGACCAGCGACACGCTCTGGCCTGCCATCAGCGTGCCCAGTTGGGCCTTGCGGGTACCCGGCCGTGCCGGGGCTTCGGTTGTCGGCATGGACCTGTCCATTCTCTCGGTGATCAGGGGTTACGGTGCGACCAGGGCGTGTTTCATGGGTCTTCGCCGAGCGAGCGGGGTCGCGCAGCCGGAAAGCGGACCCATGAAACGCGCCCTAATGCGCGGCCGCGTCGGCCAGCCCGCACAGGCGCACGGGGTCACGCAGCAGTCGAGCCACCATGTAGGTGTCGTGCCCGCCTGGCCGGTGGCCGCCCGCGAGGGCGTCGTCCACGGCGAGTGCCACCGCGACGCACTCACCCCGGCAGATCTCCCGATGCAGGTCCGGGTCGTCGGCGGAGATCACCAGGAGGTGGCCACCGGTGAACGGCTGGCCGAGCACGGTCAACGTCCACTCGGCCGCCTTGATCACGTGCGGTTGGCCGTTGGGTGGCCGCACGGTCAGCTCCGGCACCTCCGACGGGACGAACAGCGCGTGCACCAGCAGGCCGGGCGATTTCTGTTGCTTCCCAGGCCAGTCCGGCCGCCAACTGCCGTCGCCATGAACCACGACCGAGCCGACGCCGATCCGGCTGTCCTCCGTCCACCGCGGATTCTGCTCGCTCATGACGTACCTGCCAGGTCGGGTACGGCGGCCGGCACTTCGGTGCCAGGCCACCACAGGTCCTCATCGGCCAGCGCACGCTGGTCGTACTTGCCCAGCGCGCTGATCAGCAGCCGCGCCTCCAGTGCCAGTGCCGCCACCAGCCGGACCAGCCCGTCCGTGCCGTCCTCGGCGACCGCCAGCAGCGCCGCCCGGCCGAGACCGACCGCGGTGGCACCGAGGGCGAACGCACGCACCGCGCGGCTGCCCTCCCACATCCGGCCGGTCACCAGCAGACAGCCGGCCGGCCTGCCGATCCGCCGCAGGCATTCGGCCAGCGGCAGGCCGGCGTGCCGCATGGCCACCACGGGCGCCCAGCCGGTGCCGCCTTCGGCGCCGTCCACCGTCACCGCGTCCGCACCCGCTGCCCACGCGGTGGCCGCGGCCTGGGCGACGTCCCGACCGGGGTGCAGCTTCACCCACACCCTGGCTCGCGGGAAGTTGTTGCGCATGAAGCGAATCTGCTGCCGCAGGATCTCCTCGGTGAACGTGCCCGGTGTCGCGCAGCGCAGTCGGTCGTCCGTGCCGAACACGTCGTGCATGGCGAACCGGCCGGCCAGCCGTTCAGCGGCTGCCCTGTTCAGCACCGTCATGCCACCGAGGCCGGGCTTGGCACCCTGGCCGATCTTCAGTTCGAACGCGAGCCTGCCGCTGTCCAGCAGCGGCCGGGCGGCGAGTGAGCTGTAGACGAGGTTCCACACCTCGGCGTCGGCGTCCTCGGTGCTCTGCTGCACCACGACACCACCGACACCGTCTGCCAGCGCGGCCAGGTAGGCGTCGATCCGGTTCAGGATCGGCGAACTCCCGGCGTGATAACCGTGTACCGGCACCACGTTCTCGCCGATCACCATCGGGATGCCCAGCCGGGCGGCCTGGGTACTGGCGGCGACGCCGAGTTCCTGGCTGCCCAGTTGGGTCGAGCCGAACGCGGACAGGTACAGCGGCAGTGGCGCGGTGAACCCGCCCACGGTGGCGCTGAGGTCGACGTCGTCGTGGTTCGGTTCACGGCCCAGCTCGATCAGCTTCTCCAGCCTGCGCGGCATGAACACCGGCGGCACCAGCCGGGCCGCATCCAGGTCGTCGGCGGGGACGTGGGCCGGGTCGGCGCCGAACATCCGGCTGCCGTACTCGTCCACCGGCGGGAACACCTCGCGGGTGCCGTGCCGGGCCCTGGCCCGGACGGCGTCCACCGGGAAACCCGGTGCGGACAGCATGCTCATGGTGCTGCCACCCCCGGCAGCTTCGGGTACGCGCTGACCTGCCACAGCGCGTCCAGGCCGGTGAGGAAGCGGACCAGGCGCTGCACGCCCATCCCGAACCCGGCGCTGGCCGGGATGCCCTCCCTGGCCATGTCCAGGTACCAGGCGTACTTCGCGGGGTTCTCGCCGCTCTCCCGCATCCGGGTGACGATGGTCGCGTAGTCGGACTCGCGTTCGCTGCCGCTGACCAGTTCGCCGTAGCCGCCGTGCGCGATCAGGTCGAAGTTGCGCAGGGTGCCGGCCTCGGCAGGGTCCTCGCGGTCGTAGAAACCGCGGGAGCCCTTCGGGTAGCCGGTGACGAAGAACGGCCGGTCAGCCTTGTGCGACAGCAGTTCCTCGCCGACCCAGTCGATCTCGGCGTCCGGGCTCTGCGGGTGCCCCTGCTCCAGCAGGTCGGCCACCACCGTGCCGTGCGGGCGCCGGTCGAACTCACCGGCCAACAGGTCGGTGAACACCATCGGGTCGCGGCCGAGACCGCGCAGGACCTCCGGCACCTCCTGCCAGACCCGGTCCACGACCGCGACCAGCAGGCTCTGCGCGAGGTCCATCGCGTCCTCGCGGGTGCCACCGGCCAGTTCCACGTCGATCTGGTGGAACTCGACCAGGTGCCGGCCGGTGCTGGCGGTCTCCAGCGGTTCGACGCGCACGTTCGGCGCGATGTAGAACAGCTTCGGGAAGCCGAGCAATGACGCCTGCTTGTACAGGATGGCGCTGGTCATCAGCTTGTAACGATGGCCGTAGAAGTCCACGTCGAGTGCCTTCGCGCCACGCCCGCCCGGGTCGGTGACCGGCCCGATCAGCGGTGGCAGCAGCTCGATGAAACCGTTGCCGCGCAGGTGGTCGCGGGCGGCCTGCAAGGCGACCTGCTGCACCGCCATCGCGGCTCGGGTGGTGTGTGCGGTCAGGTGCTGCGACAGTGGCGTCGGTTCAGTGGTCGGGTACATGTCGCCTCCGGGATTCATCGGTCGTACTCGCGCGCTACGTGATTGAGGGCGGCGACCAGCCGGTCGGTGGTCATCGCGACAGGGCCGTCGGTGTCGCATCGGATCGGCATCGCGCCGACGGAGGTGAACCGCAGCCTGCCGTCCGGACCGACCGTGCTGGTGGCACGGCCCTGGTTGTCCGGATGCAGGCAGAACGGCACGTCCAGCACGCCGTGCTCGAACGCCGACAGCAACGCGCTGCCCACGTCCGGGTGCAGCTCCAGGACCGCTTCGATGAGCGTGCCGGCCTGATCGGCCAGCCCGGTATCCAGCTCTCTGTCCACAGTGGTCGGTTGAGCGAATGCTGCCGCCTCCGCCGCCAGTTCCAGTGCGTGCACGTTCTCGGTGAACGTGGGCAGCCTGCTGGCCTCGGCGACCGTCTTCACGATCAGCCGCTCGGTGCCGGTCCGCGCGGCCAGCTCGGCCGACGCGGCCAGCAGCCTGCTGGCGCCGTACCGGGTCGACGGGT
>DASUJK010000056.1:0-11727 GCA_036279295.1 Pseudonocardiaceae bacterium | reverse complement strand
ATCGAGTGTCGCGGAGAACAGCAGCCGCTGTCCGTTACGCGGTGTCTGGTCCAGCAATCGCCGCACCACAGGCAGAAAGCCGAGATCCGCCATGTGATCCGCTTCGTCCAGCACGGTGATCTCGACGGCGTCGAGGTGGGCGTGACCGCTCTCGATGTGGTCAGCCAGCCGACCGGGGCACGCGACGACGACGTCGACCCCGTCCCGCAGGCCGGCGATCTGCGGAGCTGGGCGTACGCCGCCGAACACGGTGAGCGTGCGCAGGCCGAGCGCCTTGGCCAAACCGGCCATCGACGTCTGGATCTGGGTGGCCAGCTCGCGGGTCGGCACCAGGATCAGCGCACGCGGCCGACCCGGCTTGCTCGCCGTTCGACTGGCCGCCAGTCGAGCCAGCACCGGCAGGACGAACGCGTAGGTCTTGCCGGAGCCGGTTTTGCCCCGCCCCAGCACGTCCCGGCCGGCCAGCGCGTCGGGCAGCGTGGCGGCCTGGATCGGGAACGGGGTGGTGATGTCCCGCGCTGCCAGCGCGGCGACCAGCGGAGCCGGCACTCCCAGGTCGGAGAACGAGGTAACCGTCGTGGACGTGGGCGTGCGGCGAACCGCCATGAACTCTCCGAACGTGTCAGTGACAAAGCACAAGATCGACAGCACGCCATCGACAGCATGCCATCGACGCAGCACACTACGCACCGCAAGACGGACTCTACCCGACCCGTGTTTCATAACCGGTCCCGGTGTCCCGGGGGCTGGTGGTGGCCGCCCACACCTGTCACGATGGCCGAGTTCGCTCCTTTAATTCCCGGGTGATTGTGGCGACTCCGGGGCCACGACAGCCAGACCATTCTGGCGGAACAGGGAAGGTGCCGGATGACCTTGGCACGACACGCCAGCCCCCCGACGCCTCGCCGTATGGCACAGGCGCACGCAGCCGAGCGGACGCACAGCGCGATTCAGAACGCGCGGGCGACCCGGACGGTCGCCGGTCATGCCGCTGACGCGGACGACTGTGGGCAGTTGCTGGCGATGCTCGGTCTCGACGCGAGTGATGGCAAGCGCGAGTAGCCCAGGATCGGGCGAGGCACGCTACGATGATGGCCTTGATAGTGCGGTTGTCCGACGACCTCACCGTGAGGACTCGGTTAGACGCCGCGAGGAGATGGCATGGCGCAGGGCAGTGTGAAGTGGTTTAACGGTGAAAAGGGCTTCGGCTTCATCGAGCAAGACGGCGGTGGCCCCGACGTGTTCGTGCACTACTCGGAGATCCAGGGCAACGGATTCCGGTCCCTTGACGAGGGTCAGCGCGTTGAGTTCGAGATCGGTCAGGGACAGAAGGGTCCGCAGGCCCAGGGCGTGCGCGCCATCTGACCAGCGGCCGGGGGTGGTGCGCCCGCACTACTGGTGCGGGCGCATCACCGTCCACCAGCCAGCGGAGTCCGGTGGCAGAACCACTGTCGACCCGCTACTTCCAGCCAGTTCTGTCAGTTCTGACACACTGGCCAGCACCAGCTCACCTGGACGGTTGATTTCGGCTGCCTCCGGAGTGATGTTCACAGTGCACACAAAACCCGGTCCACGGTCGAAGGCGAGCACGCCGACCGGGGCTGGTAGCCAGTTCAGCGGCCCATCGCCCAGTTCGGACAGTTCGTGTCGCAGTTCCAGTGCGCCGCGGTAGAGCCCGAGCATCGACGACGGGTCGGCGAGTTGAGCGTCAACAGTCAACTGTGCCCAGTCGGGCGGCTGCGGTAGCCACGTCGGAGCCGATCCCGGTGGGCTGAAACCGAACGGCGACACCGAACCGGACCACGGCACCGGTACGCGACACCCGTCCCGACCTCGTTCGGTATGGCCGGACCGTGTCCACACCGGGTCCCGCAACACGTCGTCGGGCAGGTCGACCACTTCGGGCAGACCGAGTTCGTCGCCCTGGTAGATGTATGCGGAACCAGGCAGTGCCAACGTGAACAGCGCGGCGGCCCTGGCCCTGCGGTGGCCGATCGCGCCACCGCCGTACCTGGTCACGTGCCGCGTCACGTCGTGATTGGACAGTACCCAGGTGTTCGGTGCCCCGACCCCGACCATCGCCGCGATCGACGCGCCCACGACGGACCGGAACTCGGCAGCGTCCCACGCGCAGCGCAGATACAAGAAGTTGAACGCCTGATGAAGTTCGTCCGGTCGAACGTACCGGGCCAACCGTTCGGCGCTCCGAACCCACGCTTCGGCGACTCCGACGCGCTCGCCAGGCAGCGAGTCCAACACCTTGCGCCAGGCCCGGTAGATCTCGTGGACACCGTCCTGGTCGAAGTAGGGCAGTTCGGTCACCTCGCGCAGCACTTCCTGTCCACCGCCCGCGTTCGGCAGGCCTGCGGCCTTGGTCATGCCGTGCGCCACGTCGATCCGGAAACCGTCGACGCCGACGTCCAACCAGTACCGCAGGACGTCCACGAACTCGGCCCTGACCTCGTCGTGCTCCCAGTTCAGGTCGGGCTGTTCCGGCGCGAACAGGTGCAGGTACCACTGGCCGTCGGGCACCCGGACCCACGCGCCGCCGCCGAACACGGACTGCCAGTCGTTGGGCGGGAGTTCGCCGCGCTCGCCGGTGCCGTCGCGGAACAGGTAGCGCGCCCTGGCCGGTGCGCCCGGTGGTGCCGCCAGTGCTTCGACGAACCACGGATGCCGGTCCGAGGTGTGGTTCGGCACGATGTCGACGATCACCCGGAGGCCGAGGTCATGGGCGTCGGCGATGAGTGCTGCCGCGTCGCCGTTGGTGCCGAACAGCGGGTCGACCTGACGGTAGTCGGCCACGTCGTAGCCACCGTCGACCATCGGGGACCGGTAGAACGGCGTCAGCCAGACCGCGTCGACACCGAGGTCGGCCAGGTAGCGCAGCCTGCTGCGTACCCCCGTCAGATCGCCGATCCCGTCGCCGTCACCGTCGGCGAAGCTGCGCACGTACACCTGGTAGATCACCGCGGCGCGCCACCAGTCGTGTCGTGGCATGGGCTGTCAGTCCCTTCGGTCGGCGACGAACCGGGTGCACATCGTGCTGGCGGCCAGCAGGGCCACCGACACCAGGCTGAACAACACGACCTGCCACAGGATCGCGCTCGCCGGTCGCGCGGCGGCCAGCAGCTGGAACACCGGGTGCACCGGCGGCACACCCGGGACCAGCACGAACAGCAGCACGGCGGCCAGCGCCGCGAGGATCGAGATGCCGGTCCGACGGACCACCAGCCGGGAGCACAGCAGGCCGAGCGCGATGCCGGTGCAGGCGCTGGTCAACTCGGCCAGCGCACCGAGCACCAGGACGGCGGGATCAACCGGGTGGTGCCCGACGGTCAGCGGATACAGCAGCCCGATCACGCCGATGAACGCGCACCACAGGGCGGCCACCCAGACCGAGGCGGCCAGCACACGGCCCGATCCCCCGCCGTTGACCACGGTGATCGAACGTTGCACCGGATCGGGCGCGTTGATCGTGACGACGGTCAGCCAGATCCCGCAGATGAACACGCCCGCGGTGCCGACGGCGTAGTCGGGCAGCAGTGGGCCGTTGTCGTCGGCGCCGGTGAACACCAGCAGCCCGGCCAGAAACACCAGTACCGGCGGCAGATAACGCTGCGAGAGCAGCACAGTGGACAGTGTGTAGCGGACCAGGGCGATCACGAGCGAACCGCCGTTCTGCGCACGGCGTGCACCGACCAGCCACCGGCCAGCGCGGCACCCAGCACCGCGTCACACTCGGCGTCGGCAACAGTGACCACCATCACGTCACCGCGTGCGCGCACGTCGACCACTCCGGGCAGTACGGCCAGGTCGACGGCGTCGGCGGTGACCCTGCACAGCTCCACGCCGGCCAGTTCGCGTCGTTCGTGCTCGTCCTCGGCCAGTCGGCCGCCGCTGATCCGGTAGACCCGGGTGGCATGGGCGGCGGCGACGACCGTGCGGTGGTCGGTGAACACGACACAACCACCGTCCCGGCGCACCTCACCGATGATCTCGCCGAGCACCGCGTGCGCCGACACGTCCAGCCCGGACCACGGCTCGTCCAGCACCAGCAGCCTCGGCGCCACCACCAGCGCCTGGGCCAGCGCGACCTTCTGCGCGTTGCCCTTGGACAGCGCGCGCAGCGCGGTGTCCGCGCCGCCGACCAGCGCCAACCGGTCAAGCAGCTCGTCAGCCTTGCGCTGGGCCAGGTTCGTGCGCAGGCCACGGACGCGGCCCATGTGGGTCAGGTAGGAGCGGGCGGACATCCGGTCGTGCTGCGGGAAGCGGTCCGGCACGTAACCCACGGCTCCCACTGTGGCCGGCCGCTCCAGCACCGAGCCGACGGTCGGCCTGGTCAACCCGACCAGTAATCGCAGCAGCGTCGACTTGCCGGCGCCGTTGCCGCCGACGACCGCCACCACGTCACCGTCGGACAGGCGCAGATCGACGTCGGACAGCACCCAGGAGCCGCCGCCGTAGCGCTTGCCGATCCCCTGTAACCGCACCAGTGGCCCCCTTCGGTGCACCGCGCTCAGCGCCGCTTGCGCCCCGGTAGGCCCGCCGCGGCCCGGAAGCCGGGCCGGAACCGCCTGCCCAGCCACAGTGTCGGCAACACGGCCAGCACGCCGATCCCGGTGGCCGGCACCTGCGTGCCCCACGTGGGTGCCGCGTCGGCAACGGCCTGCGTCTGCGCGTCGAAGTCGCCGATGCCGCGCCAGCGCGACGGCGGCCAGATGATCGTGCGCGCCTTGCCGATCACGTTCGCCACCGGCACGACACCGTGGATGCCGCCGCCGTTCTGGTAGCGCGAGTCGTCGGAGTTGGCCCGGTTGTCGCCCATCACCCACAGGTCGCCCTTGGGGATCGTGACCGGCGGGAAGTGCAGCTGCTCGGCCGGACCCGGCCTGCCGGGCTGCCAGTAGACGTACGGCTCGTTCAGCGGCTTGCCGTCCACGATGACCCGGTTCTGCTTGTCGCAGCAGGACACCGTCTGGCCACCGACCGCGATGACGCGCTTGACCAGGTCGTACTCATCGGGCTTGGCGACACCGATGGACGCGGCCAGGCCACGCAGCCACTTGACCACGGGATTGCCGGAGCTGTCCACGAAGAACTCGGTCTGGTCCCAGCCGGGTGGGCCCTTGAACACGACGACGTCGCCGGGGTGCGGGTCATGGAAGTCGTACACGACCTTGTCCACCAGGATTCGGTCACCGGAACCGTTGCTGCCGTTGAGGGTCAGCTCCATCGAGCCGGACGGGATCACGTAGACCCTGGCCACGAAGCTCTGGATGACGAACGTGAACACGAGCGCGACCAGGATCAGGACCGGCAGCTCTATCCAGAACGGCAGCTTCTTGCGCTTGCGCGGAGTCTCCTTGTCGGCAGGCTGGTCGCGCGGCTCGTCCCGGTCGTCCTCGCCGTAGAGCTGGTCGTAGAGGTCGTCGTCATCGGCAGGCGGCAGCACCGGGTGCAGCCCGGAACTCGTCGTGCCGGCGCTGGGCACCCGACCGAACGGGCCCGGGTCGGTGAACGCGTTGTCGAACCGCTCCTGGTCGAAGTCGGGCTCGTTGACCGGCGGCGGTGGCGGCACCTGTGGGCGTGGCGGGGGCACCGGTGGCAGCCGTGCCGAGCTCTGCGCACCCCGGTGGCCGTTGGACGGCATCGGGGGTGCGGCCATCGGCTCGGCGGGCTTGCTGAACCAGCCGTGCTCGAAGCCGTCACCGTGGTCCGGGCCACCACCCGGCCGGCCGTTACCGCCCGGCTGCGGCCCGGTCCGCCGGGCGCCGTTCCGTGGTGGGTACTGGCCCCGGCGCGCACCGGTCTGCCGCCCGGTGTCGTCCATCGCTCACTTCCCCTCGCCGCGTTCGCTCTCGATACTGCCCGAAGCAGTGATCCGAGCGCGATGCCGTGACGGGTCGGCGACGCTTCGGAGTCGACTGGGCACGACGAGTCAGTTTACCTGCTAGTTGACGCCCAACAGGTCCACCACGAAGACCAGTGTCGCACCGGGTGCGATAACGCCGCCCGCGCCGCGCTCGCCGTAGGCCAGGTGCGGCGGGATGACCAGCTGCCGACGGCCGCCGACCTTCATACCGGCCACACCCTGGTCCCAGCCCGCGATGACCCGGCCACCGCCGAGCGGGAACTGGAACGGCTCGCCGCGGCCCCAGGACGCGTCGAACTCCTCGCCGTTGGCGTGCGAAACACCCACGTAGTGCACGGTGACCGTCTGGCCTGCCTTCGCCTCCTCGCCGTCGCCGACGGTGAGGTCGGTGATCACGAGGTCAGCGGGCGGCGGGCCGGGGACCGGTGCGACGTCGGGCTTGCTCAGCTCCATGCGAGGCATCCTCCTGTGCGTTGCGTTATTTGGCGGTAATCATCCGCCATCGGTGACCTGCCGGCCGCGCGGGGGTCCGCCGATCAGCGCAAATCCTTGGCATACCAGCACTCCGCGAACGGACCGGTCGAGTACGCCGGAATCGGCCGATAGCCGTGCTTCGTGTACAGCCTGCGCGCGGCCACCAGGTCCAGCCGGGTCTCCAGCCGCATCGTGTGCGCCTCGCCGAGCTTGGCGTGCCGCTCGGCCACGGCCAGCAGCACGGCGCTGCCACCGCGGCCCCTGGCTTCCGGCGTGACGAACATCCTGGTCAGCTCGGCGAATCCGGCCGCGCCGAACCGCAGGCCGACGCAGCCGGCCGGGATGTCCTGGTAGTGCGCAACGAAGAACGCGCCGCCCGGTGGCACCAGGTCGTCGCTCGGGTCCTCCGCCAGCGCGGCGGTCACCTCGGCATCGGTGGCCGGCCTGCCGTAGAAACTGCTGGCCACATCGGTGAAGTAGCGGCGCAGCAGGTCGACGACCACCGGATCGTGCACCAGCGTCCTGGCCACGGTCCAGCCATCGGCGGTCATCGCGCCGGCTGCCGGATCGGCAGGCCCGCGGCCTGGTAGATCGAGTCGATCACCGTCATGTTCCGGATCGCGTCGACCGGTCCGGTGAGGACGGGGGCGCCACGCAGCACGGCGTCGGCGAACGCGTCCAACTGATACGCGTAGGACGGTCGCCTGCTCAGCCGCTCCACGTTCCGGCCTGCCGATGTGCGAATGGTGATCTTGTGTCGGATCTGTGGGGCCAGCGGATTGAACACCCGCATCTCGCCACGCTCGCCGACCACCCGCACGTTGACCCGCAACAGGTCCGACGACCACAGCGAACAGCGGATCCGACCGATGTGCCCGGCCGGGAACGCCAGTTCGGCCCGCATCGCCCGGTCCACGTCGTCGGTGTGGGTTTTGGCCTGCGCGGACACCACGTCCGGCTCGGCACCACCGAGCAGCCGAACCATGTGCACCGCATAACAACCGGCGTCCATCAGCGCGCCGCCCGCCAGGTCGAACCGGTAGCGGATGTCGGAGAACCGCGGCAGCGGGAAGCACACGTTCGCGCTGACCTCGCGCAATTCACCGAGCTCTCCGGCCGCCACGACGTCCAGCATCCGCAGCGCCACCGGGTGATAGCGGTAGTGGAACGCCTCCTGCACCACCAGGCCCGACGTCGCGGCCGCGTCGGCGACTTTCTGTGCCTCGGTGGCGTTGGCGGTGAACGGCTTCTCGCACAGAACGTGCTTGCCGGCGTTGAGTGCGGCCAGGGTCCAGCGGCCGTGCAGCCCGTTGGGCAGCGGGTTGTAGACGGCGTCGATCGCCGGGTCGTCGAGTAGCTCCTGGTAGGAGCCGTAGGCCGTCGGTATCCCGTGTCGGCTGGCGAAGTCCTTGGCCCGCTTGACATCCCGGGCGGCGACCGCTGTCACGTCGACCTCGGCATTCGCCCTGGCCGGCTTCAGGACCGCACCGGGTGCGATGCGGGCCGCACCCAGGACACCGATCCGAACAACGTTCATGTGCACATCCTGCCGTGCCGCTCCGCCAACTTGATCGTCCCTTAAGACCGACTTGATCCACCTTGCCGCATCGACCAGCAGCCTGACCTCGGCGTACGCCAATGTCGTGAACACCTACGGGGTGAACCGGCTGGACTTCGACATCGATCATGACGATGGACTTCGGCAACGGCCAGAACGCGCTGAACGACGCACTGTCCGCGGCTGAGGCGTCGGCGGGTCAGTTGGCCGGACTGTACGGCATCACGACGGCCCAGGCGTACGCGAAGCTCGGCCTGACGCCGATCGCGGGCCGCAATGACGACAACGAGAACTTCACCCAGGCCAACGCCAGCACCTTGAAGAGCTTCGCCGCCACCAACGGCGTCGCCGAGCTGTCTCCTGGGACGCCGCTCGGCTACGCGTACACCAAGATCTTCACGAAGTTCAGCGGTGGAACCACTTCTACTCCGCCGCCCGCCGCTGGCGGCCAGATCACCGGCTACGGCGGCAAGTGTGTCGACGACGCGGCGGCATCGGATGGATCGCGGCGAGTACCTGCGGCGGGAACTAGGCAATCCACTCTCGCCGCTGTTGATGGCCGGCGAACTGTCGTTGCTCGGCGAGTTCCCGGAGGCAACTCACTCCCGTGCGGTGTTGGAGGCGGTGGGTAGCGGCGAGCGGACATTCGCCGCGATCGCCGCCGACGTCGGCGGAGCAAAGCCCCTGGCGTCCGGGTCGCTCTCGCCGATCCTGAACACATTGCAGGAAAAACGTGTCCTGGTCGCCGACAATCCACTGTCAACGAGAGCAGACACCAAGAACAAGCGATACCGGATCGCCGACACCTACCTCCGGTTCTGGCTGGCCTTTCTGTGGCGCGGCATACCGTTGGTCGAACGCGGCCGCGACGACCTACTGCTTGCCCGCATCGAACGCTCCTGGACCAGCTGGCGAGGCCGCGCGGTCGAACCACTCGTCCGAGAAGCACTGATGCGCCTACTGCCCGACGACCGCTTTCCACAGACCGAGGTCGTCGAAGGATGGTGGAACCGACGGAACAACCCAGAGATCGACCTGGTCGGCGCCGACCGCGAACCCGTGGCCCGGTCCATCCAGTTCTTGGGCTCGATCAAGTGGTTGGAGAACCAACCATTCGATCGACACGACTACGGGATGCTGGTACGCGACATGTTGGCCGTTCCCGGCACCGACATGGAAACCCCCTTGGTAGCCGTATCGCGGAGCGGCATCACCGATGATCTTCCTCTAGCGTCGTGGTGGGGACCCGAAGATCTCATCCGCGCATGGGAAGCCTGAGACAACTTCGTTCAACCCAACCTCACATCACCACGCAGGCAACATTCGACGGGTCCTCGACTCACCGACGAGAGAATCTCTCGACCCGGAGATTGGGTTCTCCGCCCCTCCCGCGCCGGGGTTCAGCGAACCTATGCGCCGCTGCCCGACTCGACAACCAGCCGCACGCGCGAACCCAGGACCCTGCAGGCACACCGACACCGAGCTGACCGGGCGACCACACGTGGCCGATCACCGCGAACGTGGCCGCGGGGCACATCGGGGAATCAGAGGTTGGGACGTCCGCAACACTTCTTGTACTTGAGACTCGATCCGCACCAGCAGGGGGCGTTGCGCGGTGGCGGCCAGGACACAGCACCGCCGTCCGCGACGACGCGGTCCATGCACGCACGACGGGTCGCCTCCTCAACAGGGTCAGCACCAGTCTGGTCGGCGAAGTCGGTCAGTGCTGCCACCGTCAGCGGCACCATCACGATCCGTGTAACGCCCGACTCGGACAACTCCCGATTGGCCCGCTCCCGATCCAGCAGTGCGGTGTCGGCAGTGGCGCGCTCAAGAAGTTGCGGCCAACGCTCATGCGCACGAGGGATCTCCGGGCGTGGCCAGAACAGGATTCGCACCTCACGCGGCCCAGCCGCAGCAGACTCCGTGAGCCGGTCCAGATCATCGAAAAACGGACCGTCGCCATCGACCACCAACGCGTCCAGCTCATCGTCCGGCATCCCCAACGCCCGACGAACCCGACGACGACCAGCGAGGATGCTATGGGCGTAGGACAACAGCCCCAACTCCTCCACCTGCGCCATTTCCTGCTCGGTCAGCCGGGACGCGGCCATCGTGAACCAGATCAACGCCTCGTTCAGATCACCCCGGTCCTCAACCAGCTCGGCCGCCAGGTGGTAGGGCATCACAGAAGCGGGACGCTCCCGCCGTAGTGCCGCGAGCTGCGCCGCGGCCTCCTCGACACGATCCAACTCGAACAACAGATCGGCCAACGCCACCCGCGCCGCACCGCCATCCTCCCAGCCCAGCGCGATCACCTCGCCCAGCAACTCGGTCGCGCGGTCGTACTCGCCAGCGCGCTGCCAAGCATGGGCGGCCTCAAGCAGGATCTCACCCCGCTCCTCGGGGTACTGCTCCAAGTCGACTTCCAGCTGCCGAGCCAACTCAACCTGATCAACGAATGACGCACTCACGGCCCGCGAACCTACACCGACACAACCAGTTCGCCAAAGCCGACACCCGCAGCCGGTGAGCAAACAGACCCCGACTTCGCCTACCAGCTTACTTAGCAATCAGCTGTTTCATTCTTAACGATTTAACCGAACGATCGATCTGCGAAATTTGTACTCATACCTAAAATGCCAATCCGGAAAGCGATCCGCTTACAAGGCAAAAACGCACCAACGTTGTGCTTACCTGGACAAACGCAGCTTAACAGCTTCAGCAAATCGACCAGTTGTAGGCCGAGATGTCGATCACCGGCCGCACTTGGGGCCGATCCAACGGTACAGCGAACGCATGCCGCACCGATCCTCCTCTGCGTTCCGCCAGCATGCCGCTCAGGACATGACCAGCCCCGCGCAGTAGAATCACTCTACGTAAGGCTCGTTCTACCTAGAGTCAGACCTGATCTGATGGACTACAAGGGCTAGAGCCGCGGACCTGGATGAGCAGCTGCGCTAGGTCCCTGTGCCGACTGGCCGCTGGTGCCTGGTGTCTCGACTGGCGCCTCGTCGTGTGATCGCTATCGTCGCCAGCGCCGACCGAGACGACTTCTATCGGCATACCACGCGTAAATGAGGACGACGATCAACAGCAAGCAGCAGAACTCACCAGACGGACATTCTGGGTGGGACGCGTGTGCTCGGCAGTTCGCCGCCCTACTCGGAGACGTCATTGCGCAGCGACTCTCGGAACTGCCAGCTCCAGGTTCTGCGGAGCCCCGCCTATTGTTGACCGTTGAAGAGACTGCCCGTCGGCTCGCCATCAGCCGCACGATCGTCTATGAGCTGCTCCGCTCAGGCCAGCTTGAGTCTGTGAAGCTTGGTCGGATCAGGCGAATCCCGGTCGGAGCGCTGGACGAGTTCGTCACGCGACTTCGCGAAGAGGCGCGAGGGTGACTGATCAACGAGAGTTGCCTACCGTAGCCGAGGTCTGCGCCGAGTTGCGCATCGCCCGGAGCACGTTTTACGACTGACGCGCCAAACGGTGGGCCCCAAATGTATGGACCGAGGCCATCAGCGGGCTTCACACGAAGATCACAAACTTTGAAATTCCCTGGGCTTCCCGCCGAGCGGTGCGGGTGACCGGCGCGATCCGGCGGGTCCTGACCCGACGTGCCCGAGGCCAGAAGACCCCGTATCGGGACAAAGTCCGGGCGCGGATCGTGCTGCTGGCCGCTGATCGGTGCTCGAATGCGGCGATCGCCAGGGCGGTTGGCGTCACCGTGGACGCGGTGCGCACCTGGCGGGGCCGCTTCGCCTCGGACGGGTTGGCGGGGCGCACACGACTCGTAGGGGATACCCCGCACCTCGAGCCG
>DASUJK010000055.1:0-18097 GCA_036279295.1 Pseudonocardiaceae bacterium | reverse complement strand
GGTCTCGGGGCGTGCCGGCCGCGCGGGTGGCCGTCGCGGCCGGTAGTCCTCGGGGCGATTCGTCGGCGTGGGCGGGGGGTGTTCACCCCGCCCACCCCGCGGCGTGGGCGGGGTGAACTCCCCCCGCCCACGCCGACGAATCGCCCCGAGGACTACCGGCCGCGACGGCCACCCGCGCGGCCGGCACGCCCCGAGACCGGCGCCAGATGCGCCAGACACAACGACGGCTCGACGAACGGCTCCAGCCGGTCCGCCTTCAGCGGAGCCCGGACCTCGTCCAGCACACCGCGCATCAGCCCCAGGTGCAACGAGCACACCACCTCCCGGTGCTGCTCGGCCACCTCGCGGAACGGACAGTGCCGCAACGGAATCACCGGACGGTCCACGTCCTCCACCTGATCCGGCGCGAAACCCGCGTCAGCCAACACCATCGACAACCGGCGCACCCCCTCCGCGGCATCCACCCGCTGCGACGGCGCCGGCCGCTCCGCCAGATAGCGCCCCCACGCCTCACCCGCCGTCTCGGCGGCTTTCCCAGGTTCGGGCAGGGTGTCGGCGACCAGGCTGGTGAGCATCTCGGCCAGCAACCGGTAACTGCGCTGCCCGGCCGGTACCTCGGCCGCGGTGGAGATGTAGACCGTGCGGGGCCGACCCGGCTGACTACGCTCCTC
Organism: Pseudonocardiaceae bacterium; assembly: GCA_036279295.1. Taxonomy (GTDB): domain Bacteria; phylum Actinomycetota; class Actinomycetes; order Mycobacteriales; family Pseudonocardiaceae; genus DATEPR01. The sequence goes on along the minus strand of DASUJK010000055.1, from coordinate 17,426 downwards.
GGTACGCCGCTCGGCAAGACCCGCGTCGACCAGCCCGTCCAGATGGAACCGGGCCGTGTTCGGATGCAGGCCAACCTGATCGGCAATGTCCTGCACGCCCACCGGTTCACCCGCCGCGCGCAGCACCTCCAGTACCCGGGCCCGGCTCTCGCCCAGCACCGGCCGCGTCTCCGGATCGGTCAACACCTGCTCGCTCATACCACCCATTTTAGCTGAATGAGTTAGTAGAAACTACGTGGAACGCGGATCGCTGGACCCGGCCGAGAGCAGCCCGGCCAGATAGGCCAGCACCTCGACACCGGCCATGACGATACCGGCCTGGAGTCGCACGACCGCCGGGACCATCGGCTCGGGCAGCGCCAGCCACTCCTCGCGCCATGCCAGGGCGTGACCGGCCCCGGTCTCCTGCGATGGCTCGGCTACCTCAGCGACGTCGAAGACGCGCATACTTCGGCGAACCGGCTGATCGGACGCTGACACCGCCAGACGGCGTCGAACAATGCCCGACGCGCCCGCGCGAGCCCTCTGGCAACGCCGGCATATGCTGCCACCGCAGCCGCGGTGTTGCTGATCAGCGCGGGCACAGTACGAGGGACAATCTCACCGGCAATGCGGCAGTGGCCACTTCCGCCGACTCCCGATCCCAGGTTGCGATGTCCACCGCACTCAACCGGCCGTCGATCGCAACGGTCGGGGCGTGCTCGACCGTACGCCACTCAATCCCCGGCGTTCCGGTCCGTCGCAACGCGTCCCACCCGTTGGCTGGCCAGGAAGCTGTACGGGCAGGTGAAGTCGCCGTACACGATCAGCCGCGTTTCCCGCCGCGATCGCGGCACCAGTGAGGGCCATCCCGACGCCGCCCACAAACCGGCGACTTCTGCGCTGCACGGCCAACTGCTGACCGGCCGGCGCAGGGTCGCCGTGGTCATGATCGCTCCGGCGGCTGGGGCAACTCGGCCACCATCGGCGTGTCCACCCCGAGGTCGCCGATCTTGGCCGCACCGCCTGGACTGCCCAACGGGTCCGCCCGGCCCGGCAGCGTCTCGTTGAAGAACCGACCGTTGTCCTCCGCATACACGCTCCACCGGTCAGGCAGGTCATCCTCGTAGTAGATCGCCTCCACCGGGCAGACCGGCTCACACGCGCCACAGTCCACGCACTCGTCCGGATGGATGTACAAGGAGCGTGCACCCACGTAAATGCAGTCCACCGGGCACTCCTCCACGCACGCCCGGTCCATCACATCCACACACGGCTCCGCGATCACATACGCCATTCCCAGCTCCCTTCGCGCCAGGCTCACCGACTTATCGCCGGCATTGCTGGCAAAACTGCGCGCTACCTACCGGTTGCATGACCGAGGAAGTCGTCGCAACGCCGCGTCCACCATGACCCGCGAGACCGGCCCTGTAGCTGCTCTCGTGGGATCCTCAGTCGCGGCGGTCACGTCACCGCTCGTCCGACCGCGGATGGTGTCCTCGGCAGCGCGCCGTAGGGCATGCGCCTCGGCGGCACCGACGACGCGATGATCGCGCAGCCTTCGCTGTGTCGAACCCGTCAGCACGACCTGCGTCCGGCGTCAACCTGCCCGAGGAGCGCACGTTGAGCCTGGCCGCACGCGTACCCACATCCGCAGGTCAGAGCTGCTGTCCGGCCAGCCCTGTGGACATGTCCGCGAGCAGGGACGCAAGGTCGACGCCCGAACACGTGAGCGCAGGCAGCAACTGATCGTTTTCCCTGGCGGCATGGCTCGCGAACAAGGTGGCGATACTTTCCGCCACCGTGGCGGCGGCGGTAGCGCCCAGGTCGCCCGACCGGAGTTGCTCGGCCAGCCCGGCCAGCTCGCGATGCTCGGCGATCAAGGTGCGGACGAGTTGGCTACCGCGGGCCTGGGTGACCGAGGCCGCGTACAGGGTGCGTTCCTCCGCCTCGGCGTGGGGCAGGATTTCGCCCGCCAGGTATCCCTGCAGTGCAGTCAGCTCCTGGTCATATGGGGCGTTGCGTTCGACAGCGGCGCAGAGCGCGCCGACTTGCTGTTCGAGTCCTCGGCGCAGCACCGCGTGGTGATGCAGGACTTCGCGCACCGGCTCGATGGTGTTCTGGTCAGTGACGGTCATGGTGACCACCTCCTCCTTCGAGGATATACCAGGTCGAACAGTTTTAACTAATGTGCCTAGTGTAAATCCCTCATCGCCACAGCTACCTGACGCACCACCGCCACCGTCCGCGTTACCGTGATCCATCCGGACGTGACGGACGCGTCGACGTGCAGGACGGCGAGGGCGACATCGACGTGTACATGTCCGGATCGGAGAGGTGAGCACGATGAGACGTAGCAGCGTGCTGGTCGTGGCTCTGGCGGCGTTGTTACCGCTTGGTGGCGTCCTGTGGTGGCGGCGCTCCGACCGCCCAGCCGGCCGGCCCGACCGTGGTCGCAACCGGTTCGGCGCCGGTGTCGACGACCACGGCGCCGGTCACCACGGTGCCACCGGTCAGGACCACGCGGACCACATCGCCTCCGACGACGACGCCATCCCTGGTACGCCGGTGCCCGGCGACGGCGGACTGGTCGACGAGCGGTGCGTCGTCGTCGGGCATGTCCACGGCCGCTTCAACTGTCGAGATGTGGCATGGCGCCGGTAGGTCCGGCAGCGCCGGGAACGCAGGAGTCCGGCGCCGTCCCGCCGCTGACGTAGGTCATCGAGTCGACGGACGTTCGGCCACCGACGGAGAGGCTTGCCGCCCTTGGCCCACCACCGTCGCCGGGTTGGGCTGGAGGCAACGGAAAGGCGGTGTGCCGTGCATGTCATGGTCACGGGGGCGACGTTCGGTGACTCGGCGCCGGTGGTGGACGCGCTGCGGACGGCGGGTCATGAGGTCAGCACCTGCCACGAGCGCACCGGCCTGTGCCAGGCGCTGCGCCCAGGAAGCCATTGCCCACTCGACGGTCGGGCCCCGATCGACCTGATGGTCGACGTACGTGGCCAGGAGCCGGACTTGACGGCGCGGGAGTTCGGCGTTGTCTGCGCGATACGCGACCGCGTCGCGATTGCCGTGGTGGGTGTGGATCCGCGAACGCCGCCGCGTGTGCCGGCCGGGCTGCGGCCATGGGTGACGGTCGCGACCGTGGACAGCCTTCTGCGGATCTGCCGTGACGCGGTGTGGGTACGCCGGCAACCGAAGCCGAACGCGCATCGCAGGCCACTACCGGTAGAGGCATGGTGAGGTGTCGGAGGCCTGCGTCCATCCATGACGAGGATATTCGGGGCGGCACCGCAGGCCGTGGTTCCCTATGACGCGGACCGCCTTCCGGGCACAGTTGTCATCACGAAACCCGACCCGGGAGGGTCCGATGAACAACTGCACCGTCGACACGATCATCGACGAACTACGTGATCTGGCTGCGCACCTCGACCGCCTGCCCGACATCTCCGACATCGACATGGCCCTGATGTACCTGCGGCATCTGCGTCGACGGCAGAACGAACCGGCGCTTCAGCCCGCGTAACCAGTTCGACACGCGTCAGGCGGCCGAAACCAGCTCACGCAGCCGTCGCTGTTTGGCGTCCAGGACTGCTTCCTCCTCGGCCCACGCACGTCGGGCGGCCCGTCGCCACCACGCCGGCCTGCGGGCCAGCCATGCCTCTCGCGCCAGAGCCCAGCACAAATCCTCCACGACGACGACCCGCATGGTGGGCGTCAGCAGATCCAGATCCGCCGCCACGGTCATGCCCAGTGCCTGCAACTGGAGACCGGGTTCCTTGTCCAGCTTGGTATTCCGCCGCCGAATCCTGGCCGTCAGCGACGACTGGTGCTTCCGGAACGCCTCCGACCTCAACCACCTCGACATGGCGGTCCACCTTCATCACTCGGGCCGGCTACGGCCGATCGCTTGGTCCGTTCGACTGTGCTCCGGTGCGACGGTGCTCCGTAGGGCGGCAAGCCAATCGGGTCTGGGACGAAAGTTCTCTCTGTCCTGGTACGAAAATCCATGCTGCAGAGCAGGAACATCCCTGCCACGGAGGACCTTCCGCAGCTTCGTGACGCATGTTGAGTCGCCAGAATGGTGACGACAGCACAGACGGCCCACCAGGAGGCGACATGAGCGAGGACCCGCGATGGGAGCCGTTCTGCCTGCTGGCCCAGGAACTCACGGCCGACGAGCGGCGGCAGTGCGTGCTCGTGGCCGCGGCACACGCCGAGAACGCCCAGGACCTCAGGGAACTACTGGACATGCTGGGTCTCACCGCGGCGGACGGCCGCGGGTCGGAGATCGACTGCGCGAGTGCCAAGCAGACCGCGCCACCCGAATGGCTGGCCGAGCTGGCGCGGTTGCAGCGGCAGCTCGCGGCAGCGTTGGATGCGGACGACGCGCACGGGGATCGAGCGGCATCCTGATGACCTGATCTGGTCATCGTGCCCGCACAACGCCAGGCCGCTCCTGCGACCTGGCGTTGGTGCTCGGAAAGAGCCGCAATGGCACAACCGCGGCCAATTACCTCGGCATCACCGACTCGCCGTTGACCGGGATCTGCTGTGTGGTCGGGGCCTCGGGCGGTTGTACTGCCGCTGCCGATTCGCGGGACAGGAAGGACCCGAGCTCACCAATGGTGCTCATCAGTGGTGCGGGGAACACGACAGTGGTGTTCTTGTCCACCCCGATCTCGACCAGACTCTGCAGATTCCGCAGTTGCAGCGCGAGGGGATGAGCCATCATCGTGTCCGACGCCGTACCCAGCGCAGAGGCGGCCAGCGCCTCGCCCTCGGCATTGATGATCTTCGCTCTCTTCTCCCGCTCGGCCTCCGCCTGCTTGGCCATGGCACGCTTCATGGTGTCCGGCAGCTGGATGTCCTTCAGCTCCACCAGCGTCACCTCGACACCCCACTCGACCGTCGTGATGTCGAGGATCTTGCGGATGTCCAGGTTGATCTGATCGGTCTCGGAAAGGGTCTCGTCCAGAGTGTGCTGGCCGACGACCTTCCGCAGCGTGGTCTGGGCGATCTGGTCGATCGCGGAGTAGACGTTCTCGATCGCGACGACCGACTTCACGGCGTCCACGACTCGGAAGTACGCGACCGCCGACACGTCGACGCTCACGTTGTCCCGGGTGATGATCCCCTGCGACTGGATCGGCAGCGTGACGATTCGCAGTGTCACCCGATGCAGGACGTCGACGAGCGGGATGATCAGGCGCAGCCCCGGCATTCGCGTGCCCCGCACCTGGCCCAACCGGAAGAGCACGCCTCGCTCGTACTGCTTGACGATGCGCACCGACAAACCCAGCACCAGCACGATCAGTACGACGATGCCGGCGATGATCCAACCTGTCATGATGACGTCTCCTTCGACTAGCGACAATGCGACCTTGCGGTTGGTACATGCCGTGGCCCCGATGACCTCGGTCCTCGCGTACCTGGGCGGTCTCGGTCCTCCGCAGGACTACTTCGACGCAGTGGAGTCCGAGGGCCGACAGCGACTTGTTCGTCGTGCTGGGATCGCGGGGGGGGGGTCGGTGGCTTCACCGGCCTCGTCGTCGGTTCCACGGTAGCCGAACCGGTCAGTACCGGTGTCGGAACAGCGGCTCAGCCAGGCGTTCGGCCTGCTGCCACTGGTGCGGGAGCGAATCAGCGATTCGGTTGGCCTGCGCGACCTCGTGCTGGTAGAGCCTCCCGTAGCCGAAGGCTGATGTGCCGACCGCGTCAGCTTCGTCGGCCAGCATGGTCAGTGTCTCCCGGGCGGTCACGGAGTTCTGGTACTCGCCGATCAGGTCCTGGAGCCGGGCCGCCGCGGCGGCGCACCGCTGCACCGGTTCCGGGCGCAGCGGTTCGATCAGTTCGGCGGCGTACCAAGCCCGTTGCGCGGCCCACTGTGCTTCGTGTACTGCCGTGTTTCGTTCGGCGGCGGAGTGATCATCGCCGATGGCGGCCAGGGCTTCCTGGACGATGGTGAACGCGTGTCGCACCAGCCGGGGCAGGACCTCGTCGGCAGGGCGGTTGGCGAACGTGGTCAGTGGGGGAGTAGCGACCAGGTCGTCCAACGCGGTGAGCAGGTTGCCGTAACGTTCGCTGTCCAACGCGGCAGCGACCCCGGCGACGGCGGCATTTTCCTGTCCGTCGAAGTAGTCGGCCAGCAGATCTGCCGCCGGCTCGGTGAGCTGGCGGGACGTGCCGCGGGCGAACCGCGTGCGCTGGGCCTCGGTGTCCGGACCCGCGCTCAGTTGAGTGTCGAGCCAGGCCAAATTCTCGGCCAGCGATGCTGTTTTGGTGGCTTCGAGTACCGAGCGGAAGACCTTGAGCGTGCTGCGCAGGCGTCGGACGGCTGTCCGTGCGTGGTGCACGGCGCCGGGCTGCTCCAGCCGGACGCCGATGTCGCCGCGTTTGACGGCGGCGACCTGCGTCGTCACGTAGCTCATCACGACCTCGCCGGCCGTCGAATCGGTCGATGGTGTGACGGACGAGTGCCCGCACTGCGTCAAGCCCAGGGTCCTGGCCAGCTGGTCGGCCGAATTCAGGTGGTGCAGCCCCAGCGTGCTCAACCCGACCTCGATCCGGTCGAGCAGATCGGCAGGCCTGGTGCCGTCCTCAACCCCTACCTCCACCTCGGTCCATCGCCGGGTCCTGCCGGCAGGCCGCAGGTCGGCGGCCACGACCCGGTCGACGATGATCTCGACGACGCGGCTGCCGGTCATGTCGGTGCAGTACCGGCTGACCCGATCGGTGTCGGTTCGCGCTACCGGCGTCAGCGGTGCGTGGCGCGTAGCCACCGCGACCAGCGAGCCCAGTTTCGCCGGCAGGACGCCGTCCGGCGGATCCGTCGGGAGCCGCAGTTCCGTTCTGGTGCCTCGGCCCGGCAGGGTCAGGTACCAGCCGGAATCCGTGCCTTCCGCGCGTCGGCACAACAAGATGCCCACGTTGATCAGGGCGAGGTCCTGGGTGTCGTAGTAGACGGCCCACAGCCGGTCACGGAGGACTGTCGGGTCCACGTTCAGTCCGGGCAGCTGGTCGACCACGTTCAGAGCAGGTTCGGCGACGCAGCCGTCTGCCTCGTACTTCCGTTCCAGTTCGGTGATCAGAGCCGTCACGACGTCCTCCCTCGACCAGTGCTCTCCCGATCACCACACGCTATGGGGACGCCACATGTTCGACGCAGGGGCGGAGGCCCTCAGAACGTGGTGCCAAGTGCCATCCACAGTCGGGTCGGCGGCCACTCTCGACCGGTGGGCGAGACGAGCATCGTGGCACCGATCCGCCGATCGAGAGGTGCGACGATGCGCGTGGCAACCGTGAACCCTGGGTCGTCCAGCGTGAAACTGGCCATCGTCGACGATGGCGTGGAATTGGCGTCGACCACCGTGGACTCCGTGTCCGTCGAGGCGGCGCGCACTGAGCTCGCTCTCCTGGACGCACGCTGGGGACCGATGACGCCGTTGTGCTGACCGGTGGTGTCGCGGGACACCAGCCTGCGCTGGTCGCAGAGCTGATCAGTGGACTGGGGCCGTTGGGCGTCGCCGTCGATCGACTGTGCGGCAACGGTGACCGGGTGGTCGGCCCTGGCCCGGCAGGCGTGCGAGTCCTGGTGGTGAGCGCGCGGGAGGACTTGGAGATGGCGAGGCATGTGACCGGAGCGATGAGCGAAAGGGAGCGAACACGATGGGCGCGAACGATGCGGTGCCGCCGATTGTCGTGGGTGTCGACGGGAGCAGGTTCGGTCGAGAGGCGTTGCGGTGGGCGTTGGCCGAGGCCTCGCGTCGGGACTGCGACGTGCGGGCCTTGCTGGTGGCGAATGTCCCGTCCGGCGCTGTGACGGGCCGGCCGGACGTGAAGGAGATCGACACCCTGTCCGCGAAACCGGGTCAGGAACAGCTGCGTTTGCTGGAAGAGACCGTAGGTGCCGTGTTGGACGGGCGTGACGATCCTCGGCTGACCGCTGAGGTGGTGCGTGGCAGCGCATCGGACATGCTCTGCGCCGCGTCGATCGGGGCGCAGCCGTTGGTGCTCGGCAGCCACGGCCACGGCAGTGTCTTCGAGGCCCTGGCGGGCAGCGTGGCGCGGTACTGCGTGCACCACGCTGACTGCCCGGTGGTGGTCATCCCGGCCGGGCTCAGCGAACAGGCTGAGACCGTGCCGCGGGAGACGGCCGGCCCGGCACCGTTGAGCTACGGCATCGGTCCGCTGCTGTAGTCCTCGACACGTCATGGCCGAGGTCCCGGGTACCGGTGACCAACGGCCGCCGTGTCAGCACCGGCGCCGGACCTAGCGTCAGTGTCGGAACAGAGCGAGAAAGGTGGTAGCGCGATGCGAGCACGTGATGTCATGAACGGTCCGGTGACCACGGTGAAGCCGGACACGACGGTGAAGTACGCGGCGAACGTGCTCGCGTCGCACGGATTCACCGCGTTGCCGGTGGTGGACGCGGACGATCGGCTGATCGGGATCGTCACCGAGGCCGACCTGGTCCGGGACCGGTTCCCCCGGGATGCCCGGTACCGCCGCGACGACGATGTCGTCGTGGACCCGGGCAAGACCGTGGGCGAGGTGATGACCACACCGGCGGTCGCGATGGCCCAGACCGCGGACGTGGTGGATCTGATCACGGTGATGGACAACGACAAGATCCGCAGCATCCCCATTGTGGACGGTTCCTGGGTGGTCGGCATCGTCACCCGCAGGGACCTGGTTCGGGTACTCGGGCGCGACGACGACGACATCGCAGCGGACGTGCGGCACCGCTTGGCCAACTACGCAGGCCCCGACCGCTGGACCGTGCACGTTCACGACGGACTGGTGGAACTGGGCGACGAGTACGACGACAGGAGCGAGCGGCACGTGGCGATCGTTCTGGCCGAAGCCGTGCCCGGCGTTGTCGGCGCGCACTTCGAACCGACATCGGTTTCTCGACACGACCACAGGGAGCACCAGTCATGAGTGAAGGCAGGGTCGATCGGCCGATCGTGGTCGGCATCGACGGTTCGGATTCCGCACTGCGGGCCGCATCCTGGGCCGCTGACGAGGCGGTTCGCCGTGGCGCGACCGTGCGACTGGTCAACGCCGTGCACGTCCAGATATCCGGTTATCGGGGCGCCGCCCCGCTGCCGATTGACTACATCGACCGGCTCAAGCTCGATGCGGCCGTCGCGCTGGACCATGCCCGCTCGGAAATCCTTGCCCGTCGTCCGGAGTTGACCGTCGAGGTGGCGGTACTGGTCGCGCCTCCGGTCCCGGCCTTGATCGACGAGTCCACGGGTGCCCAACTGGTGGTGCTCGGCTCGCGCGGTCTGGGCGGATTCACCGGCATCCTGGTCGGCTCGACGGCTGTCGCTCTGGTGGCGCACGGGCACTGCCCGGTCGCGGTGATCCGCGGTGACCTGTCGGCCGACGGTCCCGTGGTCGTCGGTGTCGACGGTTCACCGGTCAGCGAAGCCGCGCTCGCGACCGCCTTCGAAGAGGCGGCTCTGCGAGGAGCCGAGCTGGTCGCGGTGCACACGTGGACCGAGTGCGCCTCCGACAGCGCGTACGCGACCGCGCGGCAGTTCATCGTCGACTGGGACGGCATCGAACGGCGCCAGGTGCAACTGCTGGCCGATCAGCTGGCCTGCTGGCGGACGAAGTACCCGGACGTCCCTGTGCGACAGATCGTGGCCAGGGACCGCCCGGTGCGCTGCCTGCTCGATGCCGCGGCCGGTGCCCGACTGCTGGTCGTGGGCAGCCGCGGCCACGGCGGCTTCACCGGCATGCTGCTCGGCTCGACCAGCCAGGCGCTGGTCTATCACGCCACCTGCCCGCTGATGGTCGTGCCCGGACGGAAGTGAGCGACACCGATGAGCCAAATCACCGACGCCGCACCACCGTACGTCCGGGTGACACCACTGGATGACGATCGACTCCGGCGCGTCGACGCGTTGTGGCGCGCCGCCAACTATCTGTCGGTCGGGCAGATCTACCTGCTGGACAATCCGCTGTTGCGGCAACCGTTGCGGCCCGACCAGATCAAGCCGAGGTTGCTGGGCCACTGGGGCACGTCGCCCGGTCTGAACTTCCTCTACGCCCACCTCAACCGCGCGATCATCGACCACGACCTGAACATGATGTACGTGATCGGACCCGGCCATGGCGGCCCGGCGCTGTTCGCCAACACCTGGTTGGAGGGCAGCTACTCCGAGGCCAACCCGGAAGTGAGCCGGGACCTGCATGGCATGCACACCCTGTTCCGGCAGTTCTCCTTTCCCGGTGGAGTACCCAGTCACGTGGCCCCGGTGATCCCGGGCTCGATCCACGAGGGCGGTGAACTGGGCTATTCCTTGGCCCATGCCTACGGCGCCGTGTTGGACAATCCCGATCTGCTGGTGGCATGTGTGATCGGTGACGGGGAGGCCGAGACCGGTCCATTGGCGACCAGTTGGCATGCGAACAAGTTCCTCGACCCGGTACACGACGGTGCTGTGCTGCCGATCCTGCACCTGAACGGCTACAAGATCGCGAACCCGACCGTGCTGGCGCGGATTCCGCGTACCGAACTGGATGCGCTCCTGCGTGGCTACGGTTACGGGCCCTACTACGTGGAAGGCAGCGACCCGGCCGAGATGCACCAGGCAATGGCAACCGCGCTCGACCGGGTGGTGAGCGAGATCCACGGTATCCAACACACGGCGCGGGCTGGTGGTGTCGCCGAGCGGCCGCGGTGGCCGATGATCGTGTTGCGTACCCCCAAGGGTTGGACGGGACCGGCCGAGGTGGATGGCGTCCCGGTCGAGGGCACGTGGCGGGCACATCAGGTGCCGCTGCCCTCGGTCCGTGAGAATCCGGAGCATCTGCGGCAGTTGGAAGCGTGGCTGCGTTCCTACCGGCCTGAGGAACTGTTCGACGAGGCCGGCCGGCCGACACCGGACGTGACCGATCTCATCCCGCACGGCCGACTGCGGATGGGCGCCAACCCACACGCCAACGGCGGGCTGCTGCTGCGCCCGCTGGACCTGCCCGACACACGGGACTTCGCGGTCGCCTGTGATCGACCCGGCGCGGTGTCCTCCGCGCCGACCCAGGTGCTGGGCGAGTACTTGCGCGAGGTGATCGTCCGGGACGCAGAACGGCACGACTTCCGGTTGTTCGGGCCGGACGAGACCGCATCCAACCGGCTGGACGCGGTGTACGACGTGACCGACAAGCAATGGCGGGGCGAGGTCCTGCCGGTGGACGAGCACCTGGCCACGAACGGCCGGGTGTTGGAGGTGTTGTCCGAACACCTGTGTCAGGGCTGGCTGGAGGGCTACCTGCTCACCGGCCGGCACGGTCTGTTCTCGTGCTACGAGGCGTTCGTGCACATCGTGGACTCGATGGTCAACCAGCATGCCAAGTGGCTGAAGGTGTCCCGGGAACTGCCGTGGCGGCGGCCGATCGCGTCGCTGAACTACCTGATCACCTCGCACGTGTGGCGGCAGGACCACAACGGCTTCTCCCACCAGGATCCCGGGTTCATCGATCATGTGATGAACAAGAAGGCCGAGGTCGTGCGCGTGTACCTGCCGCCGGACACCAACACACTGTTGGCGGTGGCCGCACAGTGCCTTGCCAGCCGCGACCTGATCAACGTCGTGGTGGCCGGCAAGAACCCCAGCCCGGTGTGGCTGGATCCGACAGCGGCCGCGCTGCACTGCGCACGAGGCGCGGGCATCTTCGAGTGGGCCAGCAACGACACCGACGGGCAACCGGACGTGGTGCTGGCGGCGGCCGGTGACGTGCCGACGGTCGAGGTGCTGGCCGCGACCTCACTGCTGCGGCGATACCTGCCCGAACTGGCGGTGCGGGTGGTCAACGTCGTCGACCTGATGCGGTTGCAGCCTGCCACCGAGCACCCGCACGGCATGACCGATGCGGAGTTCGACGCGCTGTTCACGCCGAACAGGCCGGTGCTGTTCGCCTACCACGGGTATCCGTGGCTGATCCACCGACTGACCTACCGGCGCACGAACCACGCCAACCTGCACGTCCGCGGCTACAAGGAGGAGGGCACCACGACCACACCGTTCGACATGCTGGTGCGTAACGACATGGACCGGTTCCAGTTGGTGATCGACGTGATCGATCGGGTTCCTGGTCTCGGTACGCGAGCGGCGCGGGTACGGCAGCAGATGGTCGACGAACGGGCTCGGCATCGCGTGTGGATCCGCGAGCACGGCGAGGACATGCCGGAGATTCGCGACTGGACCTGGAACTCCGACTGACAACCGCCCGTTCAGACCGATGGTCAGCGGCACGAACAGGAAGTGGCAGACCGTGGTGATCCCGAACTGCCACCGGGCCGGATCAATGCGCTCGTCCGTGTCTCCCGTGATGCCATGCCACCGCGCGCGGTGGCATGGCTGGACATAGAATGAAGAATCGGGCAGCACAGCGAGAGGGCAGTAGGTCTCGAACCTCCGGGACGCCGGATGGGATCCTGGCCTGCGGGTTTCCATCGACGCCGCGGGTGACCTTGGTCCCTGGAGCGAGAGACACTTCGACATGCCCACGACACGTCGCCTGCCCTTACGCTGACGCAGGACGTCCGACCCACCTGGTCGGACACGGCATGTCGAAGGAGTGTCCGATGCTCACCGTGTTCCTGGTGGACGATCACGAGGTCGTGCGGCGTGGCGTCGCGGAAATGCTCGACGACGAGGACGACCTCACGGTGATCGGGCAGGCCGGGTCGGTGTCCGAGGCGTTGGCCCGGATTCCCGCACTGCGACCGGATGTCGCGGTGTTGGACATGCGGCTGCCCGACGGCAACGGCGTGGAACTGTGCCGGGACCTGCGGTCGAAGCTGCCGGAGCTGAACTGCCTGATGCTGACGTCGTACACCGACGACCAGGCGATGATGGACGCGATCCTGGCCGGCGCGGCAGGCTATGTGATCAAGGACATCAAGGGTGTCGACCTGGTGTCGGCCGTCCGCACCGTCGGTTCGGGCCGGTCTCTCCTGGACAGTCGGGCCGCGACCGCCCTGATCAGGCGGATCCGGGACAGCGCGGCGGCGCCGGGTCCGCTGGACGCGCTGACCGACCAGGAGAAGACGCTCCTGGACCTGATCGGCGAGGGCCTGACCAACCGGCAGATCGGCGAGCGGATGTTCCTGGCCGAGAAGACCGTCAAGAACTACGTGTCACGCCTGTTGGCGAAGCTGGGCATGGAGCGGCGCACCCAGGCCGCGGTGCTGGCCACCGAGCTGCGCGACCAGCAGGGCAGGCACCACGAGCTGTAGCCGTCACGGGCAGCGTCCGGACAGTGGCTCGCCCGCCTCCACCACGTCCTGGACCGCCCGACGGGGTGTGGGTGCCACAGGGGAGCCGTAGCCGATGCGGAGCACCGCCTGCGGCCACAGGCCACCGCCGATCAGGTCTCGCAGCTGCTTGCGGGCGGGGGGCACCTCGATCACCTGCGACAGGAACGAGGCGGACAGACCTCTGTCGGTTGCCGTCAGCAGGACCCGCTGCATCGCCTGACCAGCCTGCAGATGGGCCAGCGGCAGGTCGTGGAACGAACCGACCACCACGATCAAGGGCTCGGGTTCGAAGTCTTTGCCCTGGGCCCGGGGCCTGGCCTGTCCGCCGCTGAAGTCCCGCAGCACCCACGCATCCTGTTGTTCGGGCAGCGGGCCGCTGCTGTAGACCGGCACGCCGTCGTTGGCCTTGTCGAGACGACCGGTCCAGCGCGTCCACTCGGCGACGAAAGCCGGGTCCCGCTGTTGGCTGTCGTACGCCGCCGCGACCAGTGCCCGGAGGGTCGGCAGTTGGGTGGGTGTGACGGTGGCCAGCCAGGCTTGTTCGGCTCGTGCCGCGCTGCGCAGGGTTGCCGCGAGGGATGGCTCTACCGACGTGGGCAGAAACGGTCGCCGATTGGTGCGCCGACGGGCGATGGCGTTCGCCAATGCCTTGTCGGTCGGCGTTGTGGGACCACGCCCGGTCGGCCGCACCCTGGCCAGCAGATTGGGTTGGCGAGGATCGGGCAGCAGCGACACGGTCGGGTGGATACCCAGGACTCGAATGGCCAGCCGCAGGTTGAGCAGCGCGGCGCCGCAGGCCAGCAGCAGTTCCCGATGATCGGGGTCGGCGACCGGAATCTGGCGAGTGATGTCGGCGTGCAGTTCGATGGCTGTCGGTGTGCACCGGAATCGCCAGGGTTGGCTGTTGTGCAGCGAGGGTGCGGTGATGGCCGCTGCCAGTACGGTCTCGACCTGCGTGGCGGTGAGGTTGCCCACGGCTCTGATCCCGGCGTTCACTGGCTCGGCCCCCTTTTTTGTCGTCGCCATATCTCCGCCGTCCACTCTGCGAGCCGACAGGAGGTGTGGCCCAGGGCATAACGTCCCTCCCGAGTGGGCCATGGTCATCGCCAGATCCGACCACATTGTCCGGTCGCGCAGGCCGTGACACAGTGAGCGGGTGCGCGAACACGACGCCGACAGTGAGCCCGGCCCGTCTGCCAGACGGGCGGATCTGACCCGTGTCGCGGCGACGTTGTCGCAGGCCAGGCTGGGTGATCTGCTGACCGAGGGCAAGCCGCTGCGCCTGGCGGATCTGTCCAGCCATCCGGCATCCATCGGGTTCCCGGTCAACCATCCCCCGATGCGGGCGTTCCTGGGTGTCCCTGTGCGGGCGGGGGGAGAGAGAGATCTTCGGTCGTCTGTATCTGACCGAGAAGCACGGCGGTCGGCCGTTCACCGATGATGACGAGGTTGTCGTACAGGCGTTGGCCGGCGCCGCCGGCGTCGCGATCGACAACGCCCGGCTCTACGAGGACGCCAGACGCCGGCAGCGGTGGCTGGAGGCCAGCGGCGAGGTCACAGCGCAACTGCTGGGGGCCGGTGATCCCACCGAGATCCTGCGGTTGATCGCCGGCCGGGCACTGGAACTGACCGGCGCCGACTACACCATGATCGCCCTGCCTGATGATGCGGACGCGGTCCCGTCAGAGGTCGTCGAATTGACGGTGGCCGTCTCGGCCGGCCTGGATTCGGACGCGATGACCGGTCGGCGGATTCCGATCGCCGGATCCACGTCGGGCACGGTGTTCACCGACCGCGTGCCGCGGGTAGTGCCCAATCTCGCCTTCGACCCGGCCCGCGGCATAGAGGTGCGGTTCGGCCCGGCGATGGTGCTGCCGCTGGGCGCCGACGACGCCGTGGCGGGCGTGCTGCTGGTCGTTCGCACGCCCGGTTCGGCCGTGTTCGACGACCACGACCTCCAGGTGGTGTCGTCGTTCGCCGACCAGGCGTCGCTGGCGTTGCAGCGTGCGGAGACCCAGGTCGCCCGGCGGGAGTTGGAGCTGCTGGCCGATCGGGACCGAATCGCGCAGGACCTGCACGACCACGTGATCCAGCGGCTGTTCGCGATCGGCCTGTCGCTGCAGGGCACGCACCGCCGGGCCAAGTCGCCGGCCGTGGCCGAGCGGATCACCGGGCACATCGACCAGTTGCACGAGGTCATCCAGGACATCCGAACCGCGATCTTCGACCTACAGGAGAGCCAAGCGGGCACTGGACATCTGCGTACCACACTGCACGACGTGATCACGGAACTGACCGAGGACACTCCACTGCGAACCACGGTCCGCATGTCCGGGGTGCTGGACACCCTGCCCGCACACCTGGTCGAACATGCCGAGGCGGTCGTGCGCGAGGCGGTCAGCAACGCGGTGCGGCACGCGAAGGCCGACGAAGTGGTGGTGACGGTCTCGGTCGAGGACGACCTGGTCATCGACGTCTCCGACAACGGAGTGGGCATGCCGGCCGCCGTCGCCCGCAGCGGGCTGCACAACCTGCGGCGGCGGGCCGAGGATGCCGGCGGGGCCTGCCTGGTCGAGCCGGCCGAGGGGGCGGAACACGTCTCGTCTGGACGGCACCCCTGATGGCCCCGACCACCGCCTGACCCAGCGATCAGGCGGTGGTCGGCGCGGGTTCGTCGATGTGCGGCCGTGGTCCGTTCCACTGCCAGTCCAACCGGTTCTTGACGGCGACCACACCCGGGATCGCACGCACGAGGCGAACCGCGGTGGACACATCGCCTTGGTACTCCACCCGTCCGGTCAGCATCACGACGCTGCTGACCACGGTGGCGCGCACCATCGCCGGGTTGGCGTGCAGGGCACGGCCGAGCACCTCGTCGTCCACCTGGGCCAGGATCTCGTCGTCCGCGCGAAGGAACGGCCGCAGCAGGTCACGCCGAGCGACGATCCCGACCAGCTTGCCCTCGTCGACGACGCACAACCGCCGCACGCCCGTTGCCGCCAGGTGCCGCGCGACCTCCGGCAGTCCGGTGTCGGACCGGACCGACAGCACCGGCGAGGTCATCACGTCGGCCGCGGTCAGCGCCGCTGCCTTGCGCCACTGGTCGCGCGCCTGGTGGCCGGCGAAGCGTGGAGGTCCTGCGTCGGGTTCGTCGTCGGCATGCTG
Organism: Pseudonocardiaceae bacterium; assembly: GCA_036279295.1. Lineage (GTDB taxonomy): Bacteria > Actinomycetota > Actinomycetes > Mycobacteriales > Pseudonocardiaceae > DATEPR01. Next base: position 1,003 of record DASUJK010000055.1, on the reverse strand, counting down.
TTCCTTGCACAGCAGGTCCACCTCGGACACGATGCCGAGCAGGTTGCCGGCGCGGTCCACCACGGGCAGGGCGCTGATCCCCTCCCGGACCATCAGATCGATGATGTCCTTGAACGGTGTGGTCGAGTCGACGGTGACCACGTCGCTGGTCATCACGTCGCTCACGGTGGTCGTCAGCATGGTTGTCTCCGTGTCCTGAGCGGTGTGCCGGCACCGGTGGTGCCAGCACGCCCGCTCACCTGGTTGGATCGAGATTCGGTTGCCGAGGGATCACCGGAGCCAGGGGTTGCGCGCGACGATGTCGAGCTTGGCCCACTGGCGGCCGAAGCCCCAGGTGTTGCCGGCTGCGAAGACCGCCAGCGCGATCACGACGAAGATGTAGATGAAGTGGTAGTCGATGATCGGGTTGGTCGAGGAGGTCGCCGCGCCGGTCGAGTCGAATCGGGCCAGCGGCCACTCGGCGATCCACATCAGTGCCAGCAGCAGCGTGCCGCTGACGGCGGCGACGCGCATGCCGATGCCCAGCACCAAGGCGAGGCCGACGCCGAACAGGGCCAGCATGAACAGCCAGTTCGCCCAGCCGGTGCCGGCCCAGTCACGGAGCATGGACTGGAACGGGCCGACCTCGACGTGGGCGAGGAAGCCCTTGGTCGGCGAGCCTCCGTTGATCCACGCCTGGTTCGAGGACGTCGAGTAGCCCCAGCCGAACGCCTTGTCCACGAAGGCCCAGAGGAACATCAGGCCGGTGACGACGCGCAGCACGGCGAGCACCTGGTAGCGGCCGGACCCGGCTTCGGTCACCGGAGCGGCAGCGGTCGGCTTGACGACGCTCTGCTGGACGGGGACGGCTGGCTTGTTGGTCGAGGTGGGGTTGTCCTTGATGGACATTGTGTGCCTCCTTCCACGTTGGCACATGAAGTATCGGCTGCCGCCCGGGTGGCTGGCTGGTGCCGAAAACCCTCGCCGCGGATGACTTCGGTGCAGTGCGCGGATGGCTGCGGCC
>DASUJK010000054.1:0-20034 GCA_036279295.1 Pseudonocardiaceae bacterium | reverse complement strand
CCAGTAACCGGTGCACATGTCCTGGCCGGCCGGCCGTTCCCGCTCGGTGCCCACCCGGAAGCCGGCGGGGTCCGATTCGCCGTCACGTCGGTGGTCGCCGATGCCGTCGAGGTCTGCCTGATCAGCGAGGACGGTGCCGAGCGTCGGGTCGAGCTGACCGAGCGGACGTTCGGGGTGTGGCACGGCCTGGTGCCCGGTGTGACCACTGGCCAGCGGTACGGCTTCCGGGTGCACGGCCCGTACGACCCGTCCCGAGGGCTGCGCTGCAACCCGGCGAAACTGCTGGTCGACCCGTATGCGACGCGGATCTCCGGCACGCTGACCAACCTGGCGCCCGCGCTCGGCTACGTCGGTGACCCGATGCGTGGACCGGCATCGCCGTTCGACTCGCTGGGCAGCGTGCCGCTGTCCGTGGTCAGCTCGCCGGGCGGGCCGGACACCGGTAACCGGCCGGAGGTGCCGTTCGAGGAGACGGTGATCTACGAGCTGCACGTCAAGGGGTTCACCCAGCGGCACCCGGACCTGCCGCGCAGCATGCAGGGCACGTACCTCGGGCTGGCCCACCCCGCGGTGATCGAGCATCTCGTGCGCCTGGGTGTGACGACGGTCGAACTGCTGCCGGTGTACGCGTTCAGCAACGAACCGTCGCTGCTGCGGGCCGGCCGGCAGAACTACTGGGGCTACTCGCCGCTCGGGTACTTCGCGCCGCACTCGGGCTATGCCAGCGAACCGGGGCGGGAGATCGAGGAGTTCCGCACGATGGTCGCCGCGCTGCACGCGGCGAAGATCGAAGTGATCGTCGACGTGGTGTTCAACCACACGTGTGAAGGCGGTCCGGACGGTCCGACGCTCAGCTGGCGTGGTTACGACGCGCCGACCTACTACCTGCACCGGGCCGGCGGCCGGGTCGTCGACATCACCGGTTGCGGCAACACGTTGGACGCCGGTTCGCCGACCGTGGTGCGGATGGTCACCGACTCGCTACGGTACTGGGTGACCGAGTTGGGCGTGGACGGATTCCGGTTCGACCTGGCCAGCACGCTGGGCCGGCCGGGTGGGCGGATCTTCGACCGGGACTCCACGATGCTCACCGCGATCACCACGGATCCGCTGCTGTCCCGGTGCAAGCTGATCGCGGAGCCGTGGGACGCCACCGGGGACGGGTATCGCGTGGGCGAGTTCGGTGCGCAGTGGGCGGAGTGGAACGGTCGGTACCGGGACACCGTGCGTGACTTCTGGCGTGGCGCGACCGGGGTGCGTGACCTGGCGTACCGGCTGTCCGGCTCGTCCGATCTCTATGCCGACGACCTGCGCAGGCCGTGGCAGTCGATCAACTTCGTCACGGCGCACGACGGTTTCACCTTGCGGGATCTGGTGTCCTACAACGAGAAACACAATGACGCCAACGGTGAGGACAACCGCGACGGCACGAATGACAACCGGTCGTGGAACCAGGGCGTCGAGGGTGACACCACGGACAGCACCGTGTTGACGATGCGGGCCCGGCAGGCACGCAACGTGTTGGCCACGCTGCTGCTGTCCACCGGTACGCCGATGCTGACGGCAGGCGACGAGCTGTGGCGTACGCAGAACGGCAACAACAATGCCTACTGCCTGGACAACGAGACGTCGTGGCTGAACTGGACGCCGTCGCCGGATGCCGACGCACTGCTGGCGTTCTGCCGGCGGTTGGTGCATCTGCGGGCGGCCAGCCCGGCGTTGCGGCAGCCGGAGTTCTTCGAAGGTCGGAAGACGCCGACGGGTGTGCCCGACCTGATCTGGTTGCGACCGGACGGCGCGGAGATGACGGACACCGACTGGTTCGACGGCGAGCGGCGGACACTGGGCATGTGGATCGACGGGTCGAACAGCCAGTCCAGAACCCGTGATGGCGAGTTGGTGTCGGACCATTCGTGGCTGCTGTTGCTGCACGCCGGGGATGAGCCGGCTTCGTTCACCCTGCCGGGGCCGCAGTACGGCGCCACGTTCGAGCCGACGCTGGACACGACGACGGCGGACGGGTGCCCACCGGAGCCTGGCATGCTGGCGGCGGGTGCCACGCTGACGATGGCGGCGTGGTCGTTGCAATTGTTGAGGGCGCCTCGATGATTGATGTTCGTTCCGCTTCGCCCGGGGATGAGACGGCGATCGCGGGGTTGTACGAGGAGATGGCGTACTTCTACGGGGCCAGTTCGGTCGAGCCGCTGGCTGATCGGCTGCGGCTGATCTCGACCGCCCTGTTCGGCCCGGTGCCGGCCGGGGCGGGGTTGCTGGCGTGGGACGGTTCACGTTTGGCGGCGATGGCGGCGTACTCGTTCCTGTGGCCAGCGGTCAGTTTGCGGCGGTCGCTGTACCTGAAGGAGCTGTACGTCGCCGGAGCGCATCGGCAACAGGGTGTGGGCAAGGCGTTGATGGTCAGGCTGTTCGAGGTCGCGACGGAACAGGAGTGCGGTCGCGTGGAGTGGACCGCCGACGACATCAACCTGGACGCGCAGCGGTTCTACGCCGGGCTCGGCGTGCCGGTACGCAAGTCGAAGCTGTTCTACCGGGTGACGCTGTCCCAGACGCCCTGACGCTGACAACCCGTCTACTCCGCCAGGAACGCGCTCACCGCCGCCAGGAACTCGGCCGGCTTCTCGGTGTGGACCAGGTGGCCGCCGCCTTCGATCGTGATCATCCGGCCGTTCGGAATCCGCTCGGCCGTCGCCACCAACTGCTCCTGCGGGATGTGACTGACCGCGCCACCGCCGATGACCAGCGTCGGCACCGTAATGTCGACCAGCCGCTCGAACACCGAGAGATCCGGCGCCGACATCTCCGCCCGCAGCGCCGACACCACCTCCCAGTCGAACGGGAGATCGACATCCGGCCGCTCCTCCGCCGGGTACACGCGAGGCACCTGCGGCGCGGGCACGTCCTCCACCACCAACCTGGTCAGCCGATCGGAACGCACCTCGGCGAACCTCAGCGCCACCACGCCACCCATCGAGTGGCCGATCAGCGCGAACCGGTCCAGCCCCAGCGCGTCGGCGAACAACAGCAGGTCATCGCTCATCCGCGCGGTCGAATATCCACCGCTGTACGGACTGCCGCCGTGCCCACGCTGGGTCAGCGCCACCACCCGGTACCGGTCGGCCAGCGCGGCGGCGACGGCAGACCAGTCCGACGCGGCCTCACCCAGCGCGTGCAGCAACACCAGCGGTGGGGCGCCCGGAGCACCGACCGACGAATACTGGAACGCCTCGCCGGCCAGGCTGGTCTCGTGATCCATTAGTGCGCCAACACCACCTTGCCCAGCTCGGCGGGACTGGCCAGCAGACCGTGCCTGGGCAGCACCCGCACCGTGTACCCGACCGCGCCGGCACGCGGCAGCGGCAGCTCGGCCTCGTAGTGCCCGTTCATGCCGTGCCGCATCGGCACGGTCACCAGGTCGTGCAGGTCGCCCGCTGCGGTCACCCGGCCGAACACGACCTGTACGTCCATCTCCTCGGGGGTCAGCTCACCGTGCTCGATGACCGCGCGCACCCGGACCGGTGTGCCGAACAGGGGTGCCGTCGGGCCGGTCTCGTCCAGATCCAGCTCGGCCACCCGCACGTACGCCCAATGCGCCCGCAACCGGTCCCGGTAGCTGGCCAGGTCCTTCGCGCCACGGAACCCGTCGGCCACGGTGGCCCCCGCGGACCGGGCCGCCGGCACGTACAGCTTCTGCACGTACTCACGCACCATCCGACTGGCCTGCACGGCGGGCCCCAGCGTCGTCAGGGTGTGCCGGACCATGGCCAGCCAGCCGGCCGGCAGCCCGTCGGCCGACCGGTCGTAGAACAGCGGCAGCACCTGCCGGTCCAGCAGTTCGTACAGCGCCGCAGCTTCCAGGTCATCGCGCCGGTTCGGGTCGGTGACGTCGTCGGCCGTTGGCACCGCCCAGCCGTTGCCGCCGTCGTACAGCTCGTCCCACCAGCCGTCGCGGATGGACAGGTTCAGCCCGCCGTTGAGTGCCGACTTCATCCCGGACGTGCCACACGCCTCCAGCGGCCGCACGGGATTGTTCAGCCACACGTCGCAACCCCAGTACAGGTACCTGGCCATGGACATGTCGTAGTCGGGCAGGAACACGATCCGGTGCCGGACACCGATGTCGTCGGCGTAGCGCACGATCTGCTGGATCAGCGCCTTGCCGCCGTCGTCAGCCGGGTGCGACTTGCCGGCCACGACCAACTGGACCGGCCGCTCCGGGTGCAGCAGCAGCGTGCGCAGGCGTTCCGGGTCACGCAGCATCAACGTCAGCCGCTTGTACGTGGCCGCCCGCCGGGCGAAGCCGACCGTCAGCACGTTCGGATCGAACACGCCGTCGGTCCAGTCCAGTTCCAGCGCTGACGCGCCACGCGCGCGACACGACTCGCGGACCCGGCGGCGCACCTCGGTCACCAGCCTGGCCCGCAGCGCACACCGCAGGTCCCACAGCCGCCGGTCGTCGACCACACCGCAGCCGCCAGGGTCGCCGTCCGACCCGCCGATCAGGCCCTGTGTCTCCGCCGCGGCCCACGTCGGTCCGTGCACACCGTTGGTGACCGAGCCGATCGGCACCTCGTCCGTGTCGAAGCCCGACCACATGCCGTGGAACATCTCGCGGCTGACCTCGCCGTGCAGCTTCGACACCCCGTTGGCCCGCTGCGCGAGCCGCAGTCCCATGTGGGCCATGTTGAACATGCCGGGGTTGTCCTCGGCGCCCAGCGCCAGGATCCGCTCCACCGGCAGCCCGGGCAGCAGCCGGTCGTGCCCGAAGTAGCGCTCCACCATCTCGCTGGAGAACCGGTCGATACCGGCCGGCACGGGGGTGTGCGTGGTGAACACCGTGCCCGCGCGGATCGCGGACAGTGCCTGGTCGAAGTCCAGCCCGGCCTCGGTGACCAGCTCCCGGACCCGCTCCAGGCCGAGGAAGCCGGCGTGCCCCTCGTTGGTGTGGAAGACCACTGGATCGGGGTGGCCGGTCAGCTCGCAGTAGCGGCGGACGGCCCGCACGCCGCCGATGCCGGCCAGGATCTCCTGCCGGATGCGGTGGTCCTGGTCGCCGCCGTACAGCCGGTCGGTGACCTCACGCAGGTCGTCGGCGTTGCCGTCGACGTCGGAGTCGAGCAGCAGCAGCGGTACCCGGCCGACGGCGGCCAGCCACACCCTGGCGACCATCGTCCGGTCGTCGGGCATCGCGACGGTGACCGTCACCGGGGCGCCGGAGGCTTCGGTGAGCGGCGTCAGCGGCAGGCCACGCGGGTCGATCACCGGGTAGTGCTCCAGCTGCCAGCCCTCGGCGGACAGCGACTGCCGGAAGTAGCCCTGCCGGTAGAGCAGGCCGACGCCGATCAGCGGGACTCCGAGGTCGGATGCCGACTTCAGGTGGTCACCGGCCAGCACACCGAGGCCACCGGAGTAGTTCGGCAACGTCGCGTTGACACCGAACTCCATCGAGAAGTACGCGATGGAGTCGGGCAGCCCGCCCGGCTGGTCGGCCTGCTGGCGCTGGTACCACCGTGGTTGCGCCAGATAGGCGGCCAGGTCGTCGGCGACCTCGGCGCAGCGGGCCAGGAACCGCTCGTCACCAGCCAGTTCGGCGAGCCGCTCCGGCGCGACCTCGGCGAGCAGCCGCAGTGGATCGGAGCCGGAGCTCTCCCACAGGCCGGGATCGATCGTGGCGAACAGGTCCCGTGTGGGCGGGTGCCATGTCCAGCGGAGATTGGTGGCGAGGGTGTCCAGTGGGGCCAGCCGTTCCGGCAGGCTGGCTCGAACTGTCAACCGGCGAACTGCACGCATGTGGAGTAACCCTATCCGGCACCAGGACCCACCCTGACGCTCGGCGTCGACGAAGTCGTCAATGTCCGAGTTGCGAGGTTGTCCGAGAATTCACTCGCCTGGATGAACGCTCGTCTCCGTCGTGCGTGTCGTGTTAAGTCCGAGTGACCATTCTGGACGGACCTCGCCTTGCGAAGCCCTTGTCGACCACACTGAAAACGCCGCAAGGTGTACCGAGGACACGATCGGGGTAACTAGGCTGGTGCCTGTCCCCGGTGAGGGTGTCCAAGATCGAGCAGGGCACACTTGTCGCACAACAGCGTCAGCTGTAGTACAGAGGCGAAAGGGGCACTGTCCATGACCGGCCGGCTCGGCATCGACGATGTGACCCCATCGGTGGGTTGTGGCCGTTACCCGGCCAAAGCCGTGGTGGGAGAACACATCTCGGTGACCGCGACCGTGTGGCGGGACGGGCACGCCGCCGTCGCGGCCACAGTCGCGTGGCGGGGGCCGAACGACAGGGTGGCCAGACTCGCCAGGATGGTCGAGGTCGGCACCGGCCTGGACAAGTTCGCCACGGTGATCGTGCCGGACGCCGAGGGCGAGTGGACCTACCGGGTGGACGCGTGGAGCGACCCGTGGGCCACCTGGCGGCACGCCGTCGAGGTCAAGGTGGCAGCCGGCCAGGGCCCCGGTGAACTGGCCAACGACCTGGAGCTGGGCGCGCGGCTGCTGGAGCGGGTGTCGCGGCGGCCGGACCGGCGGTGGGACAAGGTCATGTTGGCACGAGCCGCCGCCGAGCTGCGCAACGAGCACGCCCCGCTGACCGAGCGGATCGGCCCGGCGCTGACCAGCGACGTCATCGCCCTGATGCACCAGTACCCGGTGCGGGAGCTGGTCACCAAGGGCAAGCCGCTGAAGCTGTGGGTGGACCGCAAGCGCGCGGCGTTCGGGTCCTGGTACGAGATGTTCCCTCGGTCCACCGGCGGTCTGGACGAGTCCGGGCGCCCGGTGCACGGCACGTTCGCCACCGCGACCGCCGCGCTGGACCGCGTCGCCGACATGGCTTTCGACGTGGTCTACCTGCCGCCGATCCATCCGATCGGCAGGGTAAATCGCAAGGGGCCCAACAACACCCTGAACGCCGGGCCGGACGATGTCGGCTCGCCGTGGGCCATCGGCGCCGACGAGGGTGGGCACGACGCGATCCACCCCAAGCTGGGCACGATCGAGGACTTCGACGCGTTCGTCGCGCGCACCAGGGAACTGGGCATGGAGGTGGCACTCGACCTCGCGCTGCAGGCCGCGCCGGACCACCCGTGGGTGCTGAAGTACCCGGAGTTCTTCACCACGCTGCCCGACGGCACGATCGCCTACGCGGAGAATCCGCCGAAGAAGTACCAGGACATCTACCCGATCAACTTCGACAACGACCCGCAGGGCATCTACACCGAGGTGCTGCGGGTAGTGACGCACTGGATCGACCACGGGGTCAAGATCTTCCGGGTGGACAACCCGCACACGAAGCCACCGGACTTCTGGGCGCGGCTGATCGAGTCGGTGAAGGCGGCGCACCCGGACGTGCTGTTCCTGTCCGAGGCGTTCACCCGACCCGCCGTGCTGTGGGGGCTGGCCAGGGTGGGCTTCACCCAGAGCTACACCTACTTCACCTGGCGGACGGCCAAGCAGGAACTGGTCGAGTTCGGTGTCGACCTGGTCGAGCACGCCGACGACGGCAGGCCCAACCTGTTCGTGAACACGCCGGACATCCTGCACGAGTCGCTGCAGGTCGGCGGGCCGGGCATGTTCGCGCTGCGGGCCGCGCTGGCGGCCACGATGTCGCCGGCGTGGGGTGTCTACTCGGGCTTCGAGCTGTACGAGCACGAATCCGTGCGGCCGGGCAGCGAGGAGTACCTGAACTCGGAGAAGTACGAGCTGCGGCCCCGGGACTTCGCCGGCGCGCTGGCCGATGGCCGGTCCCTGGAACCGTGGCTGCGCAGGCTCAACGAGATCCGACGGGCGCATCCGGCGTTGCAGCAGATGCGCACCCTGCGGTTCCACCACGTGGACAACGACGCGCTGCTCGCCTACTCCAAGCAGGACCCGGAGACCGGCGACACGGTGGTCGTCGTGGTGTCCCTGGACCCGGTCGCGACCCAGGAGGGCACCGTCTGGCTGGACATGCCGGCCCTCGGGTTCGAATGGCAGGACCGCCTGATCGCGCACGACGAGGTCACCGGGGGCACCTGGGACTGGGGTCAGGCCAACTACGTGCGACTGGAACCGTGGCGGACGGTGGCGCACGTAGTTGGCGTGCGACGACCCGAATCCTGACCGGACGCAGTCCTCCCTTCAGCGACCCTGCGTCCATGCGACGCAGGGTCGGCCGCACATACGCCTGACGAGGTGGAACTCGTGAACGCAGACTCTCGAATCGAAGCCACCCGACCCGACAGCGCGCTCGGGCTGGCAGGCGTCCCGCACACCGGTGAGTCGATGACCTCGGACGGCATGCTCGTCGAACCGCAGGCCGACGACTTCCGGTCGGCCATGGAGGCGCCGAGCGAACCCCAGTGGTTCAAGGGTGCCGTGTTCTACGAAGTGCTGGTCAGGGCGTTCAGCGACTCCAACGGGGACGGCACCGGTGACCTGCGTGGCCTGGCCGGCAAGCTGGACTACCTGCACTGGCTCGGTGTGGACTGCCTGTGGCTGCCGCCGTTCTACGCGTCACCGCTGCGCGACGGCGGCTACGACATCAGCGACTTCCGGGCCGTGCTGCCCGAGTTCGGCAGCGTCGAGGACTTCGTCTACCTGCTGGACGAGGCGCACGCCAGGGGTATCCGGGTGATCACCGACCTGGTGCTCAACCACACGTCCGACGCGCATCCGTGGTTCCAGCAGTCCAGGGCCGAGCCGGACGGGCCGTACGGCAACTACTACGTGTGGAGCGACGACGACTCGCGCTACGCGGAGGCTCGGATCATCTTCGTCGACACCGAGACGTCCAACTGGACGTACGACTCGGTGCGCGGTCAGTTCTACTGGCACCGCTTCTTCAGCCACCAGCCGGACCTGAACTTCGAGAACGCCGACGTCCAGGACGCGATGCTGGACGTGCTGCGGTTCTGGCTGGACCTGGGCATCGACGGGTTCCGGCTGGACGCGGTGCCCTACCTGTTCGAGCAGGAGGGCACCAACTGCGAGAACCTGCCGCGCACGCACGACTTCCTGCGGCGCTGCCGCAAGGTGGTGGACGACGAGTACCCGGGCCGGGTGCTGCTGGCCGAGGCCAACCAGTGGCCCTCGGACGTGGTCGCGTACTTCGGTGACCCGTCGGTTGGCGGCGACGAGTGCCACATGGCGTTCCACTTCCCCTTGATGCCAAGGCTGTTCATGGCGGTACGCCGGGAGAGCCGCTTCCCGATCTCGGAAATCCTCGGCCAGACACCGGAGATCCCGTCCGGCTGTCAGTGGGGCATCTTCCTGCGCAACCACGACGAGTTGACGCTGGAGATGGTCACCGACGACGAACGTGACTACATGTACGCCGAGTACGCCAAGGATCCACGGATGAAGGCGAACATCGGCATCCGCAGGCGACTGGCGCCGCTGTTGGACAACGACCGCAACCAGCAGGAACTGTTCACCGCGATGCTGCTGTCGCTGCCCGGCTCACCGGTTCTGTACTACGGTGACGAGATCGGCATGGGGGACAACATCTGGCTCGGTGACCGGGACGCCGTCCGGACGCCGATGCAGTGGACGCCGGACCGGAACGCGGGTTTCTCCGGCTGTGACCCTGGCCGGATCTACCTGCCGGTGATCATGGACCCGATCTACGGCTACCAGGGCATCAACGTCGAGGCGCAGCTGAACAACACCTCGTCGCTGCTGAACTGGACGCGGCGGATGATCGAGGTGCGCAAGCAGCACCACGCGTTCGCCGAGGGCAGCTTCGTCGACCTGGGCGGTTCGAACCCGAGTGTGCTCGCCTACAAGCGGAGTTGGCGCAGGCCGGACGGGCGCGAGGACGTGGTGTTGTGTGTGAACAACCTGTCCCGGTTCCCGCAGCCGGTCGAGCTGGACCTGTCGACGCACCGGGAGTGCACTCCGATCGAACTCACCGGTGGGGTGCGGTTCCCTAGGATAGGTGAACTGTCGTACCTGCTGACCCTGCCGGGCCACGGTTTCTACTGGTTCCAGCTGGTCGAGCCGGGCAACGAGACCGAACCGAGGTGAGACATGTGACCGATCGCCAGGCACTGCTGGACAAGGTGGTCACCGAACTCCCGGCATGGCTGCCGGCGCAACGGTGGTTCGCCGGCAAGGACCGGCCGATCTCCGCTGTCCGCGCGGTCACGTCGACCGTGCTGATCGACGGGGACCCGCTGCTGCTGCACCTGGTCGTCGAGGTGACGCAGGATGACCGGTCCCAGCGGTACCAGTTGCTGATCGGCAGCAGAACCCAGTTGCCGGAACACCTGACCGCGAGCTGGATCGGCACGGACGGCGAGGTGCTGTGCTACGAGGCCAGCGGTGACGCCGATCTGACCAGTCAGCTGCTGGATCTGATGGTGGAGGGGCAGCGCCTGGACGGTCTCACCTTCGAGCACGAGCCGGACGTCGAACTGGCCGGTGGCCTGCGCGGCAGGCCCATCACCTCCGAGCAGAGCAACACGTCGCTGGTGTTCGGCAACCGCTACATCTTCAAGCTGTACCGCAAACTCGACCCTGGCCTGAACCCGGATCTGGTGCTGCACAGGGCATTGCGTGATGTCGGCAGCGAGCACATCGCGCTGCCGCTCGGTTCGGTCACCGGCTCGCTTGACGGCGAGCCGACGACGCTGGCGATGCTCCAGCAGTTCATCGGCGACGCCGCCGACGGCTGGGCGATGGCCACCACGAGTGTGCGCGACCTGATGGCCGACCCGGTGCTGCGGGCCGACGAGGTGGGCGGCGACTTCGCAGGGGAGGCGCGGCGCCTCGGCCACGCAGTGGCGACGGTGCACGCCGAACTCCAGCGCGCGCTCGGCCAGCAGGAGGTGGACGCGGCCGAACTCGACCGCACCCTGGCTGTGATGGCGCAGCGGCTGAACGCGGTGGCCGCCGCGGTGCCGGAACTGGCACCGTACGCGCCCGCGCTGCACGCGGCGTTCGAGAGGCTGCGTGAGGTCAAGACCCCGCTGCACATGCAGTTCATCCACGGTGACCTGCACCTCGGCCAGGTGCTGCGCACGTCGAACGGCTGGCTGCTGATCGACTTCGAGGGCGAGCCGGCGGCGCCGGCACCCGACCGTGGTGTGCTGCGGTCGCCGCTGCGTGACGTGGCCGGGATGCTGCGCTCGTTCGACTACGCGGCCCACCAGATGTTGATCGGCCAGCCCGATGACGACGAGCAGCTGGTCGAGCGGGCCCTGGACTGGTCGCGCCGCAACCGCGCCGCGTTCTGTGAGGGCTACGCCGAGGTGGCCGTCGACTCGGTCGGCGACCCGCGTGCGCACGGCGACCTGCTGCGCGCGTTCGAACTGGACAAGGCGGTGTACGAGGTCGCCTACGAGCAGGCCAACCGCCCGGAGTGGCTGGCCGTGCCGCTGTCCTCCATCCGCAGACTCACCGCAGGAGGCGAGTGACCGCATGAACGCCGTCCCAGCCGTGTCCTCGGGCGTCGTGCCGTCCCCCCAGGACGTCGAACGCCTGCTGGCCGGCTCGCACCACGATCCACACTCCGTGCTCGGCGTGCACTCGGTGCGCTCCGGCTTCGCGGCCCGTGCGCTGCGACCGGGTGCCAAGCGGGTCACGCTCGTGTCAGGCGCCGAACAGGTGGAGCTGGACCCGGTGGTGCCCGGCCTGTTCGCGGGCGCGCTCACCGAGCACCCCGGCTCCTACCTGCTTGAGGTCGACTACGGCGACCGCGTGGTCACCGTGGACGACCCGTACCGCTGGCTGCCCACCATCGGTGAGCTGGACCTGCACCTGATCGGCGAGGGCCGGCACGAGGAACTGTGGCACGTGCTCGGCGCGCACCCGAGGGAGTACGACACCCCGGCCGGGACCGTCACCGGTGTGTCGTTCGCGGTGTGGGCGCCCACGGCCCGTGGCGTCCGGGTGACCGGTGACTTCGACGGCTGGGACGGGCGGGCGAACCCGTTGCGGTCACTGGGTTCGTCCGGTGTCTGGGAGGTCTTCGTCCCCGGTGTGCCGGTGGGTGCCTGCTACAAGTTCCGCATCCTTGGCCAGGACAACGCGTGGCACGAGAAGGCCGACCCGATGGCGTTCGCCACCGAGCGGCCGCCCGCGACGGCGTCCGTGGTGACCCGCTCCGCGTACACGTGGGCCGACGAGGACTGGGAGAACACCCGCGAGGCCACCCAGTGGGCCGACGCGCCGATGAGTGTCTACGAGGTGCACCTCGGCTCGTGGCGGCAGGGTCTCGGCTACCGGGAACTGGCCGACCAGCTGGCCGACTACGTCACCGACGCCGGCTTCACGCACGTGGAACTGCTGCCCGTCGCCGAGCACCCGTTCGGCGGCTCGTGGGGCTACCAGGTCACGTCGTACTACGCGCCGACGTCCCGGTTCGGCAGCCCGGACGACTTCCGCTACTTCGTGGACCGCCTGCACCAGCGTGGCATCGGCGTCATCGTGGACTGGGTGCCCGCACACTTCCCGAAGGACGAGTGGGCGCTGGCCCGCTTCGACGGCTCGCCGCTGTACGAGCACGCCGACCCGCGCCGGGGCGAGCACCCGGACTGGGGCACGCTGATCTTCGACTTCGGCCGCAACGAGGTGCGCAACTTCCTGGTGGCCAACGCGCTGTACTGGATCGAGGAGTTCCATCTCGACGGGCTGCGCGTGGACGCGGTGGCGTCCATGTTGTACCTGGACTACTCCCGGGACGAGTGGCTGCCCAACGAGTTCGGCGGCCGGGAGAACCTGGATGCCGTGCGGTTCCTGCAGGAACTGAACGCGACCGTCTACAAGCGACACCCCGGTGTCGTGATGTTCGCCGAGGAGTCCACGGCGTGGGCAGGCGTGACCCGGCCGACGCACATCGGCGGGCTCGGGTTCGGGTTCAAGTGGAACATGGGCTGGATGCACGACACGTTGGCCTATCTCGGCCACGACCCGGTGCACCGCTCGTACCACCACAACGAGATGACGTTCTCGCTCGTGTACGCGTGGAGCGAGAACTTCGTGCTGCCGCTGTCGCACGACGAGGTGGTGCACGGCAAAGGGTCGCTGTGGCAGCGGATGCCCGGCGACGACTGGAACAAGGCAGCAGGCCTGCGTTCGCTGCTGGCCTTCATGTGGGCGCACCCCGGCAAGCAACTGCTGTTCATGGGCGGCGAGTTCGGCCAGCCGCAGGAGTGGTCGGAGTCGCGGTCGCTGGACTGGCACCTGATGGACGAGCCGCTGCACCAGGGTGTGCACACGCTGCTGCGCGACCTGAACGCCGTCTACCGGAACTCGCCCGCGCTCTACAGCGAGGACAGCAGGCCAGAGGGCTTCCAGTGGATCGACGCCAACGACTCGGCCAACAACGTGATCAGCTTCCTGCGGGTCGGGCTGGACGGCTCGCACGTCGCGTGCATCGCGAACTTCGCCGGCATGCCGCACCTGAACTACCGGATCGGCCTGCCGTTCGGTGGGGTGTGGCGTGAGGTGCTGAACACCGACTCGGAGGTCTACGGCGGGTCCGGCGTCGGCAACCTGGGCCAGGTCACGGCCGAGGACAAGCCATGGCACGGTCGGCCCGCCTCGGTCGTGGTGGCGTTGCCGCCCAGTGGTGTGCTGTTCCTGGCCGCTACCCCGGCCGCGGAGTAGCGGCCAGGGGTACCTCAGCTGGTCGGGACCGGTGCCTGCTGGGCGCCGAACAGCGCGTCGGCCACGTCCGCCTTGGTCAGGAAGCCCTGCCTGGCCAGGCTGAGCGTGGCAGCGGTGAACGCCCGCACGTAGGCGGTGTGCGTCGGGTAGAGCCTGGCCAGCGTCGCCGCGTCGAACGGTGCCGCCGTGCCGAACAGGACGCAGAAGATGGACACCGGGTTGGTGTCGGCCGGCCGGTTGCCGACACCGGTCAGCGTGGCGATCGGCGCGGCCAGTTGCGGCAGCCGGATGCCGCCGATGCCGTTGCCGAACGCGTCCCTGGCCACGTCCGTGCCGGCCGCGTTGATCCGCATCCGTGGTGCCACCGGCGGTGCCTGGCCGGTGCGCACCCACGTGCGCAGGTCGCGGTAGGCCGTGTCGAACAGGTAGCTCTCCGGCGCGGTGTTGAACGCCGCCGTGCAGGTCGGGTCGATGTCCTGCGGTGTCTGCCGGTGGTCCTGATAGCCGAACAGCGTCAACACGTCGTTGTCCACGTGTGCCGTGCCGGCCGCCTCCCACAGCCGGTGGAACCGGTCGTCGGGCTGTCGGGCGGCCACATGGCTGAGCACGTCGGTCTCGGTCTCCAGGTTGAGCACCGGGCGGTTCAGGTCGGTGCGCAGCAGCGTCGGAGTCGGCGCCTTGACGGTGGCCGACAGCGCTGAGCCGGTGGCCGAGTTGCTGTGGATCAGGAACCCGTCATAGACCTTCGCGATCGGCGCGACGGCGTCCACGTAGGTGGTCATCCGGCCTGCCGACTGGGATTCACCGTCCGCGATGACGTTGCGTACCCGCAACCCGTGCAGCACATCGCCGGACCGCACGGCGGCGCCGGCCTGGCTGAAGATGTCGTAGGAGAAGTCGTCCGACGGGATGGACATGGCGCCGTAGCGGGCCGGGTCCCATGCGGTGAGGGCACGGCTGCCGACCGCCTGGGCGGTCACGCCGACGTAGGCGAAGCCGTCGTTCATCAGCCCGCTGAAGCCGTAGTCCCAGTCGACGTCGATGTCCCGGCCCGCGCTGACGTTGAGCCATTCGACGATGACCGTGCCGTTGAACCTGTTCGGGTCGGTGGGCGCCCGCACGATCATCCGCGACTCGTACCGCGCCGACGCGGCCTGCTGGACCTGCCATCTGCCGTCGCTGGTCAGCGGCTGTGCGGACGTGAAGCTGTGGGCCGTGCCGCCGAAGAAGAACTCCTGCTCGGCGTAGCCGTGCGAGCGCAGGTCGACCGAGGACGCCGTGAACGGGAAACCGTGGGTGCCACCGGTGACCGGGCCGCTGAGGGTGGGGGCGGCCGTCGTCGGGTGCTGCTGGTTCGGAGTGGGTGTCGGGCCCGCTGACGCGAGGCTGGTGGTGGCCGCGACGACCGCGGCCGTCGCGAGTAACGCGCCGACGGCGCGTCCCACTGCTGAGTTGCTCACCGTTTTGATGCTCACCGTGTTCCTCCGAAGCTTCGGATGACGGCGTGCAACATCTGTTGTGCCACGGTGCACGCCACGACGTTTCGCAAGGATGTTGTACGGCGTTTTGTCCGACCCGTCAACGCGCAATCAGCCAGGCAGGATCAGCTGAGCAGGACGTGCAGCACCCGGCCCGCCCGGTCGGCATCCGGTGGCTCACCGGTGATCGCGGCCCGGTGCACGTACGACTCGACAACGCGGACCGCGGTGTAGGCCAGGTCCGCCACCGGTAGCGGGGTGTGCAGCCTGCCGGCCGCGGCATCCTCTTCGAGCAGGTTCTGCACCAGCCGGACGAACCTCGGTTCGAAGCCGTGCCGGGCCAGGGTGAGCAGCCGGAACACCAGTTCACCCTCGTCCCGCTGCAACTGCCGCATGCCGTGGTTGGCCAGCACGACCGCGACAAAACCGCTGAGCAGCCTGGCGACCCGGTTGCCCGGCTGGTCGTCCGCCTCGACCCGCTTCAGCTCCTCGGTCAGCGTGTGCTCGGCCAGCGACCACAGGATCTCCACCAGGAACTGCTCCCGCGTGCCGACCCAGCGGTACAGCGTGGCCCGGTTGACACCGAGGTCCTGGGCCAATCTGCCCATGTCCACCCGGTCGCCGTGCAGGAAACGCCGCCTGCCCAGCGCGAGCGCGTCCAGCGCGATCGCGCGCCGACCCGGTGCGCCGTGCCGCAACTGTCGCTGCAACTCGGTCAGCGTGCCGGTGTCCGTTTCCTGCTCGACATGTTCAGCCATCGATGGAGAAGTCTAGAACTCAGGTGGTGTACGGGCCGGTGGGCACCGCGTGATAGCCCTTGGCGCCGATCGTGACGGCCAGCGGGCTACGCGGATCGTCGCCTGCCGCGACCCGGTCCAGCACGGTCGCGAAGTCGTGCCGGGGCGCCCAGCCGAGCTCGGTCCTGGCCAGCGTGTTCACGTAGACCCGTTCCACCGTCGGGAACATCCGCCAACCCAGCCGCTCGTACACCGCGGGCTGCTCCGGGTGGTGCCGAGCGACGACGGCGGGCGCGTCGGCGGCCAGTTCGGCCAGGTCGTGAGGAGTGAACGGGGTGGACGCGCTGATGATGTACCGGCCGAAGCCGATCGTCGGCGCACGCCGGGCGGCCAGCAGGTGCGCGGACACCGCGTCGGCGATGTCCACCCGCCGGTACAGGAACTCGTTGGTCTTCAGGTTGAGGTCGTCGTAGGCGGCCCGGATGTCGTCGCGGTCGTCGCCCTCGGGGAAGAACCGCGACGTCCGCAGTACCACCACCGGCAGCCGGTCCTCCTGGTGCGCCAACTCGCACAGGTCCTCGGCCGCGACCTTGGTGGCGCCGTAGATGTTGCGGACCACGGGGTGCACGTCCTCGGTGATCCACGCCGCGGGCCGGCCGGCCGGCGGCGTGAGCGCACGGCCGAAAGCGCTGGTACTGCTGGTGAACACGACACTCGCCACGCCGGCCGCGGCCGCTTCGTCGAGCACGGTCTGCGTGCCGGTGACGTTGGTGTCCACGAACGCCTGCCGGCTGTGTGACCCGACGTGTGGCTTGTGCAGTGTCGCGGTGTGCAGCACGTGCCGGACACCGGCCATCGCGTGTCGGACCACGGCCGGGTCGGCAACCGAACCGGTGACCGTCGTGAACGGCGAGTCCGACACGTCCAGCCCGACGACGTCGTCGCCCTGCTCGCGGATGGTCCGGACCAGTGCCTCACCGAGATGGCCCGCGCTGCCGGTGACCAGGAATCGTTCCACGGCTTCAGATCCGCCCGAACTTCAGCCGCCACGGCAGCCGCAACGCCTCGACCTGGATCCGCAGGCTGATCTTGCTCGACCCACTGTACCGCTCCTCGAAATGGATCGGGATCTCCACGATCTTGTGGCCGAGCCGCTGGCAGCGGTAGTTCATCTCGATCTGGAAACTGAACCCGTCGCTGAGTACAGCGTCCAGGCCGATCGCGGTCAGCACGTCGGACCGCCACAGCTTGAAACCACCGGTGGCGTCCCGAATTCCCAGTCCCAGCACCAGATTCACGTAGGTGCTGCCGCCCCGGCTGAGCAGCCTGCGGTGCAGACCCCACTGCGCGGACAGCGATCCCCCGATGACATAGCGGCTGCCGATCACCAGTCCGGCGTCGGTGGCCAACGCGGTGCCCAGCAGTTCCGGAATGGTCTCGGGCTGATGGCTCAGGTCACCGTCCATCTGCACGACGTACTCGGCGCCACCGGTCATCGACTCCAGCATGCCGGCGACGTAGGCCCGGCCGAGACCGGCTTTGCCCGGCCGGTGCAGGACAGCCATCCGATTCGGCCGTTCCGCATTCGTTGCCGAAGCGATGTCGTCGGCGACCTGCCCGGTGCCGTCGGGGGAGTTGTCGTCCACGATGACCAGTCGCAGATTGGGCAGCGGCAGACCGAGCACCCGTTCGGCCAGGATCGGCAGGTTCGCTGCCTCGTTGTAGGTCGGCACGACGACGGCGATCCGCGATTCCGCCCACGCGGCGGGTAATTGCTTGGCCACCAACGGCAGTGTCGTCAGCTCGCGGGTCGTCAGCTCGCGGGCCGTCAACGCGTCGCTGTCTTCTGTGGTCACACGACTCAAGATATCGAAAACCTGGTGTCCCGTGCGGGGCATCAGGAGGCCTGGACCGCCAACATCGCGATGTCGTCGTGTTCCCGGCCGCCCAGCCAGCGTTCCAGTCGCCGCTCGATGTGCCCGGTCAGTTCGGCGGCCGACATGCCGGCGCCACCGGCCATGGCCTCGCCGAGCCGTTGCGGGCCGAACAGTTCCTGACCGTCCTGCCCACCGCGTGCCTCGGTCACGCCGTCGCTGTAGAGCAGGCAGACATCGCCGGGCGCGAGCAGCACAGTGGCTTCGCTGAACCTCGGCTCGGGCAGCACGCCGACCAGCGTGCCGGGCATCACGACCTCCTGGACGGTGCCGTCGGCCCGCAGCACCACGGGCGGCGGATGCCCACCAGAGGCCAGCACCAGCTCAAGCTTGCCGTCGTCGTGCCTGCTCAGCGAGCCGACCACCAGCGTGGCGAACCGGTTGGCGCTGTTGCCGAGAATGGTCTGGTTGAGCAGATACAGCAGCGCCGCCGGGCGTGACTCGACCAGTCGCAGTGCGGCCACCGAGTGCTCGATCCGGCCGGCCAGTGCCGCTGCTTCCACACCGTTGCCGGCCACGTCGCCGAGCATGAACAGCGCACTGCCGTCATCACCGGGGTAGACCTCGTAGAAGTCGCCGCCGACCCGGACCGCTTCCTTGGCCGGCCGGTACGCGGCGGCCAGCAGGGTGCCGGGCACCTCCGGCAGCGGGCCGGGGATCAGGTCGGACTCCAGGATCGCGGCCGCCTCGGCCTGTGCGGTGTACGCGGCGACCTGACTCAACGCGGTCGCGGCCCGTATCGCGTAGTCCCGCATCTCGTCGAACCGGTTCGGGTCGACCGGTCCCCGGCGCTTGCCGTTGGCCAGCACCAGCGCCCCGACCGCGTGTTCGCCGTGCCGCATCGGCGCGACGACGAGACCGCCGACGGCACCGAACTCGACCGGTAGCAGCCAGTCCGGCCGAGGTCCCGGGGCCAGCTCGGTCCTGGTCAGCCGGGCCTCCGGGGCGCTGAACGCCTCGGGCAGGTCGACCAGCGACTCCAGGGCGTAGTGGCCGATCCTGCCTCGGGCCGTGTCGCCGCCCCTGGTGAAGCGCCACCACTCCAGGCGGCCCCTCGGCGCCGGCAGCAGCACCGCGCAGCAGTCGGCCAGCATCGGCACCGCGAGCTGCACGATCGCCCGCAGGGTGCGGTCCCGGTCCAGCGAACCGGTCAGCAGCCTGCTGGCATTGGCCAGGAACCTCGACCACGCACAGTTCTCACACCACGGCTCGGCATCATCGTCGGCGATCTCGCCGTGCCACGCCATGTGCTCCGCGTCGAGCTGCTCGGAGTGCCACCGCCACAGCACCCCGGTCCGCTCCACCTCGAACGGTTCGCTGCCCTTGGCGTTGAAGTCGGGTACTTCGGCGAGCTGGGCGCCCGGCACCAGGCCGGGGAACAGCTCGGTCGCACTGGCACTGACCACCTGCACCACACCAGCGGCATCGTGCACCAGCACTGCCCTGTGGGTGGCGTCCACCAACACCTGCCACACATCGTCCCCGCTGGTGAGCTGCCTGCCGACCAGCTGTCTGGTCAACCTGGACTTTCCGGAACGAACCAGCGCGGTAGTCCTCGGCGTGGCGGGCCGGTCGGCCACTCCTGCCACCTCCAGGCTTCTCGCCAACCGCCCTGACCTGCACAGATCAGGGCGGCCGTGTCGGTACTTCCTGCGTGATCACCGCTGGCGGCCGCGCGCCGCACAAGGACCAGACTAACGGGTGACCGTGGATGTCCCTGGGCCCCGATGCGGTCAACCCATCACCAGCGGTGAGCGCATGGCAGGCTGGGGACATCGAGTTGCGACCCATGGGAGGCCGGCATGGACACGAACTCGCCATCGCCACAAGCGGTCATCGACACCGAAGACGCAGGTCAGGGCGCTGGTTCGGACGCGTTCCTGGCGCGTCTGCTGTCTGCGATGAGTGACGTGCGGGACGGCAACTTCCGCCGCAGACTCACTCCGGTGGGCGAAGGTCTGCCCGCTGCCGTCGCCGCCATGTTCAACGAGATCGTCGAGCGCAACCAGGACCTCGTCGGTGACCTGGCCGGCACCCGCAGGGCAGCGGGTGAACAGGGCAGGCTCGGCGAGCGGCTCGTCACCGGCGAGAACCTGGGTGGCTGGTCGCTGGCCAGGGAGTCGGTCAACGGACTGATCGAGGACCTGCTCTACCCGACCTCCGAGCTGAGCCGGGTGCTCGCCGCGGTCGCCGAGGGTGACCTGTCCCAGCGGATGGCGGCGCAGCGCTGGGGACAGCCCCTGCGTGGCGAGTCGGCGCAGCTGTGTTCCACGGTGA